>PLZI01000101.1:0-8914 GCA_003152095.1 Acidobacteriota bacterium | reverse complement strand
AGCTGCTCGCGCGAGAGGTGGTCGTAGATCTTCAGCTCGCGGGTCAGGAAGTAAGCCGAGATCTCGACCGTCGATTCGCCGACCTTCCAGTCGAAGGCGGGTGCCTTCTCGACGACGAGGATCTTCACGTCCGGCATGCGGCGGCGAAGCAGGACGGCCGTCGCGGCGCCCGAAATGGCGCCACCGATCACGACGACGTCGTAGGAGAGGGACGCCGGAGACGGAGTCTCGTTCACGGGTGCGAAGTTACCGGAAACCGCGCGCCTCGTCCACGGTGAGCGTCCGGTCGATCGACGTGATCGGCCCGAGCTCCTGTACGAAACCGGAAGGCCAGCGGATGACGAGCTTCTCCAGTCGCGTGGCCGAGCCGAGCCCGAGGTGGACGATGGGGCTGCCCGTCGCGAGATAGCCGCTCGCGTAGCCGCTCTCCCGGACGAGCACACGCCCTCCGGGCAGCGTCGCCATGACCTGCGCGCCGAGGCCGTCGCTGTTGTCCCTTCCGCGTGTTCCCTTCAGACGGAGCCTGAGAAAATGCTCGGCGTCCGGGTTCTTGCGGCTTCCGAGGAAGAGAGCCTCGGGCGCCTGGACGGACCGCACGTAGAGATCCAGCGCGCCGTCGCCGTTCGCGTCGAACGCCACGACGGCGCGTCCGTTCGTCTGGAGGTCGAGGCCGTCGAGAAAAGCCCGTTCCTCGAAGAGCGGGCGGAGCGGACTGCTCCCTGGGCCGCGATTCCGGAAATACGCATCGCGCTCGATACCCTGGACGCCCGCGCCTTTCCGGTCGAACGTCTTCTTCATTTCGATGTAATCGTCCCAGTACGCGAGCGTCTCCCACCAGAACTCCAGCTCGCGGTCGTGCTCCCGGCCGTCGTCCCACATGCCGTTCGTGGCGTACAGGTCGAGGTTGCCGTCGTTGTCGAGGTCGGCCGCCGCCACGCTCCAGTTCCAGCCGGCGCGGCCCGCGCCGGAGCGGGCCGTCGCGTCCTCGAACGTCCCCTTCGGCGTCCTCAGGAGCAGCGAATTGCCGCGGCACATCTTCTCCATCCACGAGATCGCGATGGGCCGGAAGATCCTGCCGGGGAGCGGCACGGGGAGGCCGGGATATTCATGCAGGAACCCCCACTGCGTGTACGTTCCCGTCGTATAGAGGTCCATGCGGCCGTCGCCGTCGAAGTCGCCCCACGCGGCCGACATCCCGTAGCCACGGTCTTCGGCGCCGAGCTTCTTCGTCACGTCCTCGAAGCGCTTGCCGTCCACGTTGCGGTAGAGGTTCTTCAGCCCGAAGTCGTTCGTCACGATGAGGTCCGGCCGGCCGTCCCCGTCGAAATCCGCGAAGAGGCACGAGAGCGACCAGCGCGTCGGCTTCTCGACGCCCCATTCCGCGGATGCGTCGCGAAAATGGCCCTTCCCGTCGCCGAGGAAGAGGTAGTTGCGCCTGCCGTCGTTCGCGTCGAAGGGAGGATCGGGCATCTGCCCGTAGTAGTCGCCCGTGCCGCAGATGAAGAGATCGAGGTTGCCGTCGCCATTCACGTCCGCGAAAGCGAGAGAGCGTGTCGGGCCCGACGTGACGACGCCGGANNCGCCCGTGGCCGCGATCCCCGTGGAGTCCGATGCGGCGAGGCCCGCCCGCACGGTCACGTCGATGAAATGCCCCTTGCCGTCGTTCTCGTAGAGGATCGACCGCACGCCGTCTCCCACGAAAAGGTCCTCGTCGCCGTCCTGGTCGAAGTCCAGCACCGCGACGCCCGAGCCCGGCCAGATGCCGTCGATGAGGCGGTTCGTCAGTTTCTGCGGCGGATCGTGGCGTGGGGCGCCGAGGCCGGACGCGAGGGTGGCGTCGTGGAAGCGGGGGCGGGCTTCGACACGGTCTGCTTCGGAGGAGACGAGAGAGACGGAGAAAGAAGAGGGATTTTCTTCGAAGGTAAGGGGGGCGGCGGCCGGCGCGTCCACGTTCTGGAGCACGAACGAGACTCTCGCCGCCCGTTCGACGCGCGCACCGTCGGCGCGAAACCCATCCACGACGAAGACGGCCGTACCCCTGAGCTCCCATCTTTCTAAGAGATTTTTCTTTATTCTCTTTATTTCCGGTTTCCCTTCGACGTCGAACGAAACGAGAGCGACCCGGTCGAGATCCTTCCACGCCCACGCGCGCAACGCCGCGATGCCTTCGGGTTCGCCGGGCGCGCCGGCGTCGCGCTTGCGGAGCGCCGCGCGCGTCGTTTCCANNAGCGACGCGTTGTTGAAGAGCCAGACGCCCAGAAGGGCCAAAGCGGCGGCCGCCGCGGCCGCAGCCCAGACCTTCCTTCGGGACATCTACGCCGTGGCCTTCGCGCGCCCCGGCTGGACGGCCGCGATGAAGCGCAGCTTCGGGTTCTCGCGCTCGGCGCGTTCGAGGTGCCACGGGCTCTGGAAGAGGGCGAGCGGCCGGCCTTCGAGATCCACGAGGCAGGCGACGCTCGGCGGGTCGTCGAAGCGCCTGCGGTCGAAGTCCTCGCCCTCGACCCAGCGTGCGAGCGCGAACGGCAGTCGCACATACGAGATCTCCGCGCCGTACTCCGAGCGCAGGCGGTGCTGGATGACCTCGAACTGGAGCACACCCACCGCCCCTAAGACGGGATCCCGCTCGAGCCGCTCGGCGTCGTGGAAGACCTGCACGGCGCCCTCCTCGGAAAGCTGGTCGAGGCCCTTCTTGAGCTGCTTCCTCTTCGCGGGATCCAGCATGACGACGCGGTTGAAGAACTCCGGGGAAAAGCGCGGGATGCCCTCGAACTCGATGCCCGGCCCTTCGGCCAGCGAGTCGCCGATGCGCAGATTGCCCGCGTCCCAAAGCCCGAGGATGTCGCCGGCCCAGGCCTCCTCGACGAGCGTTCTCTCCTGTGCGAGGAACTGCAGCGGCTTCGCGAGCTTCAGCGTGCGGCCGGTGCGCGGATTCAGGACTTCCATGCCGCGCGTGAACTTTCCCGACACGATGCGCAGGAACGCGATCCGATCGCGGTGCGCGGGATCCATGTTCGCCTGGATCTTGAAGACGAAGCCGGAGAACGTCGGCGAGAGCGGGTCCACTTCGCCCGTCGCGGTCTTGCGGGGCAGAGGCGAAGGAGCGAGCTCGAGGAAGCGTTTCAGGAACGGCTCCACGCCGAAGTCGTTGATCGCGCTGCCGAAAAAGACGGGCGTGATTCCGCCCGCGAGGAACGTGTCGCGGTCGAATCGATTTCCGGCCGCGGCGAGGAGGTCCAGCTCCTCGCGGAGCGTGGCGTGGGCCTTCGCGCCGATCGTCTCGACAAAACCCGGATCATCGATCGACTCTGTCTCGACGGGGACCACACGTTCGCCGCGAACGCCCTCGCCGCGCTCGTAGGCGAGAAGCGTCTTGCTCCACCGGTCGTAGACGCCCTGAAAATCCGGGCCCGAGCCGATCGGCCACGTTACGGGATGGCACGGAATCCCGAGGACGCGCTCGATCTCGTCCATGAGGTCGAGCGGGTCCTGGCCCGCGCGGTCGAGCTTGTTCATGAAGGTGACGACGGGGATCCGCCGCATGCGGCAGACCTCGAAGAGCTTGATCGTCTGCGGCTCGACGCCTTTCGCGCTGTCGATGAGCATGACGGCCGCGTCGGCCGCCGCGAGCGTGCGGTACGTGTCCTCCGAAAAGTCGTTGTGGCCCGGCGTGTCGAGGAGATTCACGTGGTGGCCCGCGTAGGGAAACTGCAGAACGCTCGTCGTGATCGAGATGCCGCGCTGCCTCTCCAGCTCCATCCAGTCGCTCGTCGTGTGGCGGCTCGCGTTCCGGCGCGTCTTGACCGAGCCCGCGAGGTGGATCGCGCCTCCGTAGAGAAGCAGCTTCTCCGTGAGCGTCGTCTTGCCCGCGTCCGGGTGCGAAATGATCGCGAAGGTACGCCGGCGGGCGACCTCGGCGGCGAGGGTACGTGACGAATCGGACATCCTCAGTGTTCTTGCGCGGCCTTCGGCGCCTCGGCCGTCCATTCCGTCTCGGAGAGCGCGAAGGCGTACTCGTCCGCGCGCTGCGCGACGGCCGCCTTCACGAGGTCCGCGCCGCCATGTCCCGAGTGCTGCTCGATGCGCAGGAGGACGGGCCCGCCCGTCGAGGCCGCCTGAAGCAGAGCCGCGAATTTGCGCGCGTGCATCGGGTCCACGCGGTCGTCGCTGTCGGCCGAGAGGATGAGGACCGCCGGGTATTTCGTCCCGGCCTTGACGTGGTGGTACGGCGAATACGCGTGGAGCGCCTGGAACTGGGCCGCGTCGTCCGCCGAGCCGTATTCGGAGATCCACGTCTTGCCCGAGCCGAAGAGGTGGTAGCGCACCATGTCCAGAAGCGGCACGCCGCAGAGGCTCACGCGGAAAAGATCCGGCCGCTGCGTGATGAGCGCGCCCATCAGGAGCCCGCCGTTCGATCCGCCCCGGAGGACGAGGCGCGCGGCCGAGGTCCACTTTTCCTTCTCGAGATACTCGGCGGCTGCGATGAAGTCNNCCCTTCTCGAGCCACGGAATGACGGAAGAGCTGAACGCGGGCGTGAGCGCCACCTGGAAACCCCCGTAGCCTTCGAGAAGGCCGCGCGCGGAGCCATCTCTTTTCATGTCCTTGCGATGGACGAGGAACATCGAGACGCGGGTGCCGTCCTTGGAGGGATAGAACACCTGCGAGACCGTGTAAGGCGTGAGATCGGCCGGAACCTTCACCTGGAAATACAGGGACGTCGCGCCGGTCTTGACGGACGTCTTGTAGATGGACGTGGGCGTCGTGAACGACGTGAACGAGAAGTACGTCTCGTCCTCGTCGTCGCGGCCCACGGGGCCGCCGACCGTCCCGATGCCGGGGAGAGGGACCTCGCGCACGAGCCTGCCGTCGGTCTCGCGGATCTCGAGAAGGCTCGCGGCTCTTCTCAGGTAGTTGAGGGCGAGCCGGCCGCCCACGATTTCGTAGCCCTCCAGCGTCGCGTCGCTGCGCTCCGGGACGATCTCCTTCCACAGGGAGCGCTCCGGCTTCGCGGGATCGACGGCGAAAATGCGGCCCTTTGGCGCGCCGTGATCCGTCTTGACGAAGATCCTCCCGTCGAAGGCCTCGGCATCGAAGTGCGCCTTGATGCCCACCGCGAGCGGCGTCCACGCCGTCGTCTTCGGATTTGCCGCGAGGTCGCGGAACCACGCGTCCTGTGACGTCCAGCCATGCGAGACGACGAGGAACAGGAAGCGCCCGTCGCGCGACAGTTCCGCATTCTGGAAAGCCGTCGGGTCTCCGGTCCTCTCCTTCACGACGGCGTCCGTCTTCGGTTCGGTGCCGAGCTTGTGGAAGCGCACTTCGGCGTATCCGGGCCGGTCGGGCGTCGGGACCTTCGGATCCACCGGCAGCCACGTGTAGTAGAAGGCCCAGCCCTCCGGCGTCCACGACGCGCCCGCGTACTTCGCGCCCTCGATGACGTCGATGTCGGAGACCTTTCCGGTCGCGACGTCCATCACGTAGAGCGTCGCCTCGTCGGAGTTGTTGATGTGCTTCTGATACGCGACGCTCGCCCCGTCCCACGAAACCTGCCACCCGCCGAGGGAGGCGCTGCCGTCCGCGCTCCAGCCGTTCGGGTCGAAGAGCACCTTCTCCGCGCCGTCGGCGCCTTCTTTCCAGTAGACGACGCTCTTCTCCTTGTTCGCGTGCCGCCGCGTGAAGAAGTACCGCGAGCCCCTGTGCTGCGGGGCCGAGACGCTGTCGACGTACAGGAGCTCTTTCAGCCGCGCGGCGATCGCGTCGCGACCCGGCAGGGACGCGAGGCGCTGGCGTGCAAGGTCGTCCTGCGCCTTCATCCAGGCTTGCACTTCGGGGGACTTCACGTCCTCGAGCCAGCGATACGGGTCCTTCACCGAAACGCCATGCAGGATGTCCGTGGCGTCCCCCGTGCGGCTCTCAGGATAGGACATCTTGCCGGCCGATTCGGCCGCGCGGGCGCGGGGCGAACGCGCGAGGACGAAGGCGAGGACGGGCAGGAGCAGGGCGAAGCCTTCGGGGGTCTTCTTCATGGTGGAAACGTAACATGCCTTGGGCCGGGCGTAGACTCCGCTCCACGATGGCCACGACGCCAGAAAGTGCCTCCCGCGCGTGCTTCCTTTGCGGCTTTCCGGCCTCGGTGGGGGAAGAGGACACCCTTTTCGCGTCCGCCGAGCGCGGGTATTCGGTGGACTGCGAGGAGTGCGGCGCTTACGCGGTCACGCCCGACGCGATCCACCGGCTCGAGGTGCGCTCGATCGCGCGGCCGGGCGTGCGCTTCGAGATTTTCCGCCTGCGCTCGAACGGACACACGCCCCGGCCCACGGTCGACCTGAAGATGGTCGAGCATTTCTGCACGGGCTACACGCCGATGCGCGGCTGAGCTCGCGCGTACGACCTCGCCCGGCGCTTCAACCTTTGCGCGCACGCAGGCGAGCGGTGCGCTACAGTCCCGTTCCATGAGCAAAGACCACCCCGACCACCACGACGCGGAGCTAGCGTTCCGCGCCTACGAGCTTCGCCGCGAGCCCGTGATGCGCGAGTCGCGCAACGCGATCAACCGGGACTTCTGGCCGAAGTCGTTCGCCGACGTTCAGGCCCTCACGAAGGCCGACCACCCTCTCAACGCGGCGTGGCGCCAGACCACGACGTACTGGGAGATGGTCTACGGCACGATCAAGCACGGGATCGTGAACGCGGACTACTTCATGGAATCGAGCGGCGAGGGAATGTTCCTTTACGCCCGCGTCGCCCCGTACCTCGCGGAGCTCCGCCGCGAGGTGTCCCCGCTCGCGTTCCAGAACGCGGAGTGGGTGGCGAAGAACACGCCCGTGGGCCAGAAGATCTTCGCCATGTACTCGGCGCGCGTCCAGAAGCTGCTCGCCTCGAAATAGTCGGGCCGGGCAGAGCCTGACGGGTCTCGACGGAATCCGAGAGGAGCCGCGCTTCGCCGGAGCGGTCCAGTGGGGGCCGGGCGGGAACTGACGCGCTATCCTCCCGCTCCCGGGGAGGATTCATGCACCGATTCCAGCGATCTCTGGGCGCGCTTCTCGCGCTTTTCATCGCCCTCGCACCGGCCCCTCCGGCGTTCGCCGTGGAGGCGCCCGCCACGGCGCGGCTCCTCGGCTTCGACGCGGCGGGCACCGGCGCGGAGCGCGCGCTCGAGGCGGCGTTCGACGCCGCCCTCGACCCGGCGGAACAGCGCGCCTGGATGAAACGCCTCACGGCGCGCCCGCACCACGTGGGCTCGCCGTACGACAAGGAGAATTCCGAGTTCCTCGCGTCGCTCTTCCGGTCCTTCGGCTTCGACACGCGGATCGAGGAATTCCTGGTCCTCTTCCCGGTGCCGAAGACGCGCCTTCTGGAGCTGGTCGCGCCGTCGGCGTTCACGGCCTCTCTGACGGAACCGGCGCTCGCCGAAGACGCGACGTCGGGGCAGAAGAGCGAGCAGCTTCCCGTCTACAACGCGTATTCCATCGACGGCGACGTGACGGCCGAAGTCGTCTACGTGAACTATGGCGTGCCGAAGGATTACGAGGAGCTCGAGACGCGCGGGGTGGACGTGAAGGGCAAGATCGTCCTCGCGCGCTACGGCGGTTCGTGGCGCGGCATCAAGCCCAAGGTCGCGGGGGAGCACGGGGCCTTGGGCTGCCTCATCTACTCCGACCCGCGCGATGACGGCTACTTCGAGGGCGACGTCTACCCGAAGGGCGCATTCCGAAACGAGCACGGGGCGCAGCGCGGCTCGGTTGCGGACATGCCGGTCTTTCCGGGCGATCCGCTCACGCCCGGCGTGGGTGCGACGAAGGACGCGAAGCGCCTCGACCGCAAGGACGCGCCGACGCTCACGAAAATCCCCGTGCTGCCGATCTCATACGCGGACGCGCTTCCGTTCCTCAAAGCGCTTGGAGGCCCCGTCGCGCCGGAGGCATGGCGCGGTGCGCTGCCCGTGACGTACCACCTCGGGCCCGGCCCCGCGAAGGCGCACCTGAAGCTCGAGTTCGACTGGCGGATGGAGCCGGTGCGCGACGTCATCGCGGTGCTGAAGGGCTCGGAGCTTCCGGACGAGTGGATCCTGCGCGGCAACCACTACGACGCGTGGGTGAACGGCGCGCAGGACCCGATCAGCGGCCTTGTGGCCGAGCTTTCCGAGGCGAAGGCGCTCGGGGCGCTCGTGAAGTCCGGCTGGAAGCCGAAGCGCACGATCGTGTACGCGGCGTGGGACGGCGAGGAACCGGGCCTGATCGGCTCGACGGAGTGGGTCGAGACGCACGCCGAGGAGCTCTCGAAGAAGGCGGTCGCGTATCTCAACACCGACAGCAATGGCCGCGGGTTCCTCGGCGCGGCCGGCTCGCACACGCTCGAGCGGTTCGTGGACGAGGTCGCGCGCGACGTCGTCGACCCCGAAACGAAGGTGAGCATCGCCGAGCGGCAGCGCGCGCGCCGGTTCGTTCGGGGTTCGCCCGAGGCAAAGAAGGACGCGAAGGAGCGCCCGGGCCTGAGGCTCGAGGCGCTGGGCTCCGGGTCCGACTACTCGCCCTTCCTTCAGCATCTCGGCATCGCGTCTCTCAACCTGGGCTTCTCTGGCGAGTCGGCGGGCGGCTCGTACCACTCGATCTACGACTCCTTCGACTACTTCTCGCGCTTCGTCGATCCGGAGTTCGCCTACGGCGTCGCGCTTTCGAAGACCGCGGGCCGCGTCGTCCTACGCCTCGCGAGCGCCGGCACTCTGCCGTTCACGTTCGATCCTCTCGCCGACACCGTCGCGCGGTACGCGAAGGAAGTCGTGACGCTCGCCGACGAGCTCCGCGAGAGAACCGACGACGAAAACCGGAACATCGCCGAAAGGCGCTGGGAGCTCGCGGCCGACCCGAAGGAGACCTTCGTGGCGCCGAAGCCGAAGGCCACGGTGCCCTTCCTCAA
>PLZI01000164.1 GCA_003152095.1 Acidobacteriota bacterium | reverse complement strand
CTCCTCGCCGACGCCGACGGCGCGGTCATCAAGGCATACGGCGTGGACGGCCTTCTCGGTTTCGCGAAACGGAAGACGTTTCTCATCGATTCGAAAGGGAAGATCGCGAAGATTCTCGACGACGTGAACGCTTCCATACACGCGACCGAGGTGGCCGAGGCCCTGAAGGGCGTCGCCTAGTCGATCAGGGGCGCGGCCCCTCCCCGAGCGGCGGCGTGGCCGTCGCCGGAGCCGCCGCCTCGCTCTCGGGCGGCTTGACGCGGGCCTGCCAGCCTTCAGGCAGGATGAGGACGATCTCTCCGGGCTTCACGAGGTTGAGCGTTTCGCGGGCGATCTTCTCGACCGCCTGGGGATCGCTCTTCAGCGCCGCAACTTCGGCTTCGAGCTTCCGGTTGTCCGCATCCAGCTGCGCGACCGCGACCTGCATCTTTGCGAGCTGGTTACGCTGCTCTCTCACCTTGAGGAAGCCGCCGGGGCTCAGGAGAAAGAACGCGAAGACGACGACGGAGAAGAGGAGCGAGACGGCGATGTAGGACGTGGGCTTGACGTGTGGGGCGTCCGGGCGCGCGCCGGAGGCCGGTGCCGGGGTGTCGGGCCTGAGCTCCGGCAGCGGACGCGACTCCTCGAGACGCGGCGCCGCCGGCAGCCGCTTCACCCCCGCGACGCCGGAAGCGCCCTTGCCACCGACGATTCGTTCGAACCGCACGGACCATTTTCGCGCGAAATGTGCGCGGACGTCAGCCTTTCTTCGCGGCGAGGCCCGGATAGACACCCGTCTCGGCGAGATCCTCCTCGATGCGCAGGAGCCGGTTGTACTTCGCGACGCGCTCGGAGCGGCAAAGAGAGCCCGTCTTGATGAAGCCCGCGTTCACGGCGACCGCGAGGTCGGCGATCGTCGTGTCCTCCGTCTCGCCCGAGCGGTGGGAGATGACCGTGACGTATCCCGCCGTCTGCGCGATCCGCACGGCCTCGAGCGTCTCGGTGATCGTGCCGATCTGGTTCAGCTTCACGAGAAGGCCGTTCGCGATGCCGTCCGCGATGCCCTGCTTCAGGATCTTCGGATTCGTCACGAAGTTGTCGTCGCCGATGAGATGGATCTTCGCGCCGAGCTTCTCGGTGAGGAGCTTCCAGCCCGGCTTGTCGCCCTCGGCGCAGCCGTCCTCGATCGAAAGGATGGGATAGCTCGCGACGAGCCCCTCGTAGAACGTGACGATGGCTTCGGCGGAGATTTTCTTCCCCTCGAGCGCGTAGACGCCCTTCTCGAAGAACTCGGACGCCGCACTGTCGAGCGCGAGGAAAACGTCCTCTCCGGGGCGATAGCCCGCCTTCGAGATCGCGTCGACGAGCAGGTCCAGCGTCGCGCGCGTGGACTCGATGTTCGGGGCGAACCCGCCCTCGTCGCCGATGCCCGTCGCGAGGCCCTTGTCCTTGAGGATTCCCTTCAGCGTGTGAAAGATCTCGGCCCCGGCCCGAAGCGCCTCGCGGAAGGTCTTGAACCCGGCGGGGACGAGCATGAATTCCTGGATGTCGAGCGGGTTGTCCGCATGCGCCCCGCCGTTCACGACGTTCATCATCGGCACGGGCAGCGTCACGGCGCCGGTTCCGCCGATGTACCGGAAGAGGGGGAGGGCGCAGGCTTCGGCCGCGGCGCGGCAGACGGCCATCGAGACACCGAGGATCGCGTTCGCGCCGAGGTTCGCCTTCGTGTCCGTGCCGTCGAGGTCGATCATGAGGCGGTCGATCTCGGCCTGCTGGCGCGCGTCCATCCCGAGAACCTCGGGCGCGATCGTCTCGTTGACGTTCTTGACGGCCGAAAGAACGCCCTTACCGCCGTAGCGCTTCTTGTCGCCGTCGCGCAGCTCCAGCGCCTCGCGCGAGCCGGTGGACGCGCCGGACGGCACGCCCGCGCGCCCCGACGCGCCGCTCTCGAGGAGGCACTCGACCTCGACCGTCGGGTTGCCGCGGGAGTCGAGGATTTCGCGGGCGTGAATGGATTCGATGCTGTACATGGAGGTCCCTTCTATCTTCAACTCTGAAGCACATATTTCTTTGCTGCTTCCAGAAGCCTGTCGGTCTCTTTTTCGTCCGCCGATTCCGCGTAAATCCGTACGACCGGTTCCGTACCCGACGGCCGGAAGAGGATCCAGCGGCCATCGCCCAACTCCAGCTTTTGTCCGTCGGTGCGGTCTATCGACTGCACCTTGAGCCCCGCGAACGTGTCGGGATTCTCGGTGAGACGTTTTTTCAGCGCGGCGGCGAGCGCGGAATCGAGGCGGGCATCCAAGCGCTTCGGGTGAAATGGCCCGACGCGCCGGAAGAGCTCGGCGAGAAGGCCCGCGAGCGTCTCGCCGGTCGTGGCCACGCGTTCGGCGAGAAGGAGGCCCGCGAGGAGGCCGTCCTTCTCCGGCACGTGCCCGGCCATCGTGAAGCCGGCGGACTCCTCGCCCCCGATCGTGATCGCGTCCTTGAGAAGCAGCTCGCCGATGTACTTGAAGCCGACCGGCGTCGTGAAGACCTCCGCTCCATGAACCTTCGCCACGGCGTCGAGTCCGTGCGTCGTCGCGACCGAGCGGGCGACGCCGCGACGGTCACCTCCCTTCCGGCGCCCCAGCAGGAGGTCGGCGAGGAGCATGAGGCAGAGGTTCGGGTCGACGTAGCGGCCGTCGGCGTCGAGGATGCCGAAGCGATCGGCGTCGCCATCCGTCGCGAGGCCGAGGTGGCGCTTCTCGGACACGACCACCTTCGCGAGCGCGGCGAGGTTTTTCTCGTCGCACTGCGGCGAGAGGCCTCCGAAGTACGGGTCGCGGTGGCCGTTGATGAGCGTGACGTCCACGCCCGCGTCTTTCAGGAAGACGTCGAGGTATCCGCGCGACGTGCCGAAGCGCGGATCGACCGCCACGCGTAGGTTCGCCTCGCGGAGCGCCGCGGTATCCACGAACGTCGCGAGCCGTTCGAGATAGGGGCGGCGAGGCTCGATCGTGTCCGCCGGGGCGGCCGGCGCCGGCTCGGCGTCGGCGTCCGTCGTCTTCGCGATCTCGGCTTCGATCCGCGCCGTGACGTCCGGCAGCGCGGGCGCGCCATCGGCCGTCGAGAACTTGATTCCGTTGAACTCGGGCGGATTGTGCGAGGCGGTGAAGTTCACGCCGCCAGCGGCGCCGAGGCGCCGGATCGTGAACGCGACGACGGGTGTGGGCACGTCGCGGTCGGCGCGAAGAGCGCGGACGCCTTCTCTCACGAAGACGCGCGCCGCCTCGTCCACGAACCTTTCGTTCAAGAACCGCGTGTCCGACGCGAGGACGAGGTCCGGGGAGATATTGCCCGACGCCTTCGTGACCCGTGCGATCGCCGTCACGACGCGCCGCGCGTTCGGGAACGTGAATTCTTCACCCAGAACCGCGCGCCAGCCGGAGGTGCCGAAACGGATCATCAGGCCGTAGGATTCTACGGTGCTCCGGTCTCGCGTCGCGCATGGAATGTTTCTCGGGGCCGCGGCCCTGCTCGCGACGACGTGCGCCTCATCGCGGGCGCTGCGCACCGAGGCGCCCGTTCCTGTCACGCGCCACGGAGCGGACCGTGCGTCCACGAACCATTCCGAGCGGTTCCCCGAGGCCAAAGCGCGCCTCCTGGCGAAGTTGAACGAGGAGCGGCGAGCCGCTGGCGTCTCTCGTCTCGCTTACGACCCTCTTGCCGCAAGCGTCGGCGATGACTTCTGCCTCGACTCGGCGCGGACGCGCTCATCCGGACACTGGGATATCGCCGGTCGGCCGCCCTATCTCCGCTGGGGCCTCGCGGGCGGCGTCGACTACCACGGCGAGAATTTCAGCTCTCTCACGCGGTCAGGAGCTGTGGTCGAGGAGGCGGAGGTGCTCCGGCTCCTCCTGGATGCACACGCCCACATGATGGCCGAGGTCCCTCCCCACGACGGGCATCGCCGCGCCGTCCTCGACCCGACATGGACGCACGTCGGCTTCGGCGCCGCCGTCGACGGGGGCGAGTTCCGGATGGTGGAGGAGTTCAGCCGGCACGTCGCCGAATGGGTCGAGGTTCCTTCGGCGCCGCTTCCCGCCGGCCGGCGCGCGCCGTTCGGCGTGAAGCTCCCCAGGGGCTGGGTGCTGGCCTCGATCGACGTCGGGTTCGAGGTGCCGGCCCACCCGCTCTCCCGCGAGGAGACACGCCGCCGCGGGGTCTACGCGTATCCGAGCGCGTCACAACACTTCCCTGTCCGCGCGCCCACGAACACGCAGTACCCGGACGGCTCGCGCGGAGAGGTGAGTCTCGTTCGGGGCGTGGCGCGGATCGACATCCCGCTCCTCTCGGGGCCCGGCAACTACTACGTCTTCGTTTTCGCCTCGCCCGGCTCCGTCGAGGGGCGCACACTCTCGCCGCTTACGGCGGCGCTCATCCAGGCGAGGTAGCTAAACTCCAATTCAGATGAGCGAGTTCACTGATAAGGAGATGCAGGCGCTCGCGCCCTTCTTCACGAACGTCGACGAGCCCGTCTTCGGCCTGAAGCTCCCGCAGGAAGTCGCGGGGGCGCTCTTCTCGCGCTACAGCCGGTCGGCGAAGAGCCTGAGGCGCGTCTTCCTCGACGAGTTCCGCGGTGAAGCAGGCGTCCTCCCGGGTGGCCTGGAGACCGCGGACGACGGCGAGGCGCTGGCGAAGGCGCGCGCCTTTTACGACCGCGTTCTCGTGGGCTACGGCGACGACTCCGTCGCACAGCTCGGCGGCGCGCACCTCGCGGTCGAGAGCGTCTCGAACGTGGCGGCGCAGGCGCTCGAAGACGCGCGGATCGGCATCGCGTTCCTCGAGAAGTCCACCCGCTACGTCCGCTTCGACCAGCGCGATGCGGGCGGCGACTTCCTTTGGTTCCGCGAGCCGTCGCTCATGGCCTCGCGGCATCGGGACGCGTACGTCGCGCTCATGGACCGTCTCTTTTCCACGTACGCGGCGCAGATCGACCC
>PLZI01000047.1 GCA_003152095.1 Acidobacteriota bacterium | reverse complement strand
GGACCGCCGGCTTGAGCGCCTCGATGATCATCTCGCGGGGGTCTGCGTAGTATTTGATGATGTCGATCTTCTCGCCATTGAGCTCGCGAACGATGGTCTTCACGCGGGCACCGCGGGCACCGACGCACGCGCCGACCGGGTCGACGTCCCGCTCGCGGGACGATACGGCCACCTTCGCGCGGTCGCCGGGCTGCCTGACGCAACCGCGAATGACGACCGTCCCGTCGTAGATCTCGGGAACCTCCATCTCCATGAGACGCATGAGGAGCTCGGGGGCGGTTCGCGAGAGGATGATCTGCGAGCCCTTCGGGTTCTTGTGGACGTCCGAAAGGATTCCGCGCACGCGTTCGCCCTGCGTGTACCGCTCCGCACGCGATTGGTGCTCGCGCGGGATCGCGGCCTCCGTGCGGCCGAGGTCGACGATCATGTCGCCGCGCTCGAACCGCTTGACCGTGCCCGTGATGAGCTCGCCGACCTTCGGGAAGTACTCGTTGTAGATGTTGTCGCGCTCGGCTTCGCGCACCTTCTGGTAGAGGACCTGCTTGGCGCTCTGGGCGGCGATGCGGCCGAGGCCTTCGGTCGACCGGTAAAGGCGGATCTCGTCGCCGAGGCCCATGGAAGCCGGCTCGATGAGCGACTCCTCGCCGGTGGACTCCTCGCCGCGCGGGTTGCGTACGACCTGCCAGATCTGGCCCGCGAGCTCCGTTTGAAGCAGGGCGGCCGCCTCCTCGGGCAGCACCTCGATGTACGGGAGGCGGATCTCCTTGTCGGGATCGACGGGCGTGGCCGGAGCGGGCGCGTGCGCCGCCGACTGTCCGAGCGGGATGTCGTCCGGGTCGAGCGCCGCCTCGGGCGCCGTCTCTTCCGGCTTGATCGTTTTCTCGGCGACGATCCGGTACGGAGTCCACGCCGTCAGGGTTCCTGTCTTCTGGTCGAATCGGGCCGCCATCTCGCGGACCTTGTAGACCTTGCGGGCCGCGGTCGCGATGGCTTCCTCGAGCGCCGCGACAAGCCTTTCGAAATCAATTTCCTTGTCACGCGAGGCCGCGCGCAGAGCTTCGATGATCTCGTCGGCGCGCGTCGCGGGCGGAGCCTGAGCGGCTTTCGCCGCCTTCGCGCTCCGGCCTTTGGCACCGCCGCGCGGGCCCTTGCCCGCCTTTTTTTCCGGCGTGGCGCCGCTTTCCGTCGGGGGTTGAGTCGCACTCATCGTGTCGTTCTCTCCGTGGGCTGCTGTCTGTTCAGAACTCGGGAACGAGGCGCGCGATCCGGACATCGCCGAATCGCACAGTGTATCGTCGGTGCTGGTCCTCATCAAGGACCGTCAGGGCGTCCCCCTGGACGTCTTCGAGGACGCCCTTGAGGTGCGCGGCGCCTTCCACTTTCGCCGAGAGGAGCGCCGTGATGCGCCGGCCGCGAAAGCGCGCGCAGTCGGCGAGGGTCCAGAGGGGGCGGTCGAGGCCGGGGGAGGAAACCTCGAGCGCGTAGTTCGGGAGCTGCTCCTCGAAGGGATCGAGGATCTCCGACGCCGCTCGCGAGGCCCTCTCACAGTCCGCGACCGTCACGCCGGCCGGCTTATCCACGTAGAGCGTCAGCTTTGCGCGTGATCCCGGCTTCCACTCGACGTGGCAAAGCTCCAGCCCGTGCGCGGCGACGCGCGCGCGGAGGAGGTCCGCCGTGACACCGTCGAAGGGGAGCGCCGCCTGCTTCATGATGCTGCTTCGTGCCTTTCCGGAGCCGTTTTTGGGGCAAAAAAAAGAGGGCGTCTGCCCCCTTTCAAGCCCCTTGAAAGTCCGCAGCGGGATTATAGGGCCGCGAGGCGTCCCGGGCAAGGGCGAAGAGCCGGAAACGGCTCGAAATCGCGTAACATCGCACCGGATCGAGCTGGCACGGTCTTCCCATGAGGAGAGGCCGGCGCGCCAAAAACAGGCCTCCCGAGGGAACACATCAGCGAACTCACCGTCATCCGTCTCAACGACGAGGTCGTCGAAGGCGTGGAAACCGCCGAGGCGTGGCCTCCGAAGGGGGGGCTGCCCGCGGGCGAAGATCCTTTCGACACGAGGGATCTCGGGCCCGAGCCGGTGTTCCTGCCCGGCGCGAAGCCACGCGACTCGTGGCGCATCAACACGGAGCACGCGTTCGCGATTTCCGTCATCCTGCACCTGCTGCTCGTCATCGCCCTTCTGACCGTGAAGCTTCCGGCGCGCACCGCTGAGCAGGATTCGGCGGACCCGCTCGGCTTGCTCAGCCTCATGAAGGCGACCCCGCAAGACCCCCCGATCCCGCTCAATTTCTTCCCGGCGCCCGGCGCGCGCGCGAAGGAGGCGCCGAAGGCGGGGCTGCCGTCGGACATGGACCGGAAGGCGCACGGCGGGGATCCGAAGCTCGCGGTCCAGGCGATGCCGAAGGCCTACGCGCAGGCGGGCATTCGCGACCTCGATGCGGGCAAGTCGGGCCCGAAGGTGGCCGCGGCCCAGCCGCCGCCGGGAAGCTCCGCGGGCGAGCAAGAAAAGAGGCTTACGGATCTCGTGCCGCGGGCCCGGGCGTTCCACGACCCGCCGACGGCCGAAGAGGTCGCCGCCAGTCGGCGGTTGCTCGGCCTTCCCGCCGCGGACCTCAATGCCATTACAGCCGAGTCGGCAAGGCGAGCCGTCCAGACGGGCGGCGGCGGGGACGACGGTGGAGGCTACGACCGGGACGGCGGATTCGTGGACTCGGGGCCGCTCTCGTTCGACACCGTCGGCTACGACTGGGGCGCCTACGCCGCCGAGATGATCCGCAAGATCAAACGGAATTGGGACGTGCCCGCGCTCGCGCGCTATGGCGTGAAAGGCCGGATCACGATCCGCTTCTACATCCTGAAGGACGGCCGGGTGGAAGCCGAGAGAATCCTTTCGGTCTCGGGGACGCCGCCGTTCGACAATGCCGCCTTCCAGGCCATCGCGCGCTCGAGCGCGTTTCGCCCGCTGCCGGACGACCTCGGGCACGACCGCGAGGGCGTGACGGTGACGTTCTTCTACAACCTGCGTCCGGAGGACGCGGAATACGCCGGCAGGGGCCGGCCGCGATAGGAAGCGAGATGGCCGGCATCAACGACCCCGAGCAGATCGCCCACGCCCTGAAGACCGCCAGGACGATCGCCGTCGTGGGGTGCTCGCCCGAGGAGAGCCGCCCGTCACACGCGATCGCGCGCTATCTTCTGGGCGCCGGATTCGACGTGATCCCCGTGAACCCCGGCCACTCGGAAATCCTCGGCCGCCCGTGCTACCCGGATCTCGCCTCCATACCGATGAATGTACGGCTCGACATCGTGGACGTTTTCCGTCGCTCGGAGTTCATCCCGGAGATCGCGAGCGCCGCTCTCGCCCGGGGCGCCGGCTTCTTCTGGATGCAGGATGGCGTCGTGGACGAGGGCGCCGCGCGCCGCCTCGCGGCCGCGGGGATCCCGGTCGCGATGGACCGCTGCATTTACCGCGACCATTCGGCTCTTTGATTCGGCCCCTGCTTCCTGATCTCCGACGAGATGTCGCTTTGACGCGGGCGGTCCGGCACGAACCTTGCCCTTAGGACCAGGGACGAGGCGGCAGAGGCCGTTTTCGACGAGGATCTATCATCTATGGACGGTATGCGCACGAAAACGAAGGTTTTGTCACTCGCCGCTCTCCTCACCGGTTCGGTCGTCTTCGGGATGATCCTCGCCGGCACCCTCGACTTCACGAAGCGCGCGTCGGCCCAGAAGATCGCCGCTGCGGCCGAGGCGGCCCCTGTCCGCGCCCCGCAGATGATCGCCCTGCCGTCGTTTGCGGACATCGCCGAGCAGGTCTCGCCGGCGATCGTCTCGGTGACCGCGACGGACATCATCAAGGCCGACAAGCGCCGCCGGAGCTTCCACAACTTCGGCAACGGCGACGGCCAGGATCCATTCGAGTTCTTCTTCGGCCCGGACGGCGGACAGAGACGCAGGGGCGTCGAGGACGACGAGGACCAGAAGCAGCTCTCGGGCGGCACGGGCTTCATCATCGAGAGCGACGGCTACATCCTCACGAACAACCACGTCATCGAAGGGGCTGACAAGATCGAGGTCAGGGTCGGCGACAGGGATGACTACACGGCGAAGGTCGTGGGCCGCGACCCGGCCACGGATCTCGCGCTCCTGAAGATCGAAGGCTCGCGGCCGTTCCCGACCGTGCGGCTCGGGGACTCGGACCGCATTCGCGTGGGCGAGTGGGTCATGGCGATCGGCGACCCATTCAACTTCGAGAAGTCCGTGACCGTCGGCGTCATCTCGGGCAAGGGCCGCTATGCGGGCCTCTCCCGGGCGACCCAGAGTTTCGAGAGCCTCCTCCAGACCGACGCGGCGATCAACTTCGGCAACTCCGGCGGTCCGCTCGTGAACGTGGCGGGCGAGGTCGTCGGCATCAACACGGCGATCTCGAGTCGCGCGCAGAACATCGGCTTCGCGGTGCCCGTGAACGTCGCCCGGCGGCTTCTGCCCCAGCTCAAGAAAGGCAAGGTCGTGCGCGGCTTCCTCGGGGTGGGCATCGAGTCGATCAACAAGAAGTCGCAGGATGCCTTCGACCTCAAGGCACCCGAAGGAGCCCTCGTGACCACGGTCGAGGCCGGAAAGCCCGCCGACAAGGCCGGGCTGAAGCATGACGACATCATCACGAAGGTGGACGACGTCGCCGTGAAGACCAACCGCGACCTCATCGACTACGTGTCGGGCAAGGGTCCCGGCTCGAAGATCACGATCGCCTTCCTCCGCGACGGCAAGGAGAAGACCGCCGTCGCGACGCTCGAGGAGCGGTTGGAGTCCGGCGAGAAGCCGGCGAAGGAAGAAGAGGACTCGAAGGGCGGCAGGCAGAAGATGCTGGGCCTCGACCTCGACGACCTCACGCCGCAAGCGCGCCGGACATACGGGCTCGACCGCGAGATCCAGAAAGGCGTCGTCATCACGCACGTCAAGCCCGTCTCGCCGGCGGGCGACGCGAACCTCGCGGAGGGAGACGTCATCCTCGAGGTGAACGGCGTGGCGGTGGGCTCGGTGGAGGAGCTGCAGGCGCAGATCAGGAAGGCGCCGCAGGGCAAGTACGTCCGCCTCTACGTCCAGCGCGGCGGCGTGCATGGCGCCGCGCAGCGGTTCCTGGCTTTTGTGAAGCCTGAATGACCGAGGGGCGGGGGGCGACACGGAAGCCCTCCGCCTGGCTTCTCGCCTTCCAGAGGCGGCAGCGGTCAGCTGGACGCGAGTGCGGGGTCCAGGGAAGAGGGATGCACCGGGGGGCCAGCCGGAGCCGCGGAAAGACAAGCCTCGAAGTCGTGCCGGTTCGCGCGCAGGACGCGGCCTAGAGGGTCCCGCACGACGCGCTCGTAGAACGCGTCGCGCTCGAAGGGTTCGCGGCCCGCGCCGCGGATCATCCGCTCCATCTCGGTACGCGAAAGGCCCGACTCGGTCTTGGCGCCCGCGGCGTGCGTGATGGTCTCCTCGGTCACCGTGCCCACGAGGTCGTCCGCGCCGAAGTGGAGCGCGACCGGCGCGAGCTTCTCGCCGATCTGCACCCAATACGCCTTGACGTGGTCGACGTTGTCGAGCATGAGCCGCGCGACCGCGATGACCTTGAGGTCCGTGAGGCCCGTCGCGGCGGGGACGTCGGGGAGCTGCGTCTCTTCGGGGTGGAAGGCGAGCGGGATGAACCCGAGGAAACCGTGCGTCTCGTCCTGCAGCTTGCGGATGCGCACGAGGTGGTCCACACGGTCCTCGACGGTCTCGACGCTGCCGTAGAGCATCGTGACGTTCGTCTTGACGCCGTTCTCGTGGCAGAGGCGCGCCACGTCGAGCCACCGCTCGCCGGAGATCTTGTCGCGGCAGATGACGTCGCGGACCCTCTTCTCGAAGATTTCGGCGCCGCCGCCGGGGCAGGAGTCCATGCCGGCGTGCTTGAGGTCGCCGATCACCGCCGCGACGTCTTTCTTCGCGATCCGGGCGATCCAGTCGATCTCGACCATCGTCCACGCCTTGAGGTGGACGCCGGGGAAGCGCGCCTTGAGCGCGCGGAGGAGATCGAGGTACCAGGAGTATGGGAGCGACGGGTGGAGCCCGCCCACGATGTGGAGCTCCGTGATGCCGTCGTGCCAGCCGGCGGCGGATTCGGCGACGGCCTCCTCGATCGACATCGTGTAGCCGCCGTCCACCCCCGGCTTGCGCGCCCACGCGCAGAGCGCGCAGTCGACCCAGCAGAGATTCGTGGGGTTCAGGTAGCGATTGACGTTGTAGTAGCCCGTGTTGCCGTGCTTCTTCTCGCGGACGTGGTTCGCGAGAGCGCCGACACCGAGGACGTCAGGCGACTTGAAGAGCGCGACACCGTCGTCGAACGAGAGCCGCCGGTTTTCGGCTACCTTTTCCGCGATGGAAAGGAGGGGCGAGCCGGCGAATCGCTCGAGAAGGTTGCTCAATCCGGCATGTCGCCCGTCGAGATGGGGCGGGAGATGACGGGCGGGACCTGCTGCTCGTCGACGGCCTTCGGGTTCAGCTCGTCGTAACGTCCCGCGTAGCGGGTATAGCAAGAGACGCAGTAGCGCGAGTCGGGCGTGAACGCGAAGTCGGAGACGGTGCCCGAGGCGAGAAGCTCGTCGCACGTCTCGCCACAGGCGTCGCAGGTGCCCTTGAGGCGGAGGCGTTTCCAGACTGGTCCTGACATGACCGGGATCTTACCCGGCGGAACGTGGGTGGGGGAACCGCAGGATGAGGAGCCCTGCCGGAGGAAGGCCCGCGAAGCCGGGCGGAGCAGAATCGGGCGGATGTCGCTCGTCTCGACCACGGCCTTCATTCTGAAGCTCGACCCGCTGTCGGAGAAGGACCTCGTCGCGGCCGTCCTCACGAAGGACCACGGCGTCGTGCGCGCGGCCGTGCGCGGCGCCCGCGGAAAGTCGAAGCGTGCCGGGGCGCTTCAGCTCCTCACGGAGGTCTCGCTCACGTACTTTAGGCGCGAGGGAGCCGACCTCGCGCGCGTCGACGGGCTCGAGATCGTCACGAGCGCGTTCGATCTCGCCTCGCGCGCCGAGACCGCGATGCTCCTCCCGTATCTTGCCGAGAGCGCGCTCACGTTCGTGCCCGAGTCCGAGCAGGGGGGAGACGTCTACCGGCTCGTCCGGCACGTTCTCGACGCCCTTGGAGCGGGCGTGCCCGCGCCACTCGCCGCGCGATACTTCGAGGTGTGGCTCCTCAGGTTCGCGGGGGTCCTGCCCGAAGAGGAGGCGCCGGCGGGGGTCCGGACGCTTCTCGGGGTGATGCGAAAGCTCCCTCTCGTCGCGCTCTCGCAGAAACCGCCAACGCCCGCGGCTCTCGAAGCTCTCGAAGACGTGACACGGGAGGCGCGCCGGACCTTCCTCGGGCACGAGCTGAAAAGCTATCGGTTCCTCGGGGCGCTCGGCTGAGCGCGGATTCGGTACACTCGGAACCTCCAAGGCGGGCGTAGACGACATGGATTTGCAGACCCTCATCCTGAAACTGTCGGCGTACTGGGCGTCGAAGGGCTGCCTCATCGAGCAGCCCTGGGACGTCGAGGTGGGCGCGGGCACGATGCATCCGGCCACGTTTCTGCGCGTTCTCGGGCCGGAGCCGTGGCGCGCCGCGTACGTACAGCCTTCGCGGCGCCCGGCCGACGGACGCTACGGGGCGAACCCGTTCCGGCTCGTGAAGCACCAGCAGTACCAGGTCGTCCTGAAGCCCGCGCCGATGGACGTGCAGGATCTCTACGTCGAGAGCCTCGTCGCGCTAGGCATCGATCCGAAGGAGCACGACCTCCGCTTCGAGGAGGACAACTGGGAATCGCCGACGCTCGGGGCCTGGGGCGTCGGCTGGCAGGTCCTCCTCGACGGCATGGAGATCACGCAGTTCACGTACTTCCAGCAGGCCGGGGGGATCGACCTCGCGCCCATCACGGCCGAGATCACGTACGGACTCGAGCGGCTCACGATGTTTCTCGCCAAGCAGCGCAGCGTGTACGACATCGAGTGGGCGCCCGGCGTCACGTACGGTGAGGTGCGCAAGCAGGACGAGTACGAGGTCTCGAAGTACGGCTTCGAGGTGGCCGACACGGCCTTCTGGCAGACGCTTTTCGAGCGCTTCGAGGCCGAGGCCGTGCGCTGTCTCGACGCGGAGCTCGTGCTCCCGGCATACGACCTCGCGCTCAAGTGCTCGCATGCGTTCAACATCCTCGACGCGCGCGGCGCGGTCTCGGCGACGGACCGCGTCAGCGTCATCCGTCGCGTACGCGAGCTCGCCGTGCGGTGCGCGAAGGCGTACGTCGCCTCGCGCGAGGCCCAGGGTTTCCCGCTGCTTCGGAAGGCGGCGGCCCAACCCTCGGAAGATGGGGCAGGAAGTGGCTGAGTTTCTCTTTGAAATCCTCGCGGAGGAGATCCCCGCCGGAGTTCTGCCTTCGGCCCGCGAGGAGCTTCTCGCGCGGGTGTCGGCCGCGTTCGCCGAGGCGCGGCTCGGCGGCAGGCTGGCTGTACATTCCACGTCGCGACGGCTTGCTCTCGTCGGCGAGGAGCTGGTCGACCAGCCCGACGCGGAGTCCGAGATCACCGGCCCGCCGGCCTCGGCCGGCTATGACGCCGACGGAAAGCCGACGAAAGCCGCGATCGGTTTCGCGAAGGCGCAGGGAGTCGCCGTGGAGGACCTTCGCGTCGTCTCGTTGCCAAAGGGGACCTACGTCGTGGCGCGCAAGGTGACGCCCGGCCGCCCGGCCGCCGAGGTGATCGGAGAGATCCTTCCTCGGCTCGTCGAGAAGATGACGTTTCCGCGCATGATGCGCTGGGGCGACGGCACGCCGGAGTGGATACGGCCCGTCCACTCGGTGCTCGCGCTGTTCGACGGGCTCGTGATCCCGATGACGCTCTTCGGCGTGGAAAGCGGGCGCACGACGTTCGGCCATCGCACGCTCGCCCCGGCACGCATCGTGACGATGAGCGTTCTCGACTGGTTCCAGAAGTTGAGGGCCGCGCACGTGGAGCCGGACCTCGCCGTCCGGCGCTCGCGCTTCGAGGAGCAGGCACGGGCCCTCGCGGCCGAGGTCGGCGGCGAGCCGGCGGACGACGCGGCCCTTCTCGACACGTGGGCGCACCTCGTGGAGTCGCCCGGCGTCGTACGCGGGTCGTTCGATCCCGCGTTCCTCGAGCTGCCCGAGGAAATTCTCGTCACCTCGATGCGCGAGCACCAGAAGATGCTGCCCGTGCGCGCGAACGGCGCCCTTGCCGCCCACTTTCTCGCCGTCTGCGACCAGGTCGGCGATCCTCAGGGCCTGATCGCGCGCGGGAACGAGTGGGTCACGGCCGCGCGCTTTTCGGACGCGCGCTTCTTCTGGGACGACGACGGAAAGACGAAGCTCGAAGACCGCCTCCCGCGCCTCGCCAAGCTCCAGTTCCAGGAGACGCTCGGCGACACCCTGAAGAAGACGGACCGCATCCAGGATCTCGCGGGGAAGCTCGCGGCACGGCTCGGCCTGTCGCACCTCGACGGGATGCTCGCCCGCGCGGCGCGCCTCGTGAAGGCGGACCTCGTGACGGACATGGTGCGCGAGTTTCCCGACCTGCAAGGCGTCGTGGGCGGTCTCTACGCGCGGCGCGAGGGCGAGCCCGAAGAGGTCTGGCAGGCGCTCTACGACCAGTACCGGCCGGCCTCGGCCGACGACGGCGTGCCGCGGGGCGACGTGGGCGGTGTCATCGCCCTCGCCGACCGGCTCGACACGCTCACGGGACTCTTCGGTCTCGGCCTCGCGCCGACCGGCTCGAAGGACCCATACGCGCTCCGGCGGGCGGCCCTCGGCGTCGTGAGAATCCTCCTCGACAAGAAGTGGCGACTCGATCTGCCGGCGGCGTGCGCCGCCGCCGCCACGCTGCATGTCGGCCTCCCCCGCGCGAACGACGAGGTGCTGCCGGAGCTTTCGGCGTTCTTCCTCGAGCGCCTGCGGTTCCTCCTCGAAAAGAAGGGGCACGCGTTCGACACCGTCGCGGCCGTCCTCACAACCGACTGCTCCGACCTCGCCGACGCCGCCGAGCGCGTGGAAGCCGTCGAGGTGCTCCGCAAGGAGCAGGACTTTGCGCCCCTCGCGACCGCATTCAAGCGCATGCAGAACATTCTCGAGGAGGCTCCCGGCGAAAACGCCGAACCCGATCCCGCGAAGATGACCGACGACGCCGAGAAGGCGCTCGCGCTCGACTATCTGCAGGCGCGCGGCATGCTCGACGACCTCATCGCGAGGCGCCGGTACCGCGACGCGCTTTCCATCATGGCGTCCCTCGGGCCGGCTCTCGACCGTTTCTTCACCGAGGTCCTCGTCATGGCCGAGGACCCCGAGGTGAAGGCGAACCGCATGGCGCTCCTGCGCTCGATGCGCGACCAGTTCGCGCGCGTGGCACGCTTCTCGGAAATCCGCGCCTGAGGTCTCAGCGCGGGAGGGCCAGCGCGAGCGTGAGGTGGAGGAGGGCCGTTCCAGATCGAATGGCGTGGCCGTCGAATTCTTTCATTTCTAAGAGATCTCGCTCTTCTTCTTTCCCGCTCCCCGGAATCGGGCCGCACCCATTAGAATTCCCCCTTCGCAGGAGGTTTCCATGAAACGCTTTTCGCGTCTCTCCATCGCGGCGATCGCCCTTTCGGGCCTCTTTCTGGCCGCACGCCCCGTTCTGGCCCGCGAGCTTGCGGGCGTCAGCCTGCCCGACACGCTTTCCGCCGGCGAGAAGACCCTCAAGCTGAACGGCCTCGGCCTGCGGAAGAAGGCTATTTTCAAGGTCTATGTGGGAGGCCTCTATCTCGAGGCCCCTTCGAAGGACGCCGCGGCCATCCTCGCCGCCGACGCCCCGAAGGCCGTGCGCATGCACTTCCTGCGCGATCTGAAGAAGTCGCAGCTCACCGATGGGTTCTCCGAGGGCTTCGAGGCGAACGCGAAGGAGAAGGCCGCGGCCCAGAAGGCGGCCCTCGACAAGATGCTCGCCCTCGTGCCGGACGTGAAGGAAGGCGAGACGATGTCCTTCGTCTATGTGCCGGGGAAGGGGACGACGCTCTTTTCGGGCGACAAGGCGCTCGGGACGTTCGAAGGCAAGGACTTCGCCGACGTCGTCTTCCTGCTCTGGCTCGGGCCCAAGCCGCCGTCGGAAGACCTGAAAAAGGGAATGCTGGGTTGACGAACGGCGCCCCTCTTCAGAGCCTGCTGTCCGAAAAACGCTTCGATCTCGTCGAATCCGCATTCCAGGATGCGCTCTCGGATCCCGTCGCGAAAGCCGAGACGCTGCTCGGGGCCGTGCGCGGCCTCGCGAGAGCGGGCCAGAAGGCGCGCGTTCAGGCGCTCGCCGGGGCGGCCGAGGCCGCGCTGAAGAAGAAATCGTCCGATCCGGCCGTCGCGCGCTTGCGCTGGATGATCCTGAAGGAGGCCGTGCGCGCGGGGGCGACACCCTCCACCCCCGACGGCTTTCACAAGCTTTTCGAGGACGCCCTTTCCGCCGCCTGGCCGTCCCGTACCTCGCTCGCGGCCCTCCTCGGCCGCTTCAAGTTCCGCGAGGCGAAGGATCCCGCCGACGGGCTCGCGCGGGCCGAGAAGGCCGAGAAGTGGCTTCCATTCGAGGTCGGCCACGTCTTTTCGATGGCGGGCCGCGGGGCGGGCAAGGTCGTCGAGACGAATTTCGCTCTCGACTCCGTTCGGGTGGATTTCGAGGCGGCCAAGGGCATCGCGATTCCGATCGGTGTTGCCTCGAAGAGCCTCGTGCCGCTTTCGGAGGGGCACTTCCTTTTCGAGAAGCTCACGGCTCCCGAGGCACTCCGGGCACGCGTCCTCGAGGACTCCGGGCTCGCCTTGAAGCACCTCATCGAGTCCTTCGGCCGCGCGATCACGATGACCGAGGTGAAAGACGCCGTGAAAGGCCTGATCTCCGAGGACGCGTGGACATCATGGTGGACCGCCGCCCGCAAGAACCCGCAGGTCGTCGTCCACGGGAGCGGAAAGACCGCGACGATCGAGTGGTCCGGGTCGGCGGACGCCGCGGACGCCAACCTCCTCGCACGCTTCGAGAAGGCTCCGCTGAAAGATCGCCTCGACCTGTTTCGAAAGAACCAGAAGCGATCGCCGGAGCTCGCGATCGCCATGGCGAAGGCGCTCGCCAGGGATGCCGAGAGTCTCGAGGACCGCGATCCCGCGCAGGCCTTCGAGATCGCCGTCCTCGTCGAGAAGTTTCCAGGCGTCGCACTCGCGGGCGCCGTGGAGAAGCACGTTCTCGCGCATCCCCTCGCTCTCCTCCCGCGCCTCACGGATCGAACGATCCGCGAACGGGCCCTGGACGTCATCGCGAAGGAGAAGCCGGCGGAGGCCCCTTCGATCCTCGCGGACTGGTTCTTCAAGGAGGAAGACGCGCGCACGATCGAGGCGATCGACCGGCGTCTCGCCGAGATCGACCCTGACACGCGCGAGTGCACGCTCGAGAAGCTCGTCAAGTCGCCCCGTTCGGGCCCGCGCGCCTTCGTCTGGTTCGCGCAGCGTTCCGCGCAGGACGATGCCTTCCGGGCCCGCCTCAACCCGGCGGTCCTCACGCGCCTTCTCGACGCGCTTACCTGGGACGAGCTGGGCGCCGCCCGCTCGAAGGTCCGGGAGATGTTCGACCGCACGGGACTCGTCGCGGGCTGGCTCGTGAAGCAGGCCACCGTCGAGGAGGCGCGTGTCTTCCTCGAGGCACTTGCGCGCCATCACGAGCTCGAGCCGCACCGGCGCGACGGGCTCGTGGCCGCCGCCGAGATGCGTTTTCCCGACCTGCGCAAGACCGAGGACGACACCTTCTTCGTCACGGCCGGGGCCATCGAGGCCAAACGCAAGGAGCTGGAGAACATCTTGAAAGTCGAGATTCCCGAGAATACGAAGGGCATTGCGGTCGCCGCCGCCGAGGGCGACCTCACCGAGAACTTCGAGTACAAGGCACGCCGCGACAAACAACAGCTCCTGTCGGCTCGCGCGGGCAAGATCCAGGAGGAGCTCGGGAAGGCGCGGACCCTCAATCCCGCGACGGTCGACACGACCGAGGTGCGGCCCGGCACGCGCGTGACGCTGAAGGGCGCGAAGGGGGGAAAGACCGTCACGCTCCTCGGCCCATGGGACTCGAGGCCGGAGAACGGCGTCTATTCGTACCTCTCGGAGCTCGGCAAGGCCCTGCTCGGGAAGACGGTGGGAGAGAAGGCGACGGTGCTGGGCGAGGAGATGATCGTCCAGAACATCGAGGTCTTCGCGTAGGAGAGGCTCTTCTTCGGATTTTCTTAGAAGGGGGAGTTTGCGATGCGCATGAAGCCCGGCACCGGCGGCTCTTTCTTTCTAAGCAGCATTCTCTTCGTTCTCTTCGGACATGTGGTGAATGGAGCCGAGCTTCCGAACGTCTACGCGCTGACGAACGCGCGCGTGGTGGCGGCGCCGGGCAAGGTGTTCGAGAACGGCACGGTCGTCGTCCGAGGCGGAGTCATCGAGAGCGTCGGAGCCTCCGGCTCCGTCGCGGTGCCCGCCGATGCGCAGGTGATCGACCTTTCCGGCAAGACGGTGTCGCCGGGGCTCATCGACCCGTATGTCACCGAGTCGCGGCTCTCGGGCGCGCGGCCCGCCGCCGCCGAAGACGACGCGCGCGGCCGGCGAGCGGGGGGCCCTCCGACCGTCGCGCCACCCACGCCGGCGCCGGAGCCGGTGGGCAACGCGCACCCGATCGCGCGCGTGCATCCCGAGAAAAACGTCCTCGCCGACCTGAAGATCGCGGCGGACGTCAAGGAGGCGTTCCGGGATCTGGGATTCACGACGGTCGCCGCCGTCCCCGACAAGGGCATCTTTCGCGGAGAGAGCGCCGTCGTGACGCTCGGCGACACCTCGCTTGGGAAATCGATCGTGGTCGCGAAGTCCGCGCAGCACGTCGCGCGCGACGCCGGTGCGCCCGAGTTTGGCGGGGAATACCCCGCTTCGAAGATGGGCACGGTCGCCGCGATTCGGCAGACCTTCTCCGACGCGAAATGGCTCTCCGCGGCCGAGGCGATCTACGCCGCGAAGCCCGCCGGGCGCGCGCGGCCCGAGCACGTCGACGCGTGGGCCGCGCTCGCGGAGGCGGCCGCCGGAAGGGAAGCGGTCGTCTTCGAGACGCCGGACGTTCTCTCGCTCCTCAGGGCCTCGAAGATCGCGGCCGAGTTCGGCCTCAACGCGTGGTACGTGGGCGCGGCGGATGCGTATCTGCTCGCCGACGAGGTCAAGATCGCGAAGCCGCAGCTCGTTCTCACGCTCGCGTTCCCCGTCCCGACGGCCGTCGAGGACGATGACGACTGGGACGACGTCTCGCTCCAGAGGCTTCGCTCCTGGGACCGTGCGCCTTCGAATCCGAAGTGGATGCGCGACCTGGGCTTCACGTTCGCGCTCACGACGCACGGCCTCCCGGAGCTTGCCGATCTCACGGACCGCGCGAAGAAGGCGCGCGCCCGCGGGCTCTCGGCGGACGACCTCCTCGCGGCTTTCACGACCGTCCCCGCGAAGATGCTGGGACTCGAAGGGCGCGCGGGAGCGATCGCTCCCGGCGCCGCCGCGAACCTCGTCATGTCGACCGGTCCTCTCTTCGAGGACAAGACGGTCGTCACGACAACGTGGGTGGACGGCGTGCCCTACGACGTGAAGCCGAAGAGGGGCGCGGTGCCGGGCACGTATCGCGTGGAGGGCGTGCGCCTCGACGTGCGCAACGACCCGCGCACGGGCCTGCTCACGGTCAGCGCGAGCGCGGCGGGCGGCGGCCGGCCGGTGCCGGCGACCGAGGTCGCTCGGCACGGGCAGCGGCTGGAGTTCGATATCGACGGTGCCCCATTCGGCATCGCGGGACCGCAGAAAGCCGTCGCGACGGTGGAGGGCGACGTCCTGAGGCTCGACCTCGCGCCTGCGTCCGGCGGCTCCACCGTCACGAAGCGCGCCGAGCGCGACCGCGCGCCGCGGGGCGGCGGCGCGGGCGG
>PLZI01000034.1 GCA_003152095.1 Acidobacteriota bacterium | reverse complement strand
GCTGACCCCGTCCTTACCAAGGACGTGCTCTACCAACTGAGCTACGTGGGCCGGCGTGAATTTCCAAAAAACAGCCGGCAGCTGTCCACCGTCTTTCGCTCCGCGAAAGATGGTGGGCAGAGAGGGATTTGAACCCCCGTAGCACGTGAGTGCGGCAGATTTACAGTCTGCTGCCATTAACCGCTCGGCCATCTGCCCGTTTCCCGTCCTTCGTCAATCCCGATCTCCGGCCCTCCGGAGGCTTACCCGTGGAGCTGGCGATGGGACTTGAACCCGCAACCTGCCGATTACAAATCGGCTGCTCTACCTGTTGAGCTACGCCAGCGTTCGCATTTCCGCCGAAGAGAGCTCGACCGTGTACCCGGACCCTGCAAGGGAAAGCGGCAGCACGGCTTCGCGCACCTCGGCAAAGGCGCGAATTGAAGCTTATATCAGCCTGCTTCCATGTGCGTCAAGCCATTTTCATGCCGGATTGCCACCGGAGGCGCTCCGGCGCCTCACCCAGTCGAACGCGAGGACTCCGGCGGCCACGGCCACATTGAGCGAACCTGCCCCCGGGCGCATCGGAATGGAAATCAATCGATCACATGATTCCATCGTGAGACGCCTGAGACCCGTCCCCTCCGAGCCGAGACAGAGCACCGCGTCGCCGGAAATGTCTACGCTGTAAAGGTTTTCACCCTCCACTGCGGCGCCGAATACCCAGAAGCCGGCCTCCTTCGCCTGCTCGATGAAGCGGGCGGCATTGACCACCCTGCCGACCTTCACCCGCTCCAGCGCCCCGGCCGAGGCCTTCGAAACGGTCTCGTTCAGGCCCGCCGAATGCCGCTCGGTGAGAACGACAGACGCCCCCGCCGCGGCGGCCGTCCTCAGGACAGAACCGAGGTTGCCGGAGTCCGTGATCTCGTCGAGGAACAGGACGCAGCGGCTCCCCTTCGGTCCCGCGAGGCAGTCTTCGACGTCGTCGTACGCGCGCTCCGCGACACGAGCCGCGACTCCATTGTGCGCGCGGCCCGCGGCCCGGTCGAGCTCCTCCTTCGCGACAATGCGGACGGAGACGCCCTTCTCGCGGGCAAGCTCCTCGATCTCCGCGACGCGAGCGTCCTTGCGGCCGCGTTGCACGAGCAGAGCCTCGACCGAGCGCGGCCGCCGCTCGAGCACCTCGCGCACCGGGTGGAAGCCGGACACGATCACGCGGGATCGCCAACGAGAACGACGACCGTCGCGGCAACGCCCGCACCCCGCCCAAAGTCGGTCAGGCCGTTGCCGGAAGACGCCTTGACGGAGACGCGCGCGAGGTCGGTGCCGAGAAGCGCGGCGATGTTCGCGCGCATGGCGTCGCGAAACTCCTCGATCTTTGGCCGCGCCGCGAGGATCGTCACGTCCACGTTTTCGATCTCTACGTGATCCGTCAGCTCGCGAACGTGCCGCACGAGGCTCTCGCCGGATGCACCCTTCCACTCCGGGCGTTCCGTGCCGAGCACCGAGCCGAGGTCGCCCGCGGCCGCCGCTCCGAGGAGAGCGTCGGCGAGGGCGTGCAGCACCACATCGCCGTCGGAGTGCCCGAGAGGACCGGCGTCGGACGGAATCGTCACGCCGCCGAGGACGCACGGGCGACCGGCCGCGAGCGGATGGGCGTCGAAACCGTGCCCGATCCTCATGCGGGCGACCGGCCGAGAAAAGCTTCGGCCCAGGCGAGGTCCTCGGGGTATGTGATCTTGATGTTCCAGCGCGAGGTGAGGACGACGGTCACCGCCCCCCCCGCCCGCTCGACGAGCTCCGCGTCGTCCGTGGCCTCGGCGCCCTCCGCTTTCGCGAGAGCCTTCCGAAACAGGCCAACACGGAAAACCTGGGGCGTCGTGGCCGCAAAGAGGTCACGCCGTGGGACGGTTTCTCCCACCGTTCCACCCGAGACGCGTTTGATCGTCTCGACGACCGAGAAGCCCGCGATGGCCGCTCCGGTCTTCTCGGCCGCGTCGACGACGGCAGCCACTTCGATCGAGTCGACGAGCGGGCGGGCCGCATCGTGGACGAGAACGAGCTCGTCGTCGGTCTCGAAATTCGCCGCGGCGAACGCCCGCGCCACGGACTCGCGTCGCGTCATACCCCCTTCGACGAGCGCGTAGGAAAACGGCGCCCTCTTCAGGGCGACATGAAACGCGTCTTCGTAACCCTCGGGCACGGCAATCACGGCGCCACCGACGCGGCCGGACGCCGCGAGACGCTCAAGAGCGTGGAGAAGCATGGGACGCCCCGCGAGCGGGACGAGCGCCTTCGGCCCGCCGTCGTGAAACCGCGCGCCGAATCCCGCGGCGGGGATCAACGCCGTGGCACGTGTCAACTGGTCACCGTGCGAGAACTTCCGCTTCCTTGGTCTTCAGGACATGGTCCACTTCGGCGACATTCTTGTCCGTCATTTTCTGCACCTCGTCGAGAGCGCGCTTCTCGTCGTCGGCCGAGATCCCGGAGGCCTTCGCCTCCTTCTTGATGGCGTCGTTCCCCTCGTGGCGGTGGTGGCGGATCTCGACTTTCGCGTGCTCCGCGAAGCCGTGCGCCTTCTTGACGATCTCCTTGCGACGCTCCTCGGTGGGCTGCGGAACCGGGATCCGCACGACCTTTCCGTCCGAAGACGGGTTCAGGCCGAGGTCGCTCGTCCGGATGGCCTTTTCGATGACCGGACAGAGGGATGGCTCGAACGGCGACGCGAGGAGAAGCGTCGCGTCCGGGGTGGAGAGGTTCGCGACCTGGTTCAGCGGGGTCGGCGTGCCGTAGTACTCGACGAGGATTCCCTCGAGAATCCCGACGGATGCGCGGCCCGTGCGCAGGTGCTTGAGCTCGGCCTTGAGCGCGTCCAGGGACGCGTGCATGCGGCGCTCGGTTTCCTTCTTGGTCTCGGTCAGCGGCATGGATCGGCCCTCCTCGTTTTCTCGGCGGCCCGTTCAGGCCTTCGCGGTTTCGACGACGCTTCCGACCGCCTCGCCGAGCACGACACGACGGATGTTGCCCGGCACGAGGAGGTTGAAGACGCGAATGGGCATTTTGTTGTCACGGCAGAGGGCGATCGCGGCGGCGTCCATCACGGCGAGCCCCTTTTCGAGCACGTCCTGGTACGTCACGCGCGGCAGAAGGACCGCCTTCGGATCCGTCTTCGGATCGGCGGTGAAGATGCCGTCCACACGCGTCGCCTTGAGGATCGCCTCGGCACGGACCTCGTTCGCACGCAGGGCGGCGGCCGAGTCCGTCGTGAAGTACGGATTGCCCGTGCCGCCCGCGAAGATGACGCAGCGCTTCTTCTCGAGATGCCGGATCGCGCGCCGCCGGATGAAGGGCTCGGCGACCGCGCGGACCTCGAACGCCGTCATGACGCGCGTGTGAACCTCGCGCTTCTCGAGCGCGTCCTGCAACGCGAGCGCGTTGATGACCGTCGCGAGCATCCCCATGTTGTCGCCGGTGACGCGGTCGATCCCCTGGGTCGCCGCGGACACGCCCCGGATGATGTTGCCGCCGCCGATGACGACGGCCATCTCGACTCCGAGGCGGGCCACGTCGGCGATCTCGTCCGCGATGCGCTTGACCACCGTCGGCTCGATGCCGAAGGGCTGGCTGCCGAGGAGCGCCTCCCCGGAGAGCTTCAGCAGGACCCGGCGGTAGCGAGCTTCCACGTTCTCACTTGACGAGCGCGGCGACTTCGGCGGCGAAGTCCCCGCCCTTCTTCTCGATGCCCTCGCCCACCTTGAAACGCACGAAACGAACGACCGAAGCGTCCTTGCCCGCGCGCTCGGCGATGACCTGGGACACCTTCTTGCTGTCGTCCTTCGCGAAAGGCTGGTCGAGAAGCACGACCTCCCCGAACCACTTGCCGATCATGCCTTCGACCATCTTCTCGGCGACGGCCTCCGGCTTGCCGGCGGCGACCGCCTTGGCGCGCGCGATCTCACGCTCGTCGGCGAGAGCCTTCGCCGAGACGCCGTCCCGACTCGTGAACTGGGGGGCCAGCGCCGCGACATGCATCGCCAGGTCCTTCGAGAGGTCCTCGGGCATCCCCTTCGTCTCCACGACGACGACGGTCTTGTCGCCTGGGTGCGCGTAAATCGTGAGCGCGGAGCTCGCACCCGCGACGAGGCGCGCGAAGCGGCGGACCTCAGTTTTTTCGCCGAGGTCGCCGGTGAACGCCTGCAAGCACTCGGCGATCGTCGCCCCGTGATGCGGCATCCTCTTCGGGGGCGGCATGGCCGCGAGGGCCTCGACGTTCCCGTCGGCCGTATCGCCCAGCGCGGCGTGGTCGAAGATGAACGACGTCAGCGCGTCTTTCATTCTCAGGAATTTCTCGGTCTTCGCGACGAAGTCGCTCTCGCAGGCCACCTCGACGAGCACGGCCGTGCCGCCCTCGACCTTGTGGCCGACGAGTCCATCTGCGGCGACGCGGCCCGCCTTCTTCGCGGCGGCCGCAAGGCCCTTCTTGCGGAGGACCTTCTCGGCCTCTTCCACGTTGCCGGCCGTCTCCTCGAGCGCGCTCTTGCAATCGAGCATTCCGGCACCGGTTTTGTCGCGGAGCATTTTGACCATCACTGCGGAAATCGCCATGGAATACCTCTTACGTCAAAAGGGCCGGCGGGAGAAGCGTGTCCTCCCGCCAGCCCCGTTCTCTCAAGGAATCGGGTCAGACCGGAACGGGAACGACGGCTCCCTCGGGCTTGGCCGCGGCCGCGTCGGCCACCTGGAAGTTCGTGGGCATCGGCTCGTCGTCGGCGTGCTCGACCTTTCCGACGAACCGCTCCTCCTGGGCGTGCAGCCCCTCGAGGACGGCGTCGGACATCTTGCCGGTGAAGAGCTTGATCGCGCGAATGGCGTCGTCGTTGCCGGGGATGACGTGGGAGATGCTGTCGGGATCGCAGTTCGTGTCGACGATGGCGACAACCGGGATGCCGAGCTTCTTGGCCTCCTGGACCGCGATCGCTTCCTTTTTCGGATCGATCACGAAGAGGACGTCCGGAAGCTCCTCCATCTCCTTGATGCCGATCAGGTTCTTGCTGAGCTTCGCCTTCTCGCGGTCGAGCTGGATGCGCTCCTTCTTCGTGAGGATCGCGTCCGAGCCCTCCACGAGCATCGCCTCGATCTCTTTGAGACGGCTGATCGACTTTCGGATCGTCACGAAGTTCGTGAGCGTGCCGCCGAGCCAGCGATTGTTCACGTAGAACATGCCGCAGCGGTTCGCCTCCTCGTAGATGGCGTCCTGCGCCTGGCGCTTCGTGCCGACGAAGAGGATGTTCTTGCCCTGCGAGGCGACGTCGGTGACGAACGCCGCGGCTTCGCGGAAGCATTTGAGGGTCTTCTGGAGGTCGATGATGTAGATGCCGTTGCGCTTGCCGAAGATGTACTTCTTCATCTTCGGGTTCCAGCGTTTCGTCTGGTGGCCGAAGTGAACGCCCGCCTCAAGCAGCTCCTTCATCGTGATTTGGCTCATCTCTCCCCCATTACCTCTTCGAGAACTGGAACCGGGCGCGGGCGCCGCGCTGACCGTACTTCTTGCGTTCCTTCATGCGCGAGTCGCGCGTGAGAAGGCCTGCCTTCTTGAGCGCGCCGCGGAGCTCGCCGTTGAAGAGGCAGAGCGCGCGGGCGATCCCGTGGCGGATCGCGCCCGCCTGGCCCGCGCTCCCACCGCCCTCGACAAGGGCGACGACGTCGAACTTGTCGACGGTCTCGGTGAGCTGCAGCGGCTGGCGGATGGCCATCTTGAGCACGTCGTTCGGGAAGAAGTCCTCGAAGGTGCGGTCGTTGACCAGCACCGTCCCCTTGCCGGGGCGGAGGTACACGCGGGCGACCGACTCTTTTCGGCGTCCCACGGCCTGAAATTGGAGGTTCGTCACGGGGTGCGCTTCTCCCTTATTTCTATTTCGCGTGCTTTTCGTAATCCCGGTCAGACCGCGACGGCGGCTGGAGACTGGGCAATGTGCGGATGATCGGGGCCGGCGTAGACCTTGAGCTTCTTGAACATCTTCCGGCCCAGTTTCGTTTTCGGCAGCATGCCGCGCACGGCCGCTTCGATGACACGTTCGGGGTGGGTCGCCTTGAGCTTGCCGGCCTCGATGGAACGAAGACCCCCCGGGAAACCGGTATGGTGACGGTACATCTTGTGGCCGAGCTTCGAGCCGGTGAGGGCGACCCTTTCGGCGTTCACCACGACGACGAAGTCGCCGGTGTCGAGGAAGGGCGTGTAGATGGCCTTCGTCTTTCCCGTGAGGTGGCGCGCAACGAGCGTTGCGAGACGGCCGAGCACCTTGCCGTCGGCGTCGACGACGATCCAGCGCCGGGATTGATCGGAGATCCTGGGAAGCGGCGTGCGAGTGCTCACGGGAACGGCGGTCTCCGATCGGGGCGGTTGAGGGGTGCGGTGACCCCGGCTTGAAGATCCCGAGGTCGGTGTCACGATGCGAAACACGGGAAGCATCGAAAGACCAAGGCCCCGGCGGCACACGACAAGCGGGCTTCAGGCGAACCATCAACCCGCAGGGCCATGAAAAATACGCCCCCTCCCCCTCCCTGTCAAGCAAGCGTATCGCGCCGATCCCTCAGAATAGAAGGAATGACGGGTTCGATTCTGGACGGGACGCGCGTCGCGCGCGCGATTCGGGCCGAAGTGGCCGATGGCGTGGCGGAGCTCGCGGCGCGCGGGATCGTGCCTGGCCTCGCGGTCATCCTCGTGGGCGAGCATCCGGCGAGCTCGGTCTATGTCGCGAGTAAGGGCGCCGCGGCGCGTGAAGCCGGGATCGCCGAGCGCACCCTTCGCTTTCCCGCCGGCCTGTCGGAGAGCGAGATCCTCGCCACCGTGGACCTCCTCAACCACGACGACGCGGTGGACGCGATCCTGGTTCAGCTCCCCCTCCCGAAACACGTCGGCACGGCCCGAATCCTCGAGGCGATCGACCCCCGGAAGGACGCGGACGGACTCCATCCCGTCAATGCCGGGCGGCTCCTGCAGGGCAAGCCAGCGCCCGTGCCCTGCACGCCCGCCGGGATCCTCGAGCTGCTCAAGCGCGAGGGCGTCGCCCTTCGCGGCACGAGGGCCGTCGTCGTCGGCAGAAGCGACATCGTGGGCAAGCCGATGGCGCTCCTTCTCCTTCAGAACGACGCCACCGTGACGATCGCGCACTCGAAGACACGCGACCTGCCCGGCCTTTGCCGCGAGGCGGATCTCCTCGTCGCCGCGATCGGACGGCCCGGCTTCGTCACGGGCGACTTCGTGAAGGAGGGCTCGGTCCTCGTGGACGTGGGCATCAACCGGGTGATGTCCCGCGCGGACGTGGAGAGGTTCTTCCCCGGCGACGCGGCGCGCATGGCGACCTTCGAGAAAAAGGGCTCGACGCTCGTGGGCGACTGCGACCCGGCGACGGCGTACCCGCGCTCGTCGCGCTATACGCCCGTCCCGGGCGGCGTCGGCCCGCTCACGATCGCCATGCTGCTCCAGAACACGCTCCGGCTCTGCGAGGCGAGGCGCGGATGATCCTGAAGGTCGGGCTCACCGGCGGCCTCGCGTCGGGCAAGAGCACCATCGCGGAGGGCCTCGAAAAGCGCGGAATCCCCATGCGCGACGCGGACCGCATGGTCCACGACCTCTATGCGCCCGGCGCCGCGGGCGCCCGCGCCGTCGCGGAGACATTCGGGAAGGAGTTCCTCACGGAGGACGGGTCCGTCGACCGGCGCAAGCTCTCCATGCGCGTCTTCCACGACCCCGAGATTCTCGCGAGGCTCAACCGCCTCATCCACCCCCTCGTCCGCGACGCGCAGGCGCGCTGGTTCGAGGAGCTCGAGAGGAAAGGCGAGCCTCTCGGCGTCGTCGAGGCGACGCTCTTGGTCGAGACCGGCGGGCGCGAGCGGTTCGATGTCCTCGTCGCCGTGTCAGCCCCGGCGGACATGAGACTCCAGCGGGCGATGCGAAGGAGCGGCGAGACGGATCCGAACGAGTTCGTGAAGCGCATGGCGGCGCAGTTCTCCGACGCGGCACGCGAGGAGGTCTCTGACATCGTGATCCGGACGGACGGGACACGGGAGGAGCTAGAGGGCAAGATCGACGCTCTCGCGCGCGACCTCCGGGCCCGCGCCGGGAGGCACTGAAGACTACTCTTCTCGTTGCAGCAGAGCCCTCAGGCGCTTGAACGCCCTCGCCCGGTGCGAGTCTCTGTTCTTCTCTTCCTCGCCCATTTCCGCCCAGGTGCGCGTCGCGCCCTCTGGGATGAACAGCACGTCCCAGCCGAAGCCGTTCGTTCCGCGCGGATGAAGGGCGATCGAACCCCGGACGCGCGCTTCCGCCACGACGACGTCATGCGCGCCTTGCCCCGGCCGCGCGACCGCGAGGACGGACACGGCTTCGGCGGAACGGTCGGAGAAACCGTCGAGCATCTTCGCGAGGCCGTCCTGCCCCGCAGATCCCATCACGATCCATTTCGTCAGCGGACCCGGAAAGCCGCCCCAGGCCTCGACCGCGAGGCCCGAGTCCTCGACGAGGACAGGGACACCGAGGGCCCCGGCCGCCACGATCGCCTTGGCGCGCGCGACCTCGGCGAAGTCGAGTGACTGGATTTCGGGGACCTCGACGTCCTTCACCGCGACCTCGCGACCCAGGAAGATCGCCGCCTCGCGGGCCTTGCCCGCGTTCGAGGTCACGAACGTCAGCCCCGAGAGCGCGTCCGTCACGTCGGGGGAACCGGCGCGCCTTTCTCGTCGAGCTTCACGCGGAAGGCTTTCAGGCCTTTCGTAAGGCCCTTGAGGCGCTTCTCGCCGAGGGGCTCGAACACGAACGAGTCGCTCGCGAGCCGCGCCGTCTCCTCGCCCACCACGATCTCGTTCGGGCCGGCGACGTAGTCCTCGAGCCGGGCGGCCACGTTCACGGTGTTCCCGAGGACGGTGTAGTCCACGCGCCGGTCGGACCCGATGTCGCCCACGACCGCATATCCCGTATTGACGCCCACGCGCACCGCGACCTCCGGCTCGCCGCGCCCGGCGCGCTCCACGTTCCAGGCCGTCAGGCTCTCGATGAGCCTCGCGGCCGCCGCCACGGCCCGGCGGGGATGGTCCGGCTGCGGAATCGGGGCGCCGAAGAAGGCCATCACGGCGTCTCCGATGAACTTGTCGAGCGTGCCGCCCTGTTCGAAGATCGCGTCCGCCGCGAACGTGAAAACGGTTTCGAGAAACCGCGACAGCTCTTCGGGCGCCATCGACTCGGCGGCCGTCGTGAAGCCGACGATGTCCGCGAAGAACACCGTCACATCGCGCGTGCGTACTTTCTCCACGCCCGCGGGCGACTCCGAGACGATCTCCTCGACGACACCCGGCGAGTGATAGCGCGCGAGGCGCTCGCGAATGCGCTCTTCGCGCACGATGCGCCCCTGCAGGCGCGCGCGCTCGATCGCGACGGCCGCGAAGTTCCCGAGCGCGGTCAGGAGATCGAGGTCGTCCGCCGTGAACGTGCCGGTCTTGAGGCGCGTGTCCACGTGGAGGGCGCCAATGACGTTTTCGCGGTTCCACAGCGGGACGCACATGGCCGACCGGATCTGCTGGATGCGGATCGACTGGCCGGCCTCGAAACGGTCGTCCGTGAGGGCGTCGGACGTCAGGACCGCCACGCGCTCGCGCACGACGTTCTCGACGATCGTGCGGGAAAACGTCTCGGCGGTCTCCGCGCCGGCCCGCCCTTTGTGTCGTACGAGAGTCGCGACGAGCCCGCCTCCTTCCTCGCGGAGCACGACGACGGCGCGCTCGGCGGGCAGGAAGTCGAAGAGCAGGTCCACGACCTTCGAGAGAATCTGGTCCACGTCGGGCGCCTCGATGAGCGTGCGGGCGACCTGGACGAGGATCTCGAAGATCTTCTCGCGCGCCATCTCCGGCGGGTGCCGCCGCCCGGCGAGCGTCCCCGCGATTTCCGTGACCCCGGTGCGCGCAACGTCGAGGTTGAAGTCGCGGTTGAAGTCGGCGATCGAGCGGACGAACGTCGAGCTCGAGTCGCTGATCGTCTTCGCCGCGATGTTCTTGGCCGTGGGCTGCTCGCGGACGTAAAGGGTGAAGGTGCCGACCGTGAGGACATCGTCCGCCTTCAGCGGCGATTTCGCCGAGAGCTCCCCGTTCACCTTGAGGCCATTCGTCGATTTCAGGTCTTCGACCGTCCAGACACCCCCGCGCTCGGAGAGGAGCGCGTGTCGGCGCGACACGGAGAAGTCGTTCAGGACGATCCCGTTCTCGCTCGAACGGCCGATCGACACGTCCCCGCCGGACAGGAGGAAGCGCCGGGTCTGCCCCTCGATCTCGTAAACGATCTCCAGCATGGGCGGGAGGGAGTTTATAGGGAGCGGGGGATCGCCTCCGCGGCATGCCGGTTCAGTCCGGCGGGGGCTCTCTCTCGACCGTCCGGACGAAGCGGATGCGGACGACCTTCCATACGGCCACTTGCTGCCCGGCGATCCGCGCGGGGCGATACGTCCAGCGCCGCACGGCATCCACGGCGGCTTCCGTCATACCTGCGGGGCCGGGCGTCATCACGTCGATCCTGCCCACGGAGCCGTTCGCCTCGATGACGATGCGCAATACGACGTCGCCGCTCAGATTCAGCCGGCGCGCCGCCTCCGGGTAACGTGCATCCACGCGCGACAGGAGAACGGGAATCTCGGCCCCGTCCGGAAGCGAGACCAGAGGAGCCTGCGAAAGGGCCGGCGCCGCCGCGGCCACGGCCGCGGCAGAAGAGGTCGCAGGGGCGGCGCCCGCGTCTGCCGTGGGTGCCGGGGTGCGCCCGGCGGCCGCCGGGCGCAAGTCCCGGTCGGGAACTCCCAGCGACTGCACCTCCGGCACCACCCCGCGTCCGGAGGGCCCGGCGGGAATCGCCGCAACGGACGAGGGCAGGAGGCGCACGGAGCGCGCGGGCACGAACGCGAGGATCTTTCCCGCGAGGCGCACGCCGAAGAAATCGTGATCCGCGAGCACGACGTCCACGTCGTCGCCGTCTTCGAGCGAGCCCCACCGCGCAGCGCCGTAATCCGGGGCGAGAAGAACGGGACAGGACTCGACGGCCCGCGCCGGCTGGGGCGAGAAGCCCGCCACGGCGACGGCGCGCTTCTCGCGCGCCTCGCGGTCGGCCATCCGCTCGAAGCTGTCGGCCGGGATCCAGACGTCCCGCCCCTCGACCACGACGTGAACAGAATCGTCGCGGGCCTCGCGCAGCTTCAAGACGGTCCCGCGAGGCAGCGTGAGGATCGAAGGAGAGTTTGGCGCCGCCTCGGCGCGCGCGGCAACGCGCTCCAGCGTGACGACGCCCGCGTCGTCCGGAGAGGCGGCCGAAGACCGCACAGCGGGGCCGCTCTTCCGGCAGGCGCCGCCCAGCGCGAGGGCGCAACAGCCGGCGGCGAGGGCGAGGCGGCGCGTCAGGGGCGGTCCATCAACGTGGCGAGGATCGCCTTCTGGACGTGGAGGCGGTTCTCCGCCTCGTCGAAGATGACGGAGCGTGGTCCGTCGCACACCTCGGCCGCCACCTCTTCGCCGCGGTGCGCGGGGAGGCAGTGCATGAAAACGGCGTCGGGGTGCGCGAGGGCGAGAAGCTCGCTCGTGACCGTCCAGCCCGCGAAATCGCGCACGCGCTTCTGCTGCTCGGCCTCCTGCCCCATCGAGGCCCACACGTCGGTGTAGATCACGTGGGCCCCTCGGACGGCCTCTTCCTTCGAATGCGTGACGAGCAGCGTCGTTCCCGCCGCGGTCGCGTCCGCGTGCGCGTTCGCGGTGACGGTGGCGTCCGGTTCATAGCCCTTCGGCGTCGCGACGGCGACATCGACGCCGCACTTCGGCCCCCCGTACATGAGCGAGTGCGCCATGTTGTTCCCGTCGCCGACGTACGCGAGCTTGAAGCCCGTCAACTTCCCGAACTTCTCGCTCATCGTGAAGTAGTCCGTCAGGGCCTGGCACGGGTGAAGAAGGTCGGTCAGGCCGTTGATGACGGGGATCGTCGCGTGGCGGGCGAGCTCGAGGACCGTGTCGTGCGCGAAGGTACGCGCCATGATGCCGTCCACGTATCGCGAGAGGACGCGCGCCGTGTCCGCGATCGGCTCGCCGCGTCCGATCTGGATGTCGCGGGACGACAGAAACTGCGCCGCGCCGCCGAGCTGGGTCATCCCGGCCTCGAAGGAGACGCGCGTCCGCGTGGACGACTTCTCGAAGATCATGGCGAGGATCTTCCCGGAGAGCGCTGATCGGAAATCCCGCGGACGCGCCTTCATGCCGGCAGCGAGGGTGAAGAGGGTCGCGACGTCGGCGCCGGTCAGGTCGTGAATCGAGATGAGATCTTTCTGGAACATCGCCGTCCTTTTTACACCGGATCGCGCACGAGCGGCATCGTCATGCAGCGTGGGCCACCCCGCGCGCGGGACAACTCGGGCGCCGAAAGCAGGATCGCGTGCTTGCCGGGCTTTCTCAGGTCGAGCGTCTCCCTTCCCAGGAGGAGATCGTCGTCGGCCACGACAGTGTATCCATGGCGCGCGAGCGACTCGGCGGTACGTTCGTTCCGGTCGTAGCAGAGGATGACGCCGGGCGCGAGGGCGAACGCGTTCGCGCCGTCGGTCCACTGCTCGCGCTGCTGGTCGATCGGGTCCGCGCCGCCGCAGAGGATGGGCGCGAGGTCGATGCCGAGCGCCGCAAGCGCCGCGAGCAGGTCGTCCTTCGTGGTCCACGCGATCTCACGCGTCGTGAGATCGGCTTCGTACACGTCCGCCTCCTCCGCGCCGCCCGACAGGATCATCGGTCCGTAACAGAGGCACTCGCCCGCCGAGATGCGCGTGAACACCGTGTCGAGGTGCATCGTCGCGCGTTGCGGCGGAATCGCCACGACGAGAATCTTGCGCACGCGCGACCCCTCCCGCCGGAGCGCCTCGGCAAGGCGCTCGATCGTCGTCTTCTCCGTGCGCTCCGAATAGCCGATGACGAGCACTTCGGGAGAAAGCACGAAGACGTCGCCCCCCTCGAGCGTCGGCCGCATCCGCGCCCAGGCGAGGTCGCGCCCCTCGCCCGCGGCGAACTCCTGGAACCAGAAGCGCGGCCCGGCCCCGGCGAATCGCCGGTGCCGGGCGAACACGGCACCGGAGAGCAACGGCTCGCGCCAGCGCGCACGGGTCGCCATCGAGCCCCTCACGACGCGATCGCCCACGACGGTGGCCGGATCGCGCTGGAAGAACCAGTTTGGCAGCGGCGGAAGCAGGTAGAGAGAATCGAGGGAGCCGGAAATCGCGGGCTCGGGGCGTTCGAGACCCTCCACGAGGCCCGCCGCGAGCTTGCCGGGCGGCAGCTCGGTCAGCGCGTGAAGAACGGACGGCGGCCATGCGAGCAGCGCGGCGAGGTCCGCAAGCACCTCGCTCCGGGCCTCGGGATCGCGGAGGACCTCATCGAGGAGATCCTGAACGTCGAGCACCTCGTCCGCGACGAAGCGAAGCACTTGCCGGAACCTTCGGTGCTCTTCGCGTGCGCGCGCGCCGAACAGGATGTCGTCGAAGAGCAGGTCCAGCATCATCGACGGCACCATCCGGTCGATCTCGCGCCCAGGCTCGTGGACGAGGACCGAGCGCAGGCGACCGATCTCGGAGTCCACGGAAAGCGTCATGGCCGGCATGAAAGGGGCGGCGCGGACCGCCAGCGGGATGCTAACCTGAACGCCCACGGGATCGCGTGATGCTGGACAAAGTCGATTTTATCGTCTGCCTCAACTGCGACTCGCCGTGCTACTTCTTCGAATACGACGCGAAGAAGGGCATCGTGAGCGCGTTTTGCGACGTGTGCGGAAACGACGACCCGATTCAGTTCCGGCCGCCTTCGGACGACGAGATCGAGGAGTGAGCGGGTGAGTGACTCTCCCATCGACCGCTACGAGAACCCCCTCACCAGTCGCTACGCGTCGGCCGAGATGTCCGCGATGTTCTCGGCGCGGTCGAAGTTCACGACATGGCGCAGGCTCTGGCTCTGGCTGGCCGAAGCCGAAAGGGAGCTCGGCCTCCCGATTCCAGAGGCCTCGCTCGAGGCGCTCCGCGCCCATCTCGTGCCGACCGAGGCCGAGCTGACTGCTGCCGACCGGTACGAGCGCGAGACGAAGCACGACGTCATGGCGCACCTGCACGTGCTCGGCGACGTCGCACCCGCCGCGCGGGGGATCCTGCACCTCGGCGCCACCTCCGCCTTCGTGGGCGACAACGCCGATCTTCTTCTTCTGCGCGAAGCCCTGCGCCTCCTCGCGAAACGCACGGTGCGCGTCATGGGCCGCCTGTCCCGGTTCGCGCGCGCCTACCGCGACCTGCCCTGCCTCGGTTTCACGCACTTCCAGGCCGCGCAGCCCACGACCGTGGGCAAACGGGCGTGCCTCTGGCTCCAGGACCTCGCGCTCGACCACCGCGAGCTCGTTCGCCGCGCGGACGAGCTGCGGTTCCTTGGATGCAAGGGAGCGACGGGCACACAGGCGTCGTTCGTGGCGCTCTTCGAAGGCGACGCCGACAAGGCCGAGCGACTCGACCGCCTTGTCGCCGAGAAGGCGGGGTTCGTGGACCGGTTCCTCATCTCCGGCCAGACGTACACGCGCAAGCAGGACGCTCTCGTCCTGTCCGCGCTCGCGGGCCTCGCGGCCTCGGCTTCGAAGTTCGCGAACGACATCCGGCTGCTCCAGCACCTCAAGGAGGTCGAGGAGCCGTTCGGGAAGAAGCAGGTCGGCTCGTCGGCGATGCCCTACAAGCGCAACCCAATGAAGTGCGAGCGCATCAACGCCCTCTCGCGCTGGCTCCTCTCGATCTCGGACAACGGCAACTGGACGCACGCGACCCAGTGGTTCGAGAGGACGCTCGACGACTCCGCGAACCGGCGCCTCGCGCTCGCCGAATCGTTCCTTTCCGCCGACTCGATCCTCCTTCTGTGGGACGCCGTGACGGACGGGCTCGTCGTGCATCCGACCGTCGTGAGGCGCCATCTCGACGCGGAGCTGCCGTTTTTGGCCACGGAAAACATCCTCATGGCCGCGGCCAAGAAGGGCGGCGACCGGCAGGTTCTCCACGAGAAGCTGCGCGTCCTCACGCAGGCGGCGGGCGACCGCATGAAAGCCGAAGGCGGCGAAAACGACCTCCTGTTCCGTATCGCGGGCGACCCGGCGTTCGGCCTCACGCCCGCCGAGGTCATCGCGGCCTCCGAGCCCGCGCGCTTCATCGGCCGCGCGCCCGAGCAGGTGGACGAGTTCCTCGAAACCGAGATCGAACCCATTCTCGCGACGGATCCCGAGGCCGCCGGCGGCGAGACGCGTGAAGAGGTCCGGGTCTGAGAACGAAGAGAGAATATTTCCTCGTTCTCTTCCTCTTCCTCGTCGGCTGCTCCTCTCGCCCGTCCGCGAAGACCGCCCCTGGCGCGAGAGGAGGCGAGCGAGGCCTGGCCTCTTGGTACGGCAAGGAGTTCGACGGGCTGCCGACGGCTTCAGGCGAGATGTTCCGTCCCGAGAAGATCTCGGCCGCGCACCGCACGCTGCCGCTCGGCACGGTCGTGGACGTGACGAACGAGAAAAACGGGAAAACCGTCCGCGTGAAGATCAACGACCGAGGGCCGTTTATCGCGGGCCGGATCTTGGACCTCTCGAAGGCCGCGGCGGCCGAGATCGGCTCCGTCGCGGACGGCGTCGTGCCGGTCTCCCTACGGGTCGTGACGCTGGGCGACAACACGCGCATTCGGGCCGGCACCGACGAGCCCCCGGCCATCACGGCCGCGAACACGGCGAATGCCACGAGCACGGCAGCCGCGCCGCGCGCCGACGCGTGGGCTGTCCAGGCCGGCGCGTTCGGCGACAAGGCGAACGCGGTCCGGCTGAGGGACCGCCTCGCCTCGCGCTACCCGACACCGTACGTCGAGGAGTTCAAAGGGCTGAAACGCGTGAAGTTCGGGCCGTACGAAACACGCAAAGAGGCCGATACCGCGCGAGAATCCCTCGGCGAGATGGGTCTTGCGGGCATCCTCGTGATCTACCGGTAGACCCTTCAGCGCCCCCGCCCCGGACGCTGGAACGCGCTCCTCACGAGCCGGTCGAGAAGCTTCGGCAGCGGCAGCCCCGTTGCTTCCCACATCTTCGGGAACATCGAGATGGGCGTGAAGCCCGGCAGGGAGTTGATCTCGTTCATGAGGAGACGATTCGTGCCGCGCTCGAGGAAGAAGTCCACGCGCGCGAAACCGGCGCCGCCGAGGACGTCGAACGCGCGGACGGCGAGTCGCCGGATTTCGTCGCGGGAGGAGTCCGGCAGGTCGCACGGAATGATCGAACGCGAGCCTGTGCCGATGTACTTGTCCTCGTAGTCGTAGAACTCCCGACCCGGCACGATCTCACCCGGAAGGGAGGCCTCCGTCACACCGCCCGACTCGCCCTCGAGGACGGAGCATTCGATCTCGCGGGCGTCGACGCCCTTCTCGGCGAGAACGCGTCCGTCCACGAGAAGCGCATCCTCCACCGCGGACGCGAGGCTCGCTTCGGATTTCACCTTCGAGACGCCGACGGACGAGCCCGCACACGCCGGCTTCACGAAGAGCGGGAATCCGAGGCGACCCGCGCGTTCCATGATCGACGCACGGCTCTCGGGCGAATTCCACTCGGCGCGCGAGAACGCGACGTACTCGACCTGCGGCAGGCCAGCTGCCCCGAACGCGGCCTTCATGAAGATCTTGTCCATGCCGACCGCCGAGGCCGAGACTCCGAAGCCCACGTACGGGATGCCGAGCGACTCGAGAAGGCCCTGGAGCACGCCGTCCTCGCCATAAGTCCCGTGGACGATCGGGAACAGAACGTCTGCGCTGGCCATGTGCCAGGCGCTGAAGAACCCGTCCACGATCTCCGCGGTGCGGGCGTAGCCCGACCCTGGCTTCACGCCGTCGAGGAGCAGGTCCACCGGCGGACGCGAGAGCTGGCGCTCGAGCTCGGCCTTCGAGGCGGACGGGCCGTGCCAGAGGCCGTCCTTGCCGACGAAGAACGGGATCGCCTCATATTGGTCCATCGGGAGGTTCTTGAGGAGGCAAGCGGCCGAGACGAACGAGACGCCGTGCTCGCGGGAGGGGCCGCCGAAGACCACGCCGACGCGGCGCCGCGCGCGGACGCGGGGCGACGCGCTCACGCGCTCACCCGAGCGTCACGAGACGCGCCGAATCGATGCCTTCGAGCGTCGACACCGCCTTGACGAGATCCTGACCGATGGGCGCACCATCCAGCCGGTCGATGCGCACGACAGCCGCCGCTCTGCCATCCTTCCCGCGCGAAAGCGCGAGATCCGAAATGTTGACGCCGCGCGACCCGAGAAGCGTTCCGATGCGCCCGACGACGCCCGGCACGTCGCGGTTCGCGATCACGAGGAGCGTCCCCTCCGGCGAGAACTCCAGGGAGAGGCCGTTGACGGCCACGATCCGGCCGAGCCGGTCGCCGAAGAGCGTCCCCGCCGCGCTGCGGTCGCCCGCCGCGACGGTGATGAGCGTCGCGTAGCCCCCCGCGTCCTCGCGTACGGCCTCCGAGACCGAGATCCCGTTCAGCTTCGCGAGGGAGACGGCGTTCACGATGTTGACTCCCTCCGCGAACGTCGAAACGACTCCCTTCACGGCGGCGACGACGCACGCCTTCCGCAGGCTCTCGGGAACCCCGGTGAGGGTCACGGTCAGGTGCTTGGGCGCCTCGGCGACCGCCTGCCCCACGAACATGCCGACCTGCTCGGCCAGGCGCATCCAGGGGAGCGCCGCGTGCGGGTCGCCTCCGGATGGGAACGGCAGGTTGACCGCCGCGACGAAGGGCGAGCCCTTCAGGGCTTCGGCGAGCATCTCGACCGTCTCGACCGCGACGCGATCCTGCGCCTCGACCGTTGACGCGCCGAGATGCGGCGTGCAGAGCACTTTCGGGTGCTTCATGAGCGAGAAGTCCTTCGGCGGCTCCACGGAGAAGACGTCGAGCGCCGCGCCCGCCAGATGCCCGGAGTCGAGCGCGGCGACGAGCGCCGCCTCGTCCACGAGGGGGCCGCGCGCGCAGTTCACGAGGATCGCCCCCTTCTTCATCATGGCGAGCTGCTTCGCTCCGATGAGGTGCTTCGTCTCCGAGCCGCCAGGTGCATGGAGCGACACGATGTCGGATTTCGAAAGGAGCTCGTCCAAGGACACGGGCACCACGCCCAGCTCTGCGGCCCGCTCCGGAGTCACGTAGGGGTCGAATGCGAGAAGCGTGACGTGCCACGGACGCAGGCGCGCGGCCACGCGGGCCCCCACCTGCCCGAGGCCCACGAGGCCCACCGTCTTGCCCTGCAGCTCCGTGCCGACGAACTTCGTGCGCTTCCACTCCCCGGCCTTCAGCGAAGCCTGTGCCTCCGGAATCTTGCGCAAGAAGGCGAGAAGGAGCGCGATCGCATGCTCCGCCGCGGAGACGACGTTTCCGGATGGAGCATTGACGACGAGGACGCCGCGTTCCGTGGCGGCTTTCACGTCGACGTTGTCGAGGCCCACGCCCGCTCTCCCGACGACGCGAAGCTTCTTCCCGGCCGTCAGGAGCTCGCGGTCCACCTGCGTGGCCGAGCGCACGACGAGTGCGTCGTAGTCTCCGATCGCGGCGAGAAGGGCCTCGCGCGAAAGATCGATGCGGACGTCGGCGGTGAGACCCGATTTCGCGAGGACGGCGAGGCCGGTCGCCGAAAGCGGCTCGGCGATGAGGACGCGCTCTTTGCTCACGCGAGGACCGCTGCCTTGGCGCGCAGCCCGGTGATGGCCTCCTCGTGGGCCTTGAGGTAGTTCTTCACGGACGCGACGTCGACGTCGCCCATGTGGCCGATGCGGACGTTCGTGGCCTTCAGCTTCCCGTAGCCCGAGCCCGTCGTCCACTTCGCCGCCTTGAGAGCCTTGTTCAGCTCCTCGGCGTTGACCCCCGCGGGCGGGATCATCGAGGTGACCGTCGGGGACTCGGCCCCCTTCTCCGCGAAGATCCGGAAGCCGTTCTTCGCGGCCCACTCGGCGATCGCCAGACGCATCGCCTCGTGGCGGGCCCAGCGGTTCTCGATCCCCTCGGCGAGGATGTGGTCGAGCTGGACGTCGAGCGCGTAGAGGAGCGGGAGGCACGGCGTCGTCGGCGTCTGCTTTTTCTGGGCGAAGGCGTCGATGTCGACGAGGTCGAGGTAGAGGCCGCGGAACTTCTTCTTCTTCGCGGCGGCCAGCGTGCGCTCGGACATGGCGAAGAGCGCGAGCCCGGGCGGGAGCGCGAACGCCTTCTGCGAGCCCGTGAGGACGACGTCGAGGCCCCAGGCGTCCGTCTCGACCTTCGTGCCGGCGACCGAGGTCACGGCGTCGGCGAAGACGAGCGCGTCGGAGTTCTCGCGGACGACCTTCGCGATCGCGGCGAGGTCGTTCAGGACGCCCGTGGACGTCTCGCTGTGGACGACGGTCACGGCGGCGTATTTCTTCCCCGCGAGTTTCTTCTTCACGTCGTCCGGCGAGATCGGCTTGCCCCACTCGACCTTCAGGAGATCGGTCTCGAGCCCGAGGCGCTGGGACATCTCGCCCCACTTTTCGGAGAAGGCGCCGTTGCCGAGCGAGAGGACCGGGCCCTCGACGCAGGAGACGAGCGCCGACTCCCAGACGCCCGTGGCGGAGGTCGCAAGGGTGTGGGCCGTGCGCGCCGTCCGGAAGACCTTCGGGAGCTTCTCGAGGATGCGCCCGTAGAGGTCCATGAAGGCCTGAGAGCGGTGGGAGAGCATGGGGCCGGTCAGCGCTTGCATCACCTGCGGACGCACCCACACGGGGCCGGGGTTGAAGAAGCGCACCTGGCCGGAAGAGCCGGTGGTCGAATCGAAGTTTGTCATGGCACGGGATTCTACGAGGCTAGAAGCAGCGGTAACAGCGCTTCGAGATTTTCGACGATTGCGTCGGGAGAACACGCCTCGAGCTCTTTTCGTGTCGCGCTGCCCGTCGGAAGTGCGATGATAGGGAGTTGCGCCGCCCGCGCCGTCGCGATGTCCACCGGCATGTCGCCCACGAACACGGCGTCGCGCCCCGAGACCCCGAGGGTCGCAAGGGCCATGAAGATCATTTGCGGCGCGGGCTTCGGTGGAAAACCGTCGTCGGGTCCCGCGACGAAACCGAAACGGCCCGAAAGCCCGAACGCCTCGAGGAGCGGCCGTGTGAAGCGGGCGGGCTTGTTAGAGGCGATCGCGAGGCGGATTCCCCGCTCGAAGAGGCTCCGCGTGACGCTCTCGGCGCCCGGCAGAAGGCGCGTCCCCTCGAGCCCGACTCTTTCGTAGCGCTCTCGGAACAGGCGAACCCCCTCGGCCACGTTCTCATCGCCCACCGCCTTCGCCACCAGCATCTCGAGGCCGTGGCCCACCATCCGGCGCGTCTCGTCGCGCGTGACGGGCGGACGGCCGAACGCCGCGAGAACGACGCCGAGCGACTCGTGGATCGCCGCGTAGGCGTCGACGAGCGTGCCGTCGAGGTCGAAGACGACCGCGCGCGGAGAGGACGGAAGCGGCGACACCGCTCAGTCCACGACGAGGACGATCTTGCCCACGTTCTCGTTCGCGGCCATGCGGCGGTGGGCTAGGGCGGCTTCGCGCAACGGATAGGAGCGGTCCACGACCGGCAAGAGCGAGCCGTCGGCGAGCCCCGGCAGGACATCGCGCACGAATGCGGCAGTCAGGGCGACCTTCTCCTCGAGGGGCCGGCTGCGCAGCGTCGAGCCGATGATCCTCAGGCGTTTGGCGAGAATGGCGCGCAGATCGATGTCCGCGGATGGTCCCGCCATGCTCGCGATGAGAACGACCCGTCCCCCCCGGCGGAGCGCCTTGAGATTCGGCGCGAGAAGCGGGCCGCCCACGGGGTCGAGGACGAGGTCGATGGATTCCTTGCCGAAGGTCCGCTCGATGCGCCCCAGGAATTCCTCGCGGGACGTGTCGACGGCGAGGTCCGCGCCGAGCGCGAGGAGCGCGCCGCACTTCTCGGCGCTGCGCGCGGTCGCCACGACGGACGCACCTGCACGTCTGGCGAGCTGGATCGCGGCCGTTCCGACGCCGGAGGCCGCCGCGTGAACGAGAAGCCGCTCTCCCGCTTTCAGCCCGCCCTCCTGGAAGAGATTCAGGTACGCGGTGAACCACGCCTCCGGGATCGCCGCCGCGTCCGCGAAGGAGAGCCGGCGCGGAATCGGCATGAGCATGGAGCGCGGCACCGCCGCTTTCTCGGCGTAGCCGCCTCCCGCGAGCAGGAAGAAGACGCGCTCGCCCGTGCCTTCCACCTCGCCCGCCGCCTCGAGGCCGAGGATCTCCGAGGCGCCGGCCGGCGGCGGGTACTTGCCCTCGGACTGGAGCAAGTCGGCCCGGTTCACGGCCGTCGCGCGGACGCGGATGAGGACTTCGTCCGGCCCCGGGACGGGATCGGGAGCCTCACCGTAAACGAGCGCTTCGGGGCCGCCGGGCTTTGGGACGAGGATCGCCTTCATGCGTTCACGGGATTCTGCTGGAGAGAAGAGAAGAAAGAAGATTTTCTTAGAAAGAGGAGAAGGGAGCCGGGAATTTCTTCGAATGAGAATCGGGGAACGGAGGAGGCGTGCTGCGTGGCGCGGTCGGTGACGACGGCGATGACCGAGGGATCGTTCTCCGTAAGCGGCGCGCGCCCCGTCGCCGCGCGACAGACCTCGATCTTCGGGTAGGGCGCGCTCCGGTACCCCTCGACCACGACGACGTCGCACGTGCTCAACCCATATTCCCCTTCTAAGAAAACGGACAGAGGCCTCTCACCGTGCGGGCCTGTCGCGCCCGAGAGGGGGTCCGAAGCGAGAATCTCCCCTCTGCGGTGCACCGCGCTGCGCCTCCCCGCGACGAGCACCGCCGGCTCCGCCCCTGCCGCCTTGTGGCGCTGCGAGTCCTTTCCTTCGATGTCCGTCTCGTACTCGTGGTCCGTGTGCTTGAGCGAGCCGACCTTCAGCCCTTCCTGCACGAGCGCCTCGATGAGCTTCACGGCGACCGTCGTCTTGCCCGACTCGTGCGCGCCCGTGACGAGGAGGACCACCGGGGATTCTCTTCGAGTGGAATAGAGCAGGTGCGGCCGCCGCTGCTCGGCGAATCGCATCTCGTCGTCCCGGAAGCTCGAGATCCAAGGGTCCAGGCTCGCGCCCTCGCCCACGAGCCGCCGGTACGTCGCCGTTCCGGTCAAAAGGTCGATCGCCGGGACGTCGTCGCGGTATTCGTACGTTTCCGTTCGCCATCGGAAGCGGTCGGGGTCCATGTCGAAGAGCGCCTTGAGGAGGCGCAGATACGTCTCGTACGGGCGGAACGCGGCTGCGTCGGTCACGTGGACCTGCACGCCGCCGCAGGTCTTCGCCGTGTGCTTATGAAAGGTCGGCTTGAAGACGTGCGGCCGGAAGGCGACGCCCGGCAGGCCGAGCGCGTTCGCGCGCTCCGCGGCCTCGTCGGCATCCAGCCACGGCGCGCCGAGGAGCTCGAAGGGCCGCGTCGTGCCGCGGCCCTCGGAGAGGTTCGTCCCCTCAACGAGGCAGCCGCCCGGATAGACGAGCGCCGTCTCCCGCGTCGGCATGTTCGGCGACGGCAGGACCCACGCGGGCGTCTCGGCGATCTCGCGCCGCGTCGGCGCGCGGCCGGCCTTCCGCATCGGGATCACCGTGAGGTCGCAGTCGATGCCGTGCTCCGCGTTCACCCAGCGCGCAATCTCGCCCGGCGTCATCCCATGCCGGACGGGCACAGGATAGAGGCCGACGAAGGACAGGAGCTTCCGCTCCGGAAGGTTTCCCTCGACGACCTCGCCGCCGAGCGGGTTCGGCCGGTCGAGCACCCAGACGGGGATCTTTCGCCTCGCGCACTCCTTCATGACGAGCGCGATCGTCCAGACGAACGTGTAGTACCGGCTTCCGACGTCCGGCAGGTCGCACACGACGCCGTCCAGGCCCTCGAGATGCTCGTCCTTCGGCGACAGATCGTCGAACGTCTCCCCGTAAAGCGAGATCACGGGCAGGCGCGACGGCTCTCCTCTCCCGACGGCCTCCATGTCCTGCGCCGCGCCCGTGAGACCGTGCTCGGGGCCGAAAAGGACGCGCACGTCGAAGCCCGCGGCGAGGAGCGCCTGCGGCGCCGGGATGAAGCCGAGCGTGACGGAAGCGGGATTGCAGAGGAGGCCGAGGCGACCGCGAGGCCGCCCGCCGTCTTTCATTCTCAGAAGAGAATCCAGCCCCGCCTCGAGCCGGGCCTGTTCCTCGTGCGAACGGGTCTTCATCCCCGCGAGTCTAGCCGGACGACCGACGCGCCGCGGTAGTAGAGCGCGAGGATCGCGTCGCGGCTCTCGCCCCGTTTCGCGCGCGCGATCGCCCCTGCCTGGCACATCCCGGCGCCATGACCCGTGCCCCGCCCGGACAGGATGTACGCGGGCGGCGTCTCCTCGACCGTGAAGTCCGTGGACCGCACCGAGGCCCACCCCCACAGCTCCAAGGCCGCTCTGCGAAACTCAAAGCCGCGCGCCACGCGCGACGCCCCGCCCGGCGCCGCGAAGCGGACCATGGACACGCGCCCGCTCGCGTCGTGGCCGTAAACCTCGAGAAATCGCGCGCCGGGGAACCCGAGCGAGTCCGCCAGCGCCGTGACGGCGGCGCGCGGAATGGTGAAACTCCACGTGGCACCCGGCGCCGAGAGACACGCGTCGTCGCTGACGGATGCCAGGTCGGGGATCTCCTCGTCATCCCAGACGTCCGCCGGGCGCGCGGTCCTGCCGCCGCACACGGCATGGAACGGCGCCGCGATGACCCGCCCCCCCTGCGCGAGCACGAGACCGGCCGTCGCCGACGCGGCCCGGCGCGAGTCCTCCGTGGCGGCGGCGAGTCCGCGGAAGACCTGGCAATGCGTACCATCGCAAAGATCCGCGCCGTCCTCGAGATGGCGCTCGGCGCGCGCGAGCGCATACGAGCGCGCCGCGACGGCCTGCGCCTCGAGCGCAGCCGCCGGCGCCCGGCCAATCTCCGGCGGCAAGACGGCCGCCACGTAGTCCTCGAGCGGAACCTCTTCGACCGCGCCGCTCTTCAGGCGCAGGATTCTCCGCGTGCACGGCGCCGCCGCGGCCCGGAACGGCGCGGAAAGGGCGAGAAGCGAAGCGAGGAAGAACCGCCGGGTCACTGAGGACGGATTGTAGGGTCAGGCGCGGCCGGCGTCGGGGCGGGGATGCGCATCGCCCGCCTCGCCGCGGAGCGTCGCCACCGCGTGCCCGAGCACGGATGCCACCGCCTCGAGACACTCCACCGCGCCGCGGGGCGAGCCCGGGAGGTTCACGATCAACATCCGCCCGCACACGGCCGCGACCTGCCGCGACAGGATCGCCGTCGGCACAGCGGCGCGCGTCGCCTCCCGCATGACCTCCGCGAGGCCGGGCACCTCGTAGTCCGCGACGTCCCGGGTCGCCTGCGGCGTGACGTCGCGCGGAGACAGGCCCGTCCCGCCCGTCGTCAGGACGAGGTCCGCCGCGCCGGTGTCCGCAAGGCGCTTGAGATTCCATGCGATGTCGTCGCGCTCGTCGGGCAGGATCGTCTGCTCGACGATGACAGCGCCAGCGAGAAGGCGAAGCACCCCTTCCGCCACGGCCGGTCCGCTCCTGTCGGCACGCTCGCCGTCGTAAGACCGGTCCGAGATCGTCAGGATCGCGACGCGCACGGCGCCGTCAGCCGCCGATCTCGCTCATGTTGCGCGCGTGCAGCGGCAGCATCGACTTGGTCATACCGACGAACATCGGATGGCGTTCTTCCTTGATGGCCGCCGCGCGCGACACGAGGGCGCGCAGCTCCCCGTCGCTCGCCCCGGCGCGCATCGGCTTGAGGATGTCGACGTCCGCATGGCCAAAGAGGCAGCCCTTGAGGAAGCCGTCCTGCGTGAGCCGCATGCGGTTGCACGTGTCGCAAAAGCGGTCCGAGACGGGCGTGATGAAGCCGAGCGTGCCGGCGTGTACACCCGCGGGTGACGTGACGGAATACTCGTCGGCGGGCCCGGCCACGAGCGTCTTCTCGATCGACGTCAGCACGTAGCCGGCGTCGACCAGGCGATCCCAGACCTCCGCCCAGCCCACCCAATCCGATTCCTTCCAGTCGTTGTCGCCGAAAGGCATGAACTCGATGAAGCGCACGCCGAGCTTCTTCTCTTTCGTCATCGCCGCGAGCGAGAGGATCTGGTCGTCGTTGAAGCCGCGAATGACGACCGCATTGATCTTGACGGAGTCGAACGGCAGCGAGAGCGCGAGGGAGATCGAGTCGAGCACCGGCTGAAAGTGGTCGCGACGCGTCATCTTGCGGAAATGCTCGGCCTCGGCCGCGTCGAGGGAGACGTTCACTTTCGTGAGGCCCGCCGCGAGGAGGTCGTGCGCCATCCGCGGGAAGAGGACGCCGTTCGTCGAAAGCGCGATGCCGCCCGGGAAGCCGATCTGGGCGAGGTCGCGCACGATGCCCACGAGATCGGGGCGCGTCGTGGGCTCTCCGCCGGTGATACGGATCTTCTCGACGCCGAAATCCGCGAGGAGGCGCGCCGCGCGCTGAATCTCCTCCCGTGTGAGGAGGTGCGGCATCGGCCGGAACTTCTGGTCCTCCGGCATGCAGTAGATGCAGCGAAGGTTGCAGCGGTCCGTGACGGAGATCCGAACGTAGGTGATGCGGCGTCCGTGCCCGTCGATGAGCGCCTGATCCATACCGTCCCCTGAGAACGAGTCTATCTCAGCCGGCCTGACCCCGGCACCATCGTCCGCTCTTACCGCCCGTCTTCTCGAGGAGCGCGAGCTCGCGAATCTCGATGCCTTTGTCGGCGGCCTTACACATGTCGTAGAGCGCGAGCGCCGCCGCGGACGCGGCGACAAGGGCCTCCATCTCGTACCCGGTCTTCCCCGTCCCCTTGACCTCGGACGTGATCACGACCGTCGAGGACGCGGCCCGTGGTGTGAGGGTCACGGCGACCGAGTCGAACGCGAGCGGATGGCAGAGCGGAATCCACTCGGCGGTGCGTTTGGCGGCCTGAATCCCGGCGAGTCGCGCCACGGCGAGGGCGTCGCCTTTGCGGTTCGCGGCGACGTCGAGCGCGCGGAACGCGGCCCTCCCGAGCGACACGAGGGCGCGCGCGCGCGCCATGCGGACGGTCGGCCGCTTGAGAGAAACGTCCACCATGCGGGCCCGGCCCTCAGCGTCGAGGTGGCTGAGCGGACGCGCCGGTCGGGCCGTCCGCCGCGGTTTCTTTTTCGAGCGCTTCATATTCCTCCGGGGTGTTGACGTTGAAGAAGTTCGCAGGAGCGCCCCCCGGCATCGCGCCCGTGCTTTCCTCGGGGATGAGCACGGCGTGAAACGCGCGAAGCGCGGCGACGAGAGAATAGTCCCCGGCGTCGAGCCGCGCGCGGAGCGGGGCGAGCGCGGACCGCCGCCACACGCCGCACAACGGTTGCGGCCGCCCGCCCGAGATTGGCACCACGGCCGGCGCGTGAATCGCATCGGCAAGCTCGAGGAGAGCCGCCAAGAAGGCCTCGGGACAGCGCGGCACGTCCGCGGCGAGGATGAGATTCGTTTCCTCTGGCGAGAACGCGAGCGCCGCTGCCACGCCGAACGCGGCCGCCGCCTCCGGCGCTCCGTCGGTCACGAAGGGAAAACGAGATCCCGCGAAAATCTCGGGATCCTTCCCGACGAGGGCGACGCGCCCGCACACGGCCGCGAGCTTCTCGGCCTGGTGGAGAGCCATCGGCGTTCCCTGGTACGGGAGGCGCGTCTTGTCGCGGCCCATCCGCGTGGAAAGACCGCCCACGAGGACGAACCCATACGCCGCCATGACATCATGCTAACGAAACGCGCGGAACCCTGCGGCCGAGGATTCGACGAGTTGCCCCAAGCCATCGCGGTCATCGTCCCGGTCGGCGCCGCCGAAGCTCCCTCGCCGGCGATTTTCTTCGAAAGGATCATGGGCGCCGAGCCACCCGTCTCGCTCCTCGTGGCGGCGAGTGAGCGCGTCGCCGAGGGGACGCGCGCCGCGTTCGAGCGAGCCGGGGCGACGCTCTTCACCTTCGAAGGATCTCCCCGCGGCGCGCGGCTCGCGCGCGCCGCCCAATCCTCCTCCTCAGCAGAGGTCTTCCTCTTCCTCCACACGGACACGCTCCTCCCTCGCGATTGGGCCGCATCCGTGCGCGGCGCGATCACTTCAGGTGCGGTCGGCGGCGCATTCCACCTCTCTTTCTCCACCGGCGGCGCGCCCATGCGCTGGGTCGCCTTCTGGGCGAATGCCCGCACGGCGTTCACGCGCGTGCCGTACGGCGACCAGGCCCCGTTCGTGCGGCGCGACGTCTACGAGCGGCTCGGCGGACACAAGCCATGGCCGCTCCTGGAAGACGTCGATTTCGCGGAACGGCTGAAGCGCGAAGGACAGGTCGCGATCCTGTCCGCGGCCGTTCAGACATCGCCGCGCCGGTACCTGGAACGCGGCGTCTTGCGGACCGTTCTCGTCAACTGGCGAACGCTCTTCCGCTTTCGCCGGGGCGTGTCTCCCGAGCGGCTCGCGGAGGAATACCGGAAGTGAAGGGTCGGGCAGACCGGCGGTCAGGGAGCCTTCGGAGCCTCCGCGGCGCCGGGAGCGACATTGCGCCTTATCTCGATGGCGCGCCCGGTCCAGCTCGGGAACTCCAGCTTCCCGAGCTGATCGCGAAGACACAGGCCGAGGTGCGAGCCCTCGAGGGCACGGTCGAGTTTGATGTTCGAGACGGCGCCGGACGGGGACACGACCAGAGTCACGGCAAGAGCCCCGAGAGCGGCGCCCGGATCTCGAGCCCGTTCGAGATTCCTGCAAAGCAGAATGTGAGTCACTATTTTGCCGGCCCGTTCCTGGAACACCTCGGCGTTGACGAGGCCGCTCGAGAGCGCCTCCGTCTCGGACATGACCGTGGGAACCGCGGCCGCGGCCAGGGGCTTCGACGTCGGTTTTGGCGGGGCGGACTGAGCGGTGGAAGACACCTTCGAACGGGGCTCGAAAGGTGGCGCCGACGACGACGTGGCCGGGAGGAGGGCCACGGCAGCCGGCGCAGGAGAGGGTTCGACGGCCGGGGCGGCGGTGGGGATCGTCTCGACAGCCTTCGGCTCGACCTTCCTTTCCTCGGTTCGCTTCGAGGGCGAGGCGAGATAAAACGCGACGAACGCGGAGGCGAGAACGCCCGAGACGACCACGATCTTCTTGAGCGGGCCGCGCGGCGCGGCAGCGACTCCTGGAAAAATCTCTTTCTGAATCTCTGGCGGAGTTTTCGGCCGGGTCTTCGGCGGAATTTTCGCGCTGGTCGCAGGCCGGGTCTTGGCAACCCCCTGGCTTTGAGCCTTCGCTTCGATCTTCGGCAGGATCTCAGGCCCGACGACCGGCGGGCTGTCGAACTTGATCTCCGGGTCGAACGTGTATTCCTTGAGAGAGGGCGAGCTTAGAGGACGCGGGGGCTCTTCCCCCTCCTCGAGTTCGAGCCGGCCGCCCACCAGCTCGCCGTCGGAGGGCGCTGCCGGAGCATCACTGCCGACCGGCGCCTTTTCGGATGCGATCTGACCCTCGTGCCACCCGACCGCGACGACGCTGAGGCCGCACTTACGACACGTGACGACGAGCTGCGAGCCGTCTATCCGCATCTCCGAGAGTTCCGCCCGGTGGCGTGATCCGCAGTTGTCGCAATGGAGAAGCAAGGCCGTCTCTCGGCTGCCGCGGCGCCGCCCTAAGGGGCTTTCCCTGCGCAGGCGTTCTTGCCGGCGCTGGCGCGGGCATCCTTCGGATCGAGCGCCAGCGCTTTGTCGAAGGCGGCCACCGCCTCCTTGCAGTTCCCGGCCGCCCGAAGGCTCTCGCCCAGGACCGAATGCGCTGCCGCGAGAGCCGCGCCGTGCTGGACTGCCAGGCGAGCCGACTCGAGCGCTTTGTCGTTATTCCCAGACTTGAGAAACATCTCGGCCATCTTCACGTGCCGGCCGGCAACCGAGGCCTCGCCACCGATCTTCGTCGACGCCGGATCCGCCAGTGCGGAGAACTCCGCCTCGGTGATCTCCTTGAGCAGGAGTCGGATACGCCCTTCGACGAGCTCGCAGAAGTTGAGCTTCGTGAACGGCTGGAACGCGACGAGCTTCTTGCCCTTGTCGGTGAAGGCGACCGCCGGTAACTGCGCCACGGCGACCTCGTTCGACAAGGCCTCGCCCGCATCGATCAGGACCGGCATCAGGATCCCCGCCTCCGTCACCGCGGCCTTGACCTGATCCGCCGGGTAGCGGTCGGCGACGATCGCCGCCCACCGAACCGGCTTCCCCGCTGTCCTTTTCTCGCAAGCCGACAGCCCTTTGAGCGTCTCCTTCGAGTAGTCGGTGTCGGGGCGGAAAAAGACGAGGACGTTGATGTCGACATTCTGCTGCGGCCGCGCCTTGCCGCCGGCGAGCGACGCCAGCTCCGGGTTGCTGAGGACGGCGCCCATGGGCGTCCGCGTGGAGGCCTGACCGGTCTCCTCCGCGGTCGCGGCTAAGGTGGCGAAGGCCAGCCAGCTCACGACGCAGAGGCGCTTCGACCGGTTCACTTCACCGCCCCCTTGGCGGCCGGGGCGGTCGGCTTCACCGTGTTCACGTATCTCTTGGCCGTGTGGCAGGTCTTCTCGCAGGTCCCGCCATCGGGGTTCTGCGTGAACCCCACTTTCAGAATCCAGCCGCCGGAGCCGTAGGGCACTCCCTCGCGAATCAGGAACGCCTGCTTCGAGGCGTGCACTTCATGGCAGACCCTGCAGATCCGTCCCTTGTCCGCCTTGTTGACGTGCGCGAAGTGGAGGTTGTAGCTCCCGTCGCGGAAGCGGGTTTCGGTGGTCGTCTCCTTCACCGTCACGATTCTCTCGTCGTGGCAGAGGAAGCAGAGCGCGTAGTTGGCGGGCACGAACGGGGCATAGAACTCAGGGGGATACGGGGCGAGGAGAAGCCGCGTGTTTTCCGAGCCGTGAGTCTCGTGACAGGAGCTGCAGTCCTTTTGAGCGACGGGCGCATGCTGCACGGGGTTCTCCGCGAGGAGCTTCTTGAAATTGACGAGAAGTTTCCCCTTTGAGTCCTTCGTGTCGTCACTGGAATGGCAGTCGAGACACTGCTCGTAGGGGAGCCTCAGGAGCATCTTCTCGACGTTCGATGCGTGGGGGCTATGACAGGCCGAGCAGGAGGCGGTCGTGGTCATCGCGCCGTGCTTGACCTTCGAGTCCATTCGTCTCCTGATGCCGACGTGGCAGTCCGTGCAGAGCGACGGCAGATTCGCCACGAGCAGTTTTGGGTACGCCGAGTTGTGGGGGTTGTGGCAGTTCGTGCAGCTTTCGGCCGTTTTATGCTTGAACTTCCCCGACGTCATGACGTTCTGGACATCCTCGTGGCAGAAGTAGCAGGTCTTGTTGATCGGGCGGAGCGCCGGGCCGACGCCCTTGCCGTCCTTCTTCTCGTGGCACAGGGAGCACTCCCCTGTCCCAAACGGAACGTGCGTCGAAACCGCGCCGCTTTTCAGCGGCGCCACGGATGGCGGTTTGCGTGCCTCCACTTCTGATGAACCCTTTCCCTGAGCCCGAGCAGCAGGGGCGGCGACACCGATGAACGCAACGGACACGACGAAGACAATCGCCATCCTTACGGTCTTCATACCTTTCCCCTCTTTCCGCATGAATGAATTTTCACGGCCAGCGGCGAAAGGAGAAATGATGCAAAAAGATCAAGTTCATTTTCGAGACACCGACGCCATCGAACCACGAGAGATGTGTACAGAGGCTGCGCAGTCGAGGGCCCTGTCACACCAACTTGAGGATGTGTCCCATCTTGGCCTTCTTCGTGGCCAGGTAATCGCGCGTGCCGTCCGTTGGCGGAATCTCGAGCGCGACGCGCTCGACGATCTCGAGGCCATAGCCGTCGATGGCGACGTACTTCGACGGGTTGTTCGTGAGGAGGCGGATCTTCCTGATGCCGAGGTCCCGCAGGATCTGGCAACCGATGCCGTAGTCGCGCACGTCCGGTGCGAACCCGAGCTTCTCGTTCGCAGCTACCGTGTCGAGACCCTGCTCCTGCAGCTCGTACGCGCGCAGCTTGTTCACGAGACCGATCCCGCGGCCTTCTTGAAGGAGATAGAGGAGGGCGCCCTTGCCCTCCTCTGCGATCAGCTCCATCGCCCGCTCGAGCTGTGCGCCGCAGTCACACCGCTCGGAGCCGAAGACATCGCCCGTGAGGCAGGATGAGTGTACGCGTACGAGGACGGGCTCGTCCTCGGTCCAGGTTCCGGCGACGAGCGCGACGTGCTCCTCGTTCGTGACCTCCGACCGGTACGCGACGATGCGAAAGGTGCCGTGCCGAGTCGGCAGCATCGGGGAAGCGATGCGGTGCACGAGACGCTCCGTGCGCATCCGGTGGCGGATGATGTCGGCCACGGAGACGATCGGAACGCCGTGCTTCTCGGAGAAAACGAGGAGGTCCGGCACGCGCGCCATCGTCCCGTCCTCGTTCATGATCTCGCAGATGACGGCCGCGGGCATGAGACCCGCGATGCGCGCGAGATCGACGGACGCCTCGGTCTGCCCCGCCCGCTTCAGGACGCCGCCCTTCCGGGCTCGGAGCGGGAACGTGTGGCCGGGCCGGAGGAGATCCCGGGGCTTCGCCTTCGGGTCGACGAGCGTCTTTACCGTCGCCGCGCGATCTGCCGCCGAGATCCCCGTCGTGGTCTTGCCGCGCGCCTCGACCGAGACGGTGAACGCGGTGCCGTAATTGGACGTGTTCTGCTCGACCATCGGGTGCAAGTCCAGCTCGTCGCAGCGCTCTTCCGTCAGCGAGACGCAGATGAGCCCGCGCCCCTCGCGCGCCATGAAGTTGATCCCGGCCGACGTGACGTGTTCGGCCGCGATGCAGAGGTCGCCCTCGTTCTCGCGATCCTCGTCGTCGACGATGATGACGAAGCGGCCCTCCTTGTAGGCGGCCGCTGCCTCGGTGACGGAAACAAAACCCACTTTCTGGTCCTTTCGGGATCGGGAGCGGCGCGGCGCGCCGCCGGCCTCAATTGTACCGGGAGGCGCCCGGCCCGCCGGTCGACGGACCGCCGTCGACGCGGAACCCCTTGAAAGGATGGTTCGCGAGGACCGATCTTTTCCCGATCTCCTTCACGAGCGTCTTCAGGAAGCCCTCTAACTGGTGCGCGGCCGGTAGGAACGTCCGCGGAGGCCGCTCGCGCGAGAATCCGGCGTGGAAGCGTTCGAACAGGGACCAGTCCTTGAACATGAGATGGCGCATCCCGCTCCGGCGGAAAGACTCGAGCTCGGCGACGAGCGCGCGCAGCGCCTTCTTGTCGGGCGCCTTCACGAATTCGTGAGTCGCCTTCGCGAGCCGTGCCAGCTCCTCGCGCAGGACGAGGCTCTGATCGAGCCGTGTCCGGTACGCGGGGAAGAGCGTGCGCTCGTCGAGCCCCGACGAGAACGTCTCCGCGAGTGAGGTGACGCTCTGTTGGTAGAGGTCGCGCATGAGGACCGCCGCACCCTCGAGCCGCGTGAGGACGAGATCCGCGTCCTTCATGAGGACGACATCCACGAGCTCGACGTCCATGACCTTCCGCACCTCGGCGTCGATAGCGGTCACGATGCGGCGCAGCCCCTCCGTCTGAGCGGAGCCTCCCGGGAAACGGGGCGCGAGCTGCTTCGAGATGAACAAGACGATCGAATCGCTCTCGCCCTTGAGAAGGCTGAAGACGAGAAGCGCCCGCTTGCGCGTCGGAGCGGCCTCGGCGGCGGTGCGCGCCCGCTCGGCGTAGCGCAGTCCCTTGAAGAGCGCGACGAAGAGCGCGGCGAGCGCCCCGCGGTGCGCGGGCTCGGGCAGGCTGCCGAGCACACGCGCCAGCGACTGCTTCGACTCGCTGTCGAGAACGGGTCGCAGGTTCTCACGGAAGAGAACGCCGAGGTTGGGATCCTGTCGGAGCGTGCCGACCACGATCCGGCCGAGGGACAAGTACGTCTGAAGGGGAACGAACGGCGCGCGCGAGAGCTCGTCGAGGATCTTCGCGAAGTCGTCGAGCTTCTCGACGACGAGCGCGAATTCCGTCTCGGCGCTGCCTCCGTGCCGGCGCGCGGGCATTTCGCTGGTCCCGGGCCGCGCGACCTGGCTGTCGAGATAGAGGAGGAACGACGCGAAGTCCTCCTTGCCTTCCCCGAGAAGCTGCGTCGCGAGCATGGTCATGTGGGCCACGCCAGCGCGAACGGCGCCGATCTCCTCGGCGTAGTTCTTGAGCGAGGCGTGCGACCGCTCGAAGGTCGAGAGCGGCAGGCAGTCGATCTGGAAGAACCTCTCGAGGCCCTTCAGCCACATCTCCATCTCGAACAGGTAGTCGTACTTGACACGGTTCGAGAACAGAGCCGAGGTCTCCAGGACCGTGAAACGGGGCATGGATCATTGTAAGCCCGCCCCGGAGCGACGGGCGGCGCCGTGCGGTGAAGCCCGCGCCTCGCCTGCCTCAGAACGGATACCCAACCGAGAGCGCGAACGCACCCGCATCTTCGCCCGGCTTGCGGTCGAGCTTCAGGCCGTACTCGACCCGGATCGGACCGACCGGCGTCTGATAGTGGAGGCCAAACCCGGCTCCGGACCGGAGCTCGCCGAGGCTCACATTCTTCGGATCGGCCCAAACGTTGCCGATGTCGAAGAAGAGCGCGACTTCGAAACTGCTGGCGACCGGAATGCGCCACTCGGCATTCGCGACGAGCTGCACCGTGCCTCCCACGCCCACGCCGTCCGCGTTCAGAGTCTCGCCCGGGATCCCGAGGTTATCTCGGGCGAACGCGCGGTGCGTGGACGAACCGCCCGCGAACAACCGTTCCGGGACGGGCACGATGAGATTCGGAGAGCACGTTCCGACTTCCTGTAGCGCCGGCGAGCACTCCTCATGGTTCCAGATGATGCCGCCGCGAACCGAAAAGACGAGGCGCGTCGTTCCGTAAGGCCGGTAGAGCGCCGCCTGGAGCAGCGCCTTCACGAAATTCGCATCGGCCGCGAGAAACGGGAACGCGTACTTGAGATCCGCGGCGAGAAACGTGCCTGAGCGCGGATTCAGCGGGTCGTTGCGCCGGTCCCAGGTTACCCCGCCCTCGACCGAGCTGATGCGGCTCGGCTGGTTCGCGCGCTGGTCCTCGCCGAGCCCGGGGTCGGAGCTCGGATCGACGAGCTCGTACTGGTAGCGCAGGGCCGTCCGCAGCGAGGTCGAGGGGCGAAACTCCGCCTGGAGAAAGCCTCCCGTGCGCTTCACGTCGATGTTCGACAGGAAGATGTCGCGCGTCTGGTACGCAGCCACGGAGACAGGAATGCGGCCGCCGAACAGCGACCGGTCGCGCGCGGACAGAATGATCCGCGGGTCGGTGTTCGAGATGCGCCCTTCCCCGCTCACCTCGAGGGCGCGCCCGAAGAGGTTGTTGTACGACAAGCCGAGCGAAAGGCGCGCCGAGAGCCGGGTGCCGGTCGCCTGCGGGTTGTATTCGGCGCCGACCGCGTACGTGAGGCTCCACGGGCGCGCTTCGGAGACGGTGACGAGCACCGCCCGCGACATCGTCTCCGGGTCGGTCGGAAACGTCGAGAGCTCGATTTTCTGGAAGACGCCGAGGCGCGCGAGGTTCTGCTGCGTCTCGAGAAGCTTCGTGAGCGAGAAGGGCGAGCCTTCCTTGTTCGCGAGGCGGTCCTCCACGATGAAAGGCTGCGTGCGCCGGTTGCCGCGCAGAATCGTCTTGCCGAAGGTCACGCGCGCGCCCTCGGTCACGGTGTACGTCACCTCCACGCGCTCTCCTTCCGGCGGCACCGGGTCCAGAAAGCGCGCGGAAGATTCCACCTTCGCGTCCACGTAGCCCCGATCCACGTAGAGGGACTGCAGGAGAGCCGCGTCGTCGCTGACCGAGGATTCGGAGAACGGGAGGCCGGGCCGGACGGCGAGTCGCGGAAGGAGCACCTTCTCCGGCACCGTCTTGACGCCCGCCACGGTCCGCGTCGCGACGATCGTGCGGAGCCCTTCCTCGACCTTGAACGTCACGTCGAGGGTGTCCCGCGAGGCGCCCTCCGTCACGGCCGGAGGCGAGACCCTCGCGTACCGGAACCCTTTGGCGCGATAGAGCGCCTCGAGGGCGTCACGGTCCGCCGCCGCGTCTCCATCCACGTATCGTCCGGCCTCGAGGAGGCCGCGCGGGCGCATCTGGAGCGCGCCGAAGACGTCCTTCGGGGGCAGGCTGACGGCGCCGGTCACCTTCAAGGAGGAGATCGTCCATCGCTCCCCTTTCTCGATCGTGAACGCCACGAGCTCCTCGTCCAACGTCGTTTCGAACGTGACGTCCACCTTCGCGCGCGCGTAGCCCTTTTCCTGATACGTGCGGCGGAGCCCGTCCTTCAGGAGCTGAAGCGAGTCTTCGTCCGAAGGCTCGCCCCGCGTCCAGGGTGAGTCCGGGTGCGCGCGCACGACTTTCTCGCTTTCGCCCGCGACCTTCAAGACGACTCGCGGCCCCACGAAGAGAGCGTAGTGCGGCGTGACGGTCGCCGAGGCGGCGTCGTACGACTCATCGTCGAGGCGCACCTCCGCGCGCGAGTATCCGGCCCGCCGGTAAGCGGCCGCGAAGCGTTCGGCGTCCTCCCGGGCCGCGGTGCCTCGATAGGGTTTGCCTCCCTTCGATTTCGCTTTCGCGAGCAGAGTCGCTTCGTCGAGGGGGGCGGGCGGGGCCGAGAAGCGGGGAGCTCCCGCAAGGGCGCGCGGCCCCTTCTCCACGTCGAACCGAACGTCCACGGAGGTGTCGTCGGCGCCGGCCTCGACGGCCGTCGCGATCTTCGGATCGAAGTAGCCCTGCTCGCGCAGGACGCGCCGGATCTCGGACTCGTACCGCGGCTTGAGATCGCTCTGCCACGGATTGCCCGGCCCGAGGCCGACGGCGTCGAGAACGCGGCCTGACGCGGGGACCGAGGAGGAGAGCGCGAGGCGCTCGATCCGCGGCGCCGCGGAAAAAACGACGACCACGATGGAGCCGGCGGGCGATGGCGATGCCTCGACGGCGAGGTCCGAAAAGAGACGCGTCGCGAAGAGGTTGTGGAGACTCGTTCGCACGGCCTCGCCCGTCAGGGTGCGGCCGGGCGCGAGCTCGGTCAGGGCCGCGAGCCGGCGCTCGTCGACCGGTGCGTCGCCGCGAAAGGACAGGGAGGCGATTCCCGTTCCGTAGAACGTTTCGGCGGACCCGCGCGCCGCGACGAGGAGCGCTCCCAGGGCGAGCAGGACGGCGCGGGAGGATCTCATCGCAGCCGCTGCCGGATGCGCAGCTCGAGCGAATAGATGCCGTTCTCGTCGAGCCGGGCCTGAATGAGAGCCGCGGGGGTGAGCTGGTAGTCGAGGGTGATGATCTGCTGCTGGTTGCTCGACAGCACGAAAGAGACCATCGCGTTGAAGTCCTTGCCGAGGCTCTTGCCGACCGTGACGCGCGGCACGTCGAACGAAGTGCCCGTGATCGTAGGATCGATCTGGAGCCGGTCCAGCCGGAAGAACTCCTTCGTCCGGCTCGTGACCGCCGAGGTCGCGAGGCTCGCGAGGAGCTCGCGCGCCGCCTTCGACACGGAATCGTCGGACGAGATCGGCGCCGCTCCGACGGGCGCTCCCGCGACGGCGCTCTGCGGGACGTCGCCGGAGGTCATCAGCGAGACGATCTGCGCCTCGGACAGTTGCGGGTCCGAGGAGAACCGGGGCACGAGGCGCGAGGGCGTCCCCGTGAGGCCGAACGAGATCAGGTACCGGCTCACGGTTCCCCGCGCCTCGAGCTCGAAGAAGGGTTCGATGCGCAGCGGGTTCGAGAAGAGGACCTTGGCCGACTGGATCTCGTAACGCTGGCCCTGCAGCGTGAGGTGGCCGCCCTCTTCGGCCGTGACCTCGCCGAACAGGAGCGGATGGCCCCATGTTCCGCGGACGAAAAGCTCGCCCGAGAGATTCAGGCGAGCCACGTTGTTGCGCACCTCGATGGAGGACGCCGGCGCAAGCAGCCGGACGTCGAGCGCGACCGCGTCGAACACCGTCGGGGTTCCGCTCGTCACCGCAGCGCGTTTCCTCGCCAAAAGCGACGCGATGTCCAGCGAGAAGTCGCGGCTGTAGACGGCCCGGTCGAAGACGACATCGCCGCGCACCGTGCGGAGGGTCGTGTCGCCGAGGAGGACGAGATCACCGGAGAACGTGGCCCGGAAGCCGTCGAACGGCGAGGCGCGGACGTGCCCGACGTGCGCGCTCAGCCGGAAGGACGTCGGCCTGAGGCCCGACAGCATGGCGAACCCGCCCAGGTCCACCGTCCCGCCGTTGTAGCGAACCGATAAATCTCCCACCGTGACGCGGCCTTCCGAGAAGAGGAGCGTCCCCGTGATCGACTCGAATGCGGGGCCGCCCGGCGAGGAGAGGTCCACGCCGTCGAGCGATACCCGGCCCGCGAGAGCCGGCGCGGCCGCCGTCCCGCCCACTTTCAGGTCCACGCTGGCGTGGCCGGCCGCCTGCAGCCCCTCGAGCGCCGGCTTGAGGAGAGCGGCGTCGAAGGAGCCGGCCACCGAGAGGTCGAGCGCGTGGGGCGCACCGAGCCCGGCGCCGCCGGAGATCGTGATCGCCGTCGGCGGCACCCCGGGCAGGTCCGGACGCGGCGCTTCGGCAAGCGTCAGGCGCTCGAGAGAGATTCTCCCGTCACCCACTCGCAGCGGCACGGGCGCGCGGAGCTCGAGCGTTCGCCCGTATGCCGTGACGCGCGCGGCCGATATCGTGCCCTCCCCTCGCAGGGCGCTCACGTCCTTCCCTGTCGCGAGCGACGCCTCGGCGGAGAGGCGCCCGTCGAGGTGTGCGTCCTCGGGCATGCCGAGCAGCGACGCGAACGGCGCCAGAGAGAACACCTCGACACGGCCGCGCCAGCGCCCCTCCGCTCCATCGGGCGCGAGCGAGACCTCGGCCGCGTCCGGCGCGCGCGCCAAAAGAGTGAAAGCGCCGCGGTCGGCCGCGGCGCGCAGCTCGAGCTCGGTGCCCGCGCGCCCGAGCGGGCTTCCGCTCCAGGCTGCATCCTTGACGCGCGCCAAAACGTCGAGGTTCGGCTTGTCGACCGTCCCGGACCCCTTCACGTGCCCGGAAAGCGACCCCGTGAGAGAGAGTCCCTCCGCTGCGTCCACGCGGGCGATGGGAATGGCGCGGACATCGAGATCGAGCTCGTAGGCGCGGTCCGCATAGCGGAAGAAGCCGCCTCCCTTCGCCTGGCCGGCGCCGACGGCCGCCGTCGCGTTCTCGATCGCGATCCGGTCCTTCTCGAACGCCAGCACGCCTTCGAGGCGGTCGAGCTTCTGGCCCCAGACGCTTGCGTTCGCGACGACGAGCGGAATCCGGCCCTCGAGGGCCGGCGTCACGCCGCCAAGAGGAAGACGCCCCGTGCCGGCGCCGGTGATCGGCAGGTCGATGTCGAGAAACGCGAGGACGCGTTCGATCGGCCAGGCGGAGAAGTCCGCGACGAAGCCGTCGAGGCGATAGGCGTCCCTCAGGGACCCGCCCCATCCGATCTTTCCGGTGAGAGCGAGAGAGGCGCCTCCGTCCTTTGCCGCGAACGGAGAGAACGTGGCCACGTTGTGATCGACGAGGAACTCGGCCGAAGCCGTCCCGAACGACACGCCCCGGAGCACGAATCCGGTCGCCGACATTCGTCCTTCGATCCGCGGATCGGCGAAGCTGCGCGTCAGGCGCGCGACGATCCGGCCCGCGCCTCCCAGCTTCAGTGGCGGCGTCAGGGGCTCCTTCTGGATGGCGGGATAGAAGTTGTCCGCGATCCGCTCCACCTCCGACAGATCGTCGGCCGAAATCTCGAACCCGAGATCGGGCTCCCACGTCCCGAGGTGCAGCCCGCCGTCGAGGCGGATTCGGGCGCCTCCGGCCGTCGCGAACGGCACGCCTGCGAAAAGGAGCTGCCCGTCCCGGACGCTCAGGGGTCCGCCCCCGGATAACGGGAGCGCGAACCGCCCGTGCACCGCCGAGGGCCGTCCGCCGTCGGCGGTCAGGCGGAGCCGTCCGAGGCCATCCGCGTGCTCGATCCCGCCGCGTCCGAACGTGAGGGTCGTGTCGAGGTCCGCCCGCGTGACGAGTCCCGTGCCTTTGAGCCCGAGGTCGGCGAAAAACTTCTCGAAGTCGATGCCGCGTCCGCGCAACGCGATGCGGACAGGCAGCGGCGGGCTCTCGAGCCGCTCGAGCCGGATGAGGGCCTCGAGCGTCCCGCCCGCGTAACTCGCCCGCGTCACGTTCACGAGGAGGCCTTTCGGATCCACGCGAATCACGCCCTCCCCGCTCATCGGAAAAGGCCCGAACGCGGCCTCGGGCAGGTCGAACGCCCCGGAGATGCGGAAGCCGCCCGGATCTCCGAAGCGCATCGTGCCGCGCATCCGGACGCCTCCCGTGAGCGGAAGGCCCAGCCCGAAAACCTTCGAGAGCGCCTCGCCGCTCGTCTCGGCGCGCGCGACGAGAGCGAGGACGGGCTTCTTCATGTCGTCGACGCCACCCGACGCTTCGAGCCGCAGGCGATCGCCGCGCAGCCTCAATCCCGTCAGGTGAACGCGCCCGGGCGCGAGCGTCACCTCCGCGCCGATCGCGAATTCCAGCGTCTCGTTGTCCTCCAGCTTGAAGCGTCCCTTGCGGCACGCGAGCGCGAGGTGCGTCACCGTCCGGCTGCGGCCGGACGTGGCCGTGATGGCGGCGTCCTGGAGCACGGCGTCGATCTCGGCGTTCCATTCCCGGAAGCGAAGGGTCGCCCGCTGAATGAGGGCCTCCCGCAGCCTGACCTCGAGGCCGCCGCCGCCGCTCCCTCCCAAAAAGGCGTCGAGGATCGGATTCAGGTTGTTCGTGCCGTCCGGGAACACCTCGAAGACGACGCGCGGCGAGACGACGCGAAGCTTCGGGAGGTCGATGCGACTGCTCGTCATCGTCGGCAGGCCGCGCAGCTCGATCTCCGAAGCCGAGAATGCCGGGCCCTCGAGGCCGCGCGGATCGTTCGCCACGGTCACGTTGCGCACGAGAACGGCGAACGGGACGAGCGCGAGGTCGAAGCCTCCGATCGTGACGGTCCGCCCGGTCTTCGCGGTGAGAAACCTCTCGGTGCGCCGGCGCAGAAGCTCCTGGAAACGCGTGGAGCGAAAGACAGCGTAAAGGACGAGAAGAGAGAAGACGAGGAGAAGCGTGAAGAGGCGGACGAGCCGGACCTGCGTGAGGGAGAGCTGCGGGAGGCGGTGCATCTCCCCGTTACCGCGCCGCGCTCTCCCGCTCGCCGCCAAAGGAAAGCTTCCCGACGAGAACCCCGAAGAACGAGGCCTCGGAGGCCCGTACGAGCGAGACGGTCTCGGAGGACCGGGCGATGGCGATGCGCGTCGTCGAGCTCACCGGAAACCCTTCCTGGCCGTCCAACGTCAGAAACACGTCCGTGGGGTCGTTCTCCACCGACAGGTCGAGTCGAACCGAGTCGGGAAGGACGAGCGGGCGCAGCGTGAGCGTGTGCGGACACACAGGCGTGAGGACCAGTGCGGGCAGCGTCGGTTCGAGAATGGGTCCGCCCGCCGAGAGGTTGTAGGCCGTGGAGCCGGTCGGCGTCGACACGATGAGCCCGTCTCCCCGGTATCGCGACACCATGCGGCCGTCCACGTCGACGCGGATCGTCGCAATGCGCGCGAGCGCCGACTTCGCGAGAACGGCGTCGTTCACGACGCGGTAAAGGCGCGGCGTGCGACTGCTGTGCGTGACGCGAACCGACAGCAGGCGCCGCCTCTCGACGCACGCCGTTCCCGCGAGCGCCGCCTCAAGCACCTCTTCCGACTCGTCGGGCCGGCAGGTCGTCAGAAAGCCGAGCGTGCCGATGTCGATCCCGAGGACGGGGACTCCGGGCGCCGGATGTCGCGCCACCGAAAGGAGCGTCCCGTCTCCCCCGAGCGTCACGACGAGATCCACGAGGCGCGCGATCTGCGCGCGGGGCGCCCCGCCGGAGATGCCGCGGGCACGCGACGACTCGACGTCGTGGACGACCGCGATTCCCCGCCGCACGAGTTGCTGCTCGAGCTTGCGCGACAAGGCGATCGCGGCCGCGCTGCGGTAGCGCGTCACGAGACCCACGCGCCGCACGCGACGGCCCGCCCGCTTCGCGGATTTCACCCGGCAAGTGTAGCGGGATTCCGGCGGAACGCCGCGAGGAGCTCCACGTTGCCCTCCGCCCCCGTGATCGGCGACGGGACGACCCCGCGGCTCGCGAGAGAGAGCGCCGCGGCGGTCGCTGTCACGCGCGCCACCGCCCGCGCCCGCACGCCCTCGTCGCGCACGATGCCGCCCCGGCCGACCTCTCGACGCTCCGCTTCGAACTGAGGCTTGACGAGAAGGAGGACGTCGGCTCGTTCCGCGAGAAGCGGCACGGCCGCCGGCAGGACGAGGGTGAGCGAGATGAACGAGACGTCCGCCACGAGCAGCGAGGGCGCCTCGGGTACGTCCGCGCGCGACAGAAACCGCGCGTTCACCTTCTCGCGAACGACGACGCGGGGGTCGTTCCGCAGCCGGGCATGAAGCTGCCCGTACCCGACGTCGAGGGCGTAGACCCGGGAGGCGCCGCGCGCAAGAAGCACATCCGTGAATCCTCCCGTCGAGGCGCCGAGATCCAGGCAGACTCGCCCTCTCGGCTCGATCGCGAAATGAGTCAGGCCGAAATCCAGCTTCACGCCCCCACGCGAGACCCAGGGATGCTCCGGCTCCCCGACGGCGATCTCGGCGTCTTCCGCAACGGGCGTGCCGGGCTTGACCCGCTCGCGGCCGACGACAGAGACACGGCCCGCGAGGATGAGCGCCTCGGCTCGCGAGCGCGATTCCGCGAGCCCGCGGTCCACGAGGACGACGTCGAGGCGCTTCTTCAGAACGTCACGACGACCTTCAGCACGTCGCCCCCCTTCCGCGCGAGCGCGAAGGCCTCGCCGGCCCGCGCGAACGGCACGCGGTGCGTCACGAGGTCCGCGGCGCGGACCGTGCCACGCTCGAGAAGTGCGAGCGCCTCCCGCATGTCGGCCGCCCCGCAGGAGTAGCTGAAGAGTAGCGAGAGATCCCGGAGATACAACGAATGAGGGGAGAGCCGCCACGCCTTCGAGGGCTCAACTGGCGAATAGAAGACAACGCGGCCGGCGGGGCCCGCCGCCTCGAGAGAGGAAAGCACGGCCTCTTCGGCCGTCGGCAGCACGAAGACCACGTCGGCCCCGACCGCCGAGGCCCTCTTCACCTTCTCAGAAAAATCTCTTCCGGGCTCTCCCGCCGCGTCGAACCCCAGTCGACGCGCGTGCGCTCTCCGCGCGGGGTCGGGATCGCAGCCGACGAGCGGTCCTGCGCCCGCCGATTTCGCGACGAGGCCGAGCAGGATGCCGTTCGCTCCGAGACCGATGACGGCGACGGCGTCCCCCGCCCCGACTCGCGCCCGGCGGGCGGCCTTCACGGCGCACGCGAGCGGTTCGACGAGGGCGCCGTCCTCGAAGGAAAGGGCGTCCGGCAGCCGCAGCGTATCCCGGGCCACCGCGGCCTCTTCGACGCGCACGCGCTCGGCGAGCCCGCCGGGATGGAGGCGCGTCTTCTTCCACTCGGGGCACATGACGTCTTCCCCCGCGCGGCAGAAGCGGCAGGCGCCGCAAGCGGCGTGGTGATGCACGACGACGCGGTCTCCGGGCCGGAACGCCGTGACGAGAGCCCCGACCTCGGCGACGACTCCCGCCGGCTCGTGGCCGAGGACGACGGGCGCTTTCGTCTCGACGTACCACGGCGTCGTATCGCTGCCGCAGATGCCCACGGCCTTCATCGCGACGACGATCTCGCCGGGGCCCGCGACCGGAGGATCCATGTCCACCACGGCCACGTCGTCGAGCGATCGAACGAGGACGGCCTTCACGGAACGAGAGCCACCTTCATCGCGCGTCCGCTTTGCGCGAGGTCGAACGCATCGCGCCACTCGGCGAGAGGGCGCCGCGCGTCGACGAGGGACGGGACCGGGATCACGCCGCTGGCGAGCAGCGCGAGAGCGACGTCCGCGTCGCGCGGCGTGTAATGGAAGGACCCCACGATCGAGACCTCGCGATAGTGCACCGCGAAGGCGTCGGCGCTCACGCGCGCGCCCTCAGCCATCCCCGCGAAGAGCAGCACCGTGCCCCCGTTGGCCGCGAGCGCCGGAAGCTCCGAGATCACGTCGGGGTCGCCGGTCGTGTCGATGATGAGAGGAAAAGAAGAAGAAAGATCTGTTGAGAATAGAGGAGGCGGAGATCCGGCACCCGGGAGGCGCGACGAGTCCGCGATGCGCGCAACCTCTGCTCCATTCCTTTCAAAGAAAGCGAGTTTCTCCGGTCGCCTTCCCGCGACAACGATCCGGCGCGTCGGGCCGGCAGTCCCCTCTTTCCCCCTCAGAAGAAAAAATAGCATTGCGGCAATCGGGCCCGTGCCCACGACGAGAACGTCCTCGCCGTCTGGCGCCTTCACTCGGCCGAGCGCCCGGACGACACTCGCCAGCGGATCCAGCAGCGCGGCCGCCTTGTCGGAAAGGCCCGACGGAATCCTCCTCAATCCGTTCTTCACGATGCGCTCGGGCACGAGGAGAAAATCCGCGAAGGCGCCGAAGAGCGGCCTCTCGAACGCGGTCGCGCAGAGGTTCTCCCTTTCCGCGCGGCAATCCACGCAGGAGCCGCACGGCGCGGACACGGCCGAGGTCACGCGGTCGCCCGGCGAGAACATCGCGCCCGCCCCGGCCTTCTCGACCGCACCCGCGAACTCGTGACCGAGCGTCAGCGGGAACGGGATCTTCGCGTGGCCGCGTCTCACGAGCTTGAAGTCGGTCGCGCACGTGAGCGCGACGCTCACGCGCACGAGAACCTCGCCCGGCCCCGGCTCCGGGGTCGCGGCCTCGCGGAGCGCGACCCGCTCCGGCCCGTCGCAGACGAGTGCCCGCACCCGAAGAGCCTAACAGGACGCTGATGCATCCTCCCGCTTGACGCGGCCGAAAACGCCTCTCAACCTCCCGGCGATGGCGGCTCGTGCGGCGACGTTCTACGCAGGAATCTCGATCGTCGCCGCGGTCGTCACGATCGGCCTGAAGGTCTTCGCATGGAAGATCACCGGCTCGGTCGGCCTCCTGTCCGACGCCGCCGAATCGGGCGTGAACCTCCTCGCGGCGATCGTGGCGCTCTGGGCCCTGTGGCGGGCGAGCCAACCGGCGGACGCGATCTACTCGTTCGGCCAGACGAAGGCCGAATACCTTTCGAGCGGGTTCGAAGGGCTGATGATTCTCGCGGCCGCCATCGCGATCGCGGTCGCGGCCGTCGAGCGCCTCAAGAACCTCCAGCCGATCGAGAACGTCGGGCTCGGGCTCGGGATCACCGCCCTCGCGGCCGCGGTCAACGGCGGCGTCGCCATGCTTCTCCTCGTCGCGGGCAAGCGCCTGCGCTCGATGGCGCTCCGGGCCGACGCGCAGCACCTCCTGACGGACGTCTGGACGTCGGCGGGCGTTCTCGTAGGCGTCCTCCTCGTGAAGCTCACCGGCTGGCTCGTCCTCGATCCCGTCGTCGCGCTTCTCGTGGCCGCGAACATCGTGTGGACGGGCATGCGGCTCCTGCAGGAGACGGGGCACGGCCTCCTCGACCGCGCGATCGCCGACGACGAACAGGCCGCGCTCGCCGGCCTCCTCGAACGTTTCCACGCGCAGGGCGTCGTCATCCACGGCCTCCGCACGCGCGCCGCCGGGCCGCGCTGCTTCGTCCAAATGCACGTCCTCGTGCCGGGCGCGTGGACCGTCAAGCGCGGCCACGACATCTGCGAGGAGATCGAGCGCGCCGTGACCGAGGCGTTGCCCGGCAGCAGCGTCCTGACCCACCTCGAACCGCTCGAGGACCCCACGTCGTGGGACGACCGGGGCCTCGACCGGCGGGTGTGACTCCGTCTACCGAGACCGTGTCGCGAGCGGGACGACGTCGCCCTTCGCCGCGAAATGCTCGCGGAAGGACGCGAGGAGGCCGTCCTCGTCGAGGCCAAGGGACTTGCGCTGCTCGGCCTGCGTGGCGTGCGCGACGAAGCGGTCGGGAATGCCGAGGCGCTTCACGTCGGCGGCGACCCCGATCTCCTCGAGCGCCTCGACCACGGCCGAGCCGAACCCGCCCGCGAGCTGGCTCTCCTCGGCCGTGATGACCTTCGTCCCCGGCTTCACGAACTGCGCGAGAAGCTCCCTGTCGAGGGGCTTCACCCAGCGGGCATTCACGACGGTCAGCGACGGTCCACCCTCCTTCACGAGGCGCTCGGCGGCCCTCCACGCAGGCACGACGGGATCGCCGACGGCGAACACGAGGCCGTCCTTACCGACGCGCAGCACCTCGCCCTTCCCCACCGGCAGCAATTTAAGCTCGGGGTCCATCGCGACGCCGTGTCCCGCGCCGCGGGGATAGCGGATCGCCGTGGGATGGTCCGAGGCCAGCGCCGTCGCGACGAGATGCCGCAATTCGTTCTCGTCCTTCGGCGCGCAGACCTGCATGTTCGGGAACACGCGCAGGTACGTCAGGTCGAAGACGCCGTGGTGCGTCGGGCCGTCCGCGCCCACGACGCCCGCGCGGTCCAGCGCGAAGACGACCGGCAGGTCCATGAGGCAGACGTCGTGCATGATCTGGTCGTACGCGCGCTGCAGGAACGTCGAGTAGATCGCGCACACGGGCCGGAAGCCCTGGGCCGCGAGGCCGGCAGCGAAGAGCACCGCGTGCTGTTCGCAGATGCCCACGTCGAACGCGCGGCCGGGGAACTTCTTCGCGAAGCGGTCGATTCCCGTGCCCTCCGCCATCGCGGCCGTGATGCCGACGACGCGCGGGTCCTTCGCGGCGACCTCCGAAAGCGCATCGGCGAACACGGTCGTGTAGCTCGGTGGGGTGTTCTTCTTCGCGATCTCGCCGGTCTCCACCTGAAAGGGCGCCGGACCGTGCCAGTAGACGGGGTCCTCCTCGGCAAGCTGGTAGCCCTTGCCCTTCACGGTGCGAACGTGCAGGAGAATCGGCCCCGCCATCTGCTTCGTCTCCTTGAGCGTGCGGAGGAGGACCGGAAGGTTGTGGCCGTCGATCGGGCCCATGTACTTGAAGCCCAGCTCCTCGAAAAGCGTTCCAGGCACGAGGGCCTTCTTGAAGCCGTCTTCGAGCGCCTCGGCGAGGCCCGCGAGCTTCTGACCCGCCGGCAGCCTCTTCAAAATGTGCGCGACGTCTTCGCGCACGCGGTGATAGATCTGTCCGCGCGCGATGCGCAAGAGGTAGCCCGACATGGCACCGACGTTCGGCGAGATCGACATGTCGTTGTCGTTCAGGATCACGAGGAGCCTGCTCTTGAGGTAGCCGGCCTGGTTCAGGCCCTCCATCGCGACGCCGCCCGTGAGGCCGCCGTCGCCCACGATCGCGACGACGTCGTTCTTGTCCCCGCGGAGGTCCCGGGCGATCGCCATTCCGAGCGCCGCCGAGATCGCCGTGGACGCATGCGCCGCGCCGAACACGTCGTACTCCGACTCCGCGCGGTTCGTGAAGCCCGACAACCCGCCGGCCTGCCGGATCGTCTTCAGGCGGTCGCGCCGGCCCGTGAGCACCTTGTGCGGATACGTCTGGTGGCCGACGTCCCACACGAGGAGGTCCTTCGGGGTGTCGAACACGTAGTGCAGAGCCACCGTCAGCTCCAGCGCGCCGAGGCCCGAGGCGAAGTGCCCTCCCGTCTTGGCAACCGTGTCGATCACGAACGTGCGCAGCTCGGCCGCGAGCTGCGGCAGCTGCTCCGGCGTCAGCATGCGCAGGTCGCGCGGCCAGTTGATCTTGTCGAGGAGGGGCGTTGGGCGGGGCGAGGGGCTCATGCGGGGTTCTCCAGGGCGCTCGATTCTACCGGGAGGGTTAATCGCTTTCAGCGTGCGCCGCGCGGTCCGCCGGGCGCATCCACGTACGCGGCCAGCGTCTTCGCGAAGAGCTCGGAGCCTGCGGGCGAAAAGTGCACGGGATCCTGGAAATGCGCGTCGGTGAACGCCTCGCCCGCGAACGGATCCAGGAAAAGAGCGATCCCTTCGTCTCCGAGCCTTCGCGCGACCGCGTTGTAGCGCGCGAGACCCGCGAGATAGCCCGTCGGCGTGAGGCCGGGCGTCCACCCTTCGAGCCACGCACGATCCGAGGCCTCGCGCCCCGCGCGGAGGCGCGCCGTCTGGGCCACGAGAAGCGTCCGGGCGCCGCCCGAGGCCGCGACGGCGATCGTGGAGCGAAGGTTGCGCTCGTAGACGGCGACGGCCTCGGCCGGAATGTCGTCGCGCTTCGGACCGCCGTTCCACGCGTACGAGGGCGCGTACCCCTCGGCGGTCGCCGGCTCCGCCCGGGGCTTCAGGCGGCCGCGCAGCCATTCCACGAACACGAGGCGGGAGACCAAACGAATCGGCACGGCGGCGACGCCCGTGACCCTCGGGAGTATTTCCGCGTGCCCCTCGCTGTAGTCGGGTGCGAACGGGACGTGCCCGGCGGGCTGCAGGTCGTTCACGCCGGAGAACACGACGACGAGGTCGGGCGATAGGTCGAGATCCCGCGTCTCGAGCGACACGAGGCTCTCGAGGCTCGTCCAGCCGGAGAAACCTCCGTTCACGACGTCCGCGCCCGGGCGCAGCAGGGTCCCCAGCCGCGCGGGCCAGGTGCCCGCGTCGTCCGCCGCGAGGAGGTCGAACGTCGTCGACCCGCCCTCGCAGAGGACGCGATACGTGCCCGCGGGCTTCGGAACGGGGACGTCGCGCACGTTCGTGACGCGCTGGCCGCGCGCGTTGAAATGCACGACGTGGCCCGCCGCCTCGAGGACGGCGTTGGGACGGCCCGCCACGATGAGGAGCGGATGCGGCCGATACGCTTTCCCGATCTTCTCGACGAACCTCGTGTAGGCCGAGACCTGCGTCTCAGGCCACTCCCCCGTCTTCAGGCGAAGCGCCACCCGGCAGCCGCCCTCGAGGACGAGGAACAGTCCCGCAGCGAGCGCGAGCGGGACGAGGACGTTTGCGGCGAGCGTGCGCAGGACCTTCACGGGAGCCCGATTATGGGGCGCTCAGACGCGGCGGGCGACGACGCGCAGCGAGAGAACGCGCAACTCCTCGACGGGCCGCCCGCGGAACGGCTCCGCGAGGCGGTCCGGCCGGACGCGCGCCTCCTCCAGGAGGACGACGGGCTCGGCCGCCTCGACGGAGAAGCCCGCTCCCCGGAAGACGGCGAGCCAGTCGTCCCGGCGGAGCCGGTTGCAGAAGATCTCGCCGCCGAACGAACCGCCGAGGATCTCCGAGAGGGAAAGGTCTCCCCCGTAAAACGTCGCGCGTTTCTTCCATTCCCCGTCGTCCCACTCGAGGAACTTCAGCGGGTCGGCCGCTCCGTGGTGCTTGAGGTCGATCTCGTGGATCGCGAGGCCGCCGGGCGCCAGGACGCGCCGCATCTCGGCCGCGGTCCCGCCGGGATCGGGCACGTGCTCGAGAGCGGCGACCGAGTAGACGAGGTCGAACCTCTCGTCTTCGAACGGCAGCGCCTCGGACGAGACGCCGCTCCGGTGGTCGATCCGCCCGAGGAGCGCCGCGGCGGACGGAAACGCCTCGAGCGACGGGAACGACGCGGCCGCCGAGGCGGGGTCCGCCCAGGCCCTCCACCAGGAAAAGCCTTCGGTCGCGAGGAGGTACTCGCGGAGCGTCTCGTAGAAGAGCGGCGGCGCCGCAGGCAGCGGCGCGACGTCGGCCGCGGAGAGCGCGGAGACGCCCGACGCCGCGAAGCAGAAGAGCGACCCGAGGTTCACGCCCGGCCCGATCTCCAGGGCGGCGCGCGGAGCGGCGAGGCCGTGGCGACGCGCGAGCGCCGCCGTCTCGGCGTACACGCGGTGCGCGTAGACGAGGGAGTCGTTCGCGCCGGCGCGCTCCTTCAGCGCCCGGACGAGGTCGGCGTCGGTCCCCACGGAGCTCACGACCCGGAAACAACCCCCGCGCGGCCTCCGGAGAGGCTCCGCGCGGCATAGACGCACGCGATCGGCACGAGCGGGAGCCGGTAGCGGTCGTCAAAGGACTCGAAGCCCGCGCTCACGGCCACGACGTAGAGAAACGTCCCGACGAGCGCGACGTGAACGGCCGCGGGCACCTCGCCGCGCGCGTCCCAAAGGCCGCGAACCGCCGCGGCCCAGAGCGCCACGAGAAGGAGGACGAGCCCCGCGGAAACCGCGAACAGCCAAGGGGCCACGCGGGCGAGGCGCGCGGCGAACGCCCCGAGGCGCTGATCGTCGTAGAGGGCGAGGAGCGTCGCGTCGGGCGAGAACAGTCCGTAGTGGGCTGAGAGAATGAGGCTCGGCGGCGTGAGGAGGAGGACCGCCATCCCCTTCTGCGCCATGGCGGCCGCGAGGAACGGATGCGACTCGAGGATCGCGAACGCCTGCCGGCGCCATCGCACATTCAACTCGACGAGCGACAGGCGGGACGTCACGGGGAAAAGGTCCGCATACCGGGCGTCGCCGAAGATCTCGCGCTCCGTCCCGCCGCCCGAGCGGTACCACCGCTCGCGATTTCCAAGCCTCTCCTGCATCTCGAGGACGGGCACGCCCTCTGCACGCGCGAGGACCGGCGCGGCCCGGTAAAAGAGGAGCTCGCTGCTTGCGATCGGCGACAGCGTGAACGCATTCGCGCGCACCAGATTCCGGGCCTCCCATCCCCCGACGAGAAGCACGGCCGGCGCGAGGAAGGCCGTCGCCGCCCCGCACGCCGCGAGAGGCGAGCGGCCCGCACGCCGGGCGACGACAAGGACGAGGACCGCGGCGAGCGGGATGAGGTAATACGAAAGAGGGCGCACGAGCGTCGCGAGCGCGAGCCACAGCCCCGCGCGGGCCGGGCTCGTCCCATCGCCGCACGCGTACCGGGCGAGAGCGGCCGCGAAGAGCGTGAGTCCGAACGTGAACGGCGTGTCCGACAGGACGTCGAGCGACCGGAAGAACGTTCCCGGCTCGCACGACACGAGGACCGCGGCGAGGATCGCGGCCCGCCCGCCGAAGAGTCGCGCCGCGAGACCGGCCGCGACGAGCGCCGTTCCGGCCGAGAGCAGCGCACCGAGCGCGGGCAGCACCCACGGCCGTTCGCCGAGCGTGCCCCAGGCGGCCGCGATGAGAAGCGGGTAGCCGGGGGTGCGGTTGATCTCCGGCTCGGGCGCGGCCTCCAGGCTTGGCGAGAACGTTCCCAAGCGGAGTAGCGCGAGGGCGGGGCGCACATACGTACCGGTATCGGTGTAGATGAGCGCCTGCGGTCGCGCTCTCACGACGACGGCGAGGAAGATGACCTTCAGCGCAAGAGTTGCGGCGACGACCGCGAAGACCGCGCGGGGCGGCGCCGTCGGCCGGCGATTCACGCCTTCGCCGCCAGATGGCGAGAGCCGGGCGCGACGACGGGGTCCCCCGCCGCGCAACGCGGGCAGGACGCCGGTTCGAACGCCGGCACGTCGAGCGCGAGGAGGGAGCGATACGGGACGCCGTCCACCTCGGCACCGCCCCCGACCGCGAGCGCCCGCCGGTCCACGATCGACCCGCACACGACGGGCACCGCGCCCGAGACGCGGAGGACGGCGAGAACCTCGCGCGTGGACTTCCCGGTCGTCACGACGTCTTCGACGACGGCCACGCGCTCGCCCGGCTCGAGGGCAAACCCGCGCCGGAGCGTGAATTCTCCCTCCACGCGCTCCGTGAAGATCGCGCGGATGGAGAGGCCACGACCTACTTCGTGGCCGATGATGACGCCGCCCATCGCGGGCGAGACGACGACGGACGGGCGAAACGGGGCGAGGAGAGACGCGAGGGCCGCGCCCAGCGCGCCCGCGCGCTCGGGCCACTGGAGCACGCGCGCGCACTGCAGATAGGCCTCCGAGTGAAGGCCGGATGAGAGCCTGAAGTGGCCGGACAGGAGCGCTCCGGACTCCGTGAACTGGCGGCGGACCTCGTCCGGAGTCATGAGGCCTCCCGCCCTTCGGCGGTTTCGCGGTCCCGGCGCAAGCCGTAGCGGTCGATCTTCTTGTAGAGGTTCGAGCGCGGGGTGTCGATGGCCTCCGCCGTGCGCGTCACGTTTCCGGCATTCTCGGCGAGCTTGGCGACGAGGAAACGTTTTTCCGTCTCGTCCTGATACTCCTGGAGCGTCCGGATCGAGAGGAGCTTCTCCCACGCGCCCGCGCTCGCGGCGGCGGCGGCCGCGTCCACGACGCGCCCCCCGCGCACGACCACGGCGGGCGCCTCGTCGCCCTCGCGCGGGGCCGTTCCGGGGTCGACGTCCCCCGCGTCGAGGACGTCCGCGTCGGACATGATCATGAGCCGCTCGACATGGTTCTTCAGCTCGCGCACGTTTCCCGGCCAGGACCGCGCCGCGAGCGCCTCGAGCGCGGCGTCCGTAAAGCGCTTCAACCGGTAATTGTTCGTGCGCGCGAAGAGCTCGGCGAAATGCTTGACGAGAACCGGAACGTCCTCGGGCCGGTCGGCGAGCGGGGGCGTCCTGAGAACGAGGACGTTGAGGCGGTAATAGAGATCTTCGCGGAACTTCCCCTGCGCGATGAGGCCCGTGAGGTCGTGGTTCGTCGCCGCCACGACGCGCACCCTCACTTTGACGACGCGCGGGCTCCCCACGGGCTCGACTTCGCCTTCCTGCAGGACGCGCAGCACCTTCGCCTGCGCCGAGGCCGACATGTCCCCAACCTCGTCGAGGAAGATCGTGCCGCCGTCGGCCTCCACGAACTTGCCCGTCTGTTTGCGGTCGGCGCCGGTGAACGAGCCGCGTTCGTGGCCGAAGAGCTCGGACTCGATGAGGCTGTCCGGGATCGCGGCGCAGTTCACCTGCACGAACGGGCTGGCCTTCACGAGAGAGCCCTCGTGGATCGCGCGCGCCACGAGCTCCTTGCCCGTTCCGCTCGGCCCCACGATGAGGACCGTCGCGGGCGTCGGCGCGGCCTTCGCGACGTCGGAAAGGAGCCGGCGGATCGCCTCGCTGTTCCCGACGAGCCGGGTGATGCCGAGCCGCGACTTCAGCTCGAGGTTCTCGCGCACGAGGCGCCTCGAATCGAGGACCCGTCGAAGCGCGTTCAGGATGTGCTCGGACGAGAGCGGCTTCTCGAGGAAATCGTCGGCCCCGGCGTGCACGGCCTCCATGGCTGTCTTCACGTCGCCATGGCCCGAGATGACGATGACGGGCGTCGCGATGCCGCGCCCGCGCATCTTCGCGAGCGTCTCGAGGCCGTCCTGGCCGGGCATCTTGATGTCGAGGAGCACCGCGTCGTGGTCCGGCGCCTCGGAGAGGGCGTTCACCCCCGAAGAGACCGCCGTCACGTCATACCCCTCGTCCGAGAGGAGCGTTCGAAGCGAGTCGCGAATGTCCGGTTCGTCGTCGCAGACGAGGATGCGTCGGGCCATCGCGGCGATCCTAGCAGCCCGAAGCGGGCCCGGAAGCGTTCTCCTTCGGTCCCGCCGCGCCGGAGGGAGGTGCGCACATGACCGCCGTCATACAGATGAGCCCGCTGATCCAACAGAATCATGGAAGGAAGCGGCATGTCGCCACAAGCTCTGGTCGTGAAAGAGGAAGGCAGGCTGGAACGGGAGCGCCGTACGGTCCGGACGATGCTGCGCCTCTACTGCCAGGGCCTGCACAGCACGGTGGAAGGCCTGTGCGCGCCATGCGCGGAGCTCGGCCGGTATGCGGACGCCCGCCTGCAGCGCTGTCCGTACGGCAAGGCCAAGCCGACCTGCGCGACGTGCCCGATCCACTGCTACCGGTTCGACAGAAGGCAGGAGATGAAGGCGGTCATGCGTTACGCCGGCCCTCGCATGCTGCTTCGCCACCCCATCCTCGCGCTCCGACATCGGATCGACGGCCTGGCCCGGGGCGGCGTCTCGACGCTGCCGCGGGCTGTCCGACGCCGCCCTTAGCCTAATGTTCCCGCTGACGATACCGAGTTCGGCGGCGAGCGCAAGCGCGCCCGCCGCGGTGGCGTGCTAATCCCTTGGGGTGCTCTTTCAACGAACGCCCGCTTCCGAGAGAAGCGAGTCCACGTCGCGCCAGAAAGGGAGGTGATCGGGGTCCCAGCACCCATGGCCACAGTCATAAAGCCGAAATGTGGAGTGGGGCGATGCCGACGCCAATCGCCGGCCCTGCTGCCATGGAATCAGTGTGTCCGCGCGGCCGTGAATGACGAGCACGGGGCCTGGGAACTGGCGAAGAGCGGCCTCGTTGTCGAAGCGGTCGCGAAGCAAGAAGGACGGCGCCAGAAAGCGGGAGGCGAAGATCGCCGTGGACGGAAAGGTGGACTGAAGAATGAGTGCGCGAAGAGGGCGATCTCGAGCCAGAAGGCAGACCGCTCCGCCGCCCAGGGACTGCCCAAACCCGACGATTCGCGACCGATCCACACGCGGGTCGGACGCGAGGTGATCGTAGGCGGCGGACATCGCCGCGCGGATGGACGCCTCCGACGTGGACCCGCTCGAACGGCCGTATCCCGGGTACTCGACGAGCAGTACTCCAATGCCGCGGTTCCTGAAGCCATCGAGTTCACTGACCCAGAAGTCAACGACCTCGCCATTTCCATGACCGAACACCAAAGCCGGCTGGGGCTTCCCTTGCAGTGATGGGTCGGCGGGAAGAAAGAGCGTCTCGACGTTACCGAGCGGAGTCTTCAAAACGGTTCGCTCAAGACCTCGGGCCGGCACAGGCTCTGGAGAAACGCGGATTCTCGCGCCTGGATAGGACATCGACCGCTGAGCGAAGTAGAGCCCGGTTAGGTAAACAAAGTAGAGAACCGCTGTGCATGCGAGAAGGACTTGGAGGAATCTCATGAGTCCGAAGGGCCTGACGATACCGAGTTCGGCGGCGAGCGCAAACGAGTCCGCAGCGTGGACATACTGGACTTGATATGCCAGATGCACCTTTGCCGCTGCCTTCGGTAAGGTGAGCTGACTCGTATTCGAGCCCTGACCCACCCCCGTGGCACGGCGCGTGCTTCAAAGATCGCGTAGAGGAGAACACATGAAACAGCAGGCAGCACGCGGCAAGGTAAGGAAGTTCAAGGGCCTGGTCACGGAACCCGTCGGAATCATCTCGGGAGGCCGCCACCTGAAGGGTGAAGGCTCCGCGCTCCGCGCCGAGGGTGCCGTGGAGGAGAACCTCGGCAAGGCGCGCCGGAAGGTCGGAGACGTCTTGACGGATCAGGGCAAGACCGTCGACAAGTAGACCGATATCGACTTCGGCGGCGGGCGCAAGCGAGTCCGCNNGAGAGAAAATCAAGCGGCGAACCCTCGTAGTGATGCCAGGCCTCGTCGGAAGAGACGCGATGCCAGCGGCTAAACGTGCCTTCGATGAGGAGAAAGTAGATGACGGTGAGCGCTGAACGCGACCCCCTGGAATCGGAGGGTGCAGAGCAGACTCCGACAGCCCCGCTGCCAGGCGGAGGATTCCTGGCTGTACCCCGAAACCCCGAGCGTACTGCTGCTACTGTAAGGATGGAACGGTAAGTCCACCCTGCGAAATCCAGGGAGCCTGCTCGGGTCACGGTGGGATCACACTCTAGGCGGAGAAGGACTACGCAGGAGCGGGTCGACGGAAGGTTGCGCAGTTCCCCGATTTCACGCTACTTTTCTCGATGAGGCCTCGCCGTGCGCGTACCTCATTAGCGGGCCTCGACATACAGGTGCCCTTGCTGCGCCACGTCGAATGCCCCGCGCTCTCCGACGAGAGACTCCTGCCGAGAACGGTTCCGCGGCCGGAGGACCTCCGCCCCGGACCGTGACCCTCCCAGAATGAACGCAACTACCCCTTGACAGGCATGTCGCGCGGCACCATGTTGACGGGCGGTCGTCAAGCCTGCTGGTCTCGTTTACTGGGAAGGCCGCGCCGGGAGCACTTCTGAGGAGTGTGCGAATCCCGTTGACTCTCGCCACCAGAGGGAGGCTATCGCCTGTGCTGTCATCAAACCCATTCGTGACTCCCATCCCGAACGAGCACAAACTAACTCAGTTGACTCGCCGCACGCCATCAGATGAGAGGTCATTTATGCGTACCCTGCAGGCCGCTCTCGTCATCGTTCTCTGCGTTCTCGCGACTGCATGCGCTAGCGGTACCGGCCAAATGGCTGCCGCTCCCTTAATGGCCGCTAAAGACACATCTGGTAGTACAAACCTTGAAAAAGTGCACGATCTCGTCCAAGACTCGCAAAAGAAGTGCGCCGACTTTACGATTGCCATGTTCGGGCTTGCGGCCAGCTCAAACACGTTCCTCGATATCGCCAGCACCGCACTCTCAGCGGTGGCGACCGTCTTTACGCCAACCACTACAGTCCACGTGTTGACTGCCGGGAGTACGATTGCGGGCAGCGCGAAAACGAGTATTCAGACGGAATACCTCAATAGCGTAACTATCAGCCACATAGTTCAAGCGATACAATCGACGTACTCAGCTGATATGACAAAGTACATCGCATATCTAGACACCATCTCGGACGCACGCGACATTAGCGTCGTTGCTGAGCGCTCTACAATTCTGTCGTATCACAATGAGTGTTCGTTGCCCGCGGCAAACGGCTCTATCGCGAGCGCGTTGCAGCCAGCGAGCGCGAAGCAACCATCCACTCAATTGAGCCTTACGTTTACCGTCCCAAAGACGGGAGATTCCGCGGTGACAATCGCGTCCGGAATCTTGGCACAGATAAACACCGATGCGACGTTCAAGGCCGCTGGCGTCACGGCTTCCGAACAGCCCGGGGGGCCGAATGGCACAATTACATTGACTGTTCCTGCGCCTCTTGCAATCACTTGGACGCCTGCGACGTTTGTGGCGTCGCCGGGCAAAACTGCAACGGAGACTGCTGTCTTCGACCATGGGCCGCCTGCAACGCTCCAAGTCAAAGGAACGGGGCAGGAGCATGACACCCTCACGGTAACTGCGCTAGTCGGCGCTAGCACCCAGAAGCCTCCGGCCGCGAAGCTGGGTGTAGCACCCCAACTCAAGTAGGATGGTGATGCAGCCCCGTTGCCGAAAGGTGGCTGAACCGCCCCGGCTTTTCCGGAGGCTCCAGAGCTTGAGAGGATGGAGCCATGGAAAGACGAGGCAGGTACCCGACGGAGGTTAAGGAGCGGGCCGTCCGGCTGGTCTTCGAGCAGCAGACGGCGCACGGGTCGCAGTGGGCGACGATCAGCTCGATTGCCGGCAAGACAAGATGGGCTGCACGGCCGAGACCCTTCGGAAGTGGGTGAGGCAGGCCGAGCGTGACAGCGGCGCGCGGCCCGGGCTGACGACGGGAGAGCGTGAGCGGCTCAAGGAGCTCGAGCGCGAGAACCGCGAGCTCAAGAGGGCCAACGAGATTCTCCGCAAGGCATCGGCGTTTTTCGCGCAGGCGGAGCTCGACCGCCGAGCGAAATGATGGTGGGCTTCGTCGAGGAGAACCGCCAGGAGTACGGGGTCGAGCCGATCTGCGCCGTGCTGCCGATCGCCCCGGCGACCTACTACGAATACCGCGCCCGACGGCGAGACCCGGACAAGCGGTCGGTGCGTGCCAAGCGCGACGAGCAGCTCACGCCCGAGATCCGGCGGGTCTGGGACGAGAACTTCAAGGTGTATGGCGCCGAGAAGGTGTGGCGGCAGCTCGGCCGCGAGGGCGTCGGAGTAGCTCGCTGCACCATCGAACGGCTGATGCGCTCGATAGGCCTGCGGGGCGCGGTTCGTGGCCGCGCCTTCCAGGTCACGACGATGGCCGACAAGTCCGCGGCGTATCCGCCGGACCTCGTCGAGCGGGAGTTCCGCTTGCGCTCGGCGCTGAACTCGGTATCGTTAGAGGGCGAATCACCCCATGCCAGGCATACCCTTCATCGGCGAGAACGACTTCTACCCGTCCTGGGTGAAGAACCGCGAACGGTGGGTCTTTCAGAGGACGCTTGTTAGCGTTGGTAGCCTCATGGCTGGCTATGCTGAAATGGCTGCATCGCAAGTTTCCATAGCCGATCAAGTAATCGTCTGGGTCCCGCGAGCGACTGGGCTAGTCGGCAGTCTATTCAACGGGACGGCTCATCACGAGTGTCAAGCCGCGCTCCTCGAGCTGGCTGCTTTCACACTCCGATGCTACGGTAACGATTGTCCGTTGCTCCTCGCGTCCACTCAACACGTGCAGAGTGTCATCACGGAGATCGGTCGCCGCCCGGCGCGGTGGCGCCTTCAGTGTCCGACGTGTGGAGGTCAGGTCGGACCGGACCTCGCTCCGCTGGATGCAGAGCCAATTCTGAGCCGATGGAACGATGCGGGTTGCCCGGCTCTCGAGAACCCCGCCGCCAGCGCCGCCTTTCGCTCGGCAGCACCTATCAGCGACCTTGCCGGCTGGATTCAAAAGAGCGAGCCGAGTCATCTTGAGCTAGCCTACGTGGGACAGCAGCTGTGGCCCGACGCGCGCGCCATGCTGGAGTCCGTGGGCGCGAGTGCCTAACAGCTCGTCGCGTGCCCTCGCTTGCGCTCGCCGCCGAACTCGGTATCGTTAGGCGGCCTTCCACTCACCGCGTCGACTCTTCAAAGGACCGTCACGAGCACTGCACCATGAAACCGGGAAAGGCATACGAGCGCTTCGTCTTCGAGAAGCTCCAACGGTTCTTCTCAGATGGCGTTGTGGCTCTCAATGACAGGATACTGGGTCGGGAGAGTGGCCTCCTGCGCGAGATTGATGTGTCCGTCCGCCTCAACTGCCAAGGGCTTGACCTTCTCTATCTCTCTCAATGCAAGGATTGGGTGACGAAAGCTGACATCAATGTCCTTGGCGAGCTCGCAGCTGTCATGTCGGATGTCGGCGCAGCCAAAGGATTTCTCCTCTGTTCTGCTGGATTCCGCAAGTCGAACCACAAGTACGCCGCCACCAAAGGCATTGAGCTGATTACAATCGAGGATGTGAGGTCTGAACGCTGGCACGTCACAGTGCAGGTACCGCTTGTCTACATTCGAAAGCTCACGCACTATCAACTCGAGGTTGAGCTCGTTAAAACGGAGGCTATCGTCGAGTTGAATCGCAACCGCGAAGTGACGCTCCAGATGTCAATGGCCACGCTCCTCAGGAACGGAACGGATGCGCCGACTACAGTCGAGCAATACATCATGCGACGGACAGGCGAGGCTCGCGAAGGAACCCCTCTGGATCTCACGGCTCCGGGAATGGAGCTGCAGACCGCCGGTATCTGGCTTCCTTGTCAGCATTTCTCCATAGTCTTCCACTCGCAACGCATTACGTATCTCAAGTACCTTACGCCCGTTGAGTATTCGCAACTCCGAGATCACATCTCGGGTACGACACTACCTCTGCATGTCAAGCGCGCCGATGTGTCGCTACGCCTTGACCATACCTTTACAGAAGTGCCCGAAGGAAAGGTGCCCTTCTATCCAGGGCTATGGCTCAAAGTCGAGGAATCAGACCTGATCGCGGTGGCTTCCTAGCGAACCAGGCCGGCTAACCCGGCGTTGCAGCGGACTCGCTTGCGCTCGCCGGGCGCCGCGGCGTTTTCGGTGGCTCACGGACGCTTTTGCGGGCGCTTTTCCATGCGACTTGGAGCGATCCTGGGATAAACGGCCACACGAAAACCCCCGTTTTTATGGGGTTTTCTCGCTGGCGCTGTCTTTGATTGGCGGAAGCGTGTGGGAGTCGAACCCACCCGCCGCCCCTTTCGGAGCGGGCACGCTGGTTTTGAAGACCAGGAGGGCCGCCGGACCCCTTGCGCTTCCGGGCCGGATTCTACCGGGAGTGCCGCGCCGCTGATCCGCGGCCCGACCGCGCTCAGCGCCGGGTGAGCGTGAACGCGCCCGACACGCTCCCACAGCAGGCCGTCCCGGTGCCCGTCGCCTGCCCGCTGTAGTGTCCCGTGACCCCTCCCGACGACGTGAGCATGGCGGTTCCGCTGGCCGAACCGCCGCAGGGCGAGAACCCGGCGAAGCCGATCGCGAAGACGAGCGTCTGGCCCTGGACGTTGCCCTGCAGGCTGCCGACGCCCGGAAACTCCGCGACGACCGTGCAGCTCGATTGGAAGAGCGTGACGTCCTGCGTCGTCGAAAGCCCGCACGAGTCCGTGAAAACTCCGGTGTATTGACCCGTGAAGGGAATGCAGGACAGGGGCGACGTCGGCGACGTGTCCGAGGTGCAGCTCACGAGGACGAGAAGGCCCACGAGCGCGATCGAGCGCGTGCGCGCGCTCACGCCGCCCCTCCGCGCGCGCGAGAGAGACGCTCGACGCTACCGACGCAATCCTTCGCCTTGTAAGCCCGTCCTCCGCACTCGAGAAGCAGCGCGTCGAAGGCGCGGCACAGCGCGATGAGCCGGCTCGCCCTTCGTCTCGTCACGGCGAAGTCCATGGCGAGGGAGAAGCCGTCGAGGGCGTAGCCGCGCGGAAACTTGTCCGCGCGATGGCGCTTGATGACGGCGAGGGACGAAACGACGCCGCTCTCGTGCTGGAGGCGCAGCGCCTTCGCGAACGCCGATTCCGCCGCGCCCTTCGGCACGAAGAGCTGGTACTGGATGAAACCGCCGGGCCGGTAGGCCTCGTTCCAGCCGGGCAGGTAGTCGAGGAGAAACGAGTACGCGACGAGCGACTGCCGGTAGCGCTGCCGTCCGTGAACGGCCGACGCGGCGTACTTCGCGAGGTTCACGAGCCGCATCTGCGGTCCTCCCGCCGTGAGCTTCAGCCCGAGACGGAGGACCGGCGCGGGCAGCGGCCCCATGTGAATGTCCGCGACCTGCTCCTCGACGCTCCATCCGCGCGGCTCTCCCTCTTTCGGGGCGTGCTCGTTCGCGACGTGAAGGACGGTCCGCCCGAGACTCTTCCCCGAGCTCCAGCAGTCCATCCAGCCGACGAGGTAGTCCCAGTCGTCCTTCGCGCCGTCGAGGCCCGCGAGCGTCGCGGCCAGGTTCGGCGCCACGAAGGCCTCCACGTCGAGGTAGCCGGTCGCGACCTTCTTCAGCTTCAGCGCGACCTCCACGATCGGGTCGGGGCGCCGCCAGTTGCCGATGACGTCGTCGAACGCGGGCGTGCCGCGGGCGATCTCCTCGACGCGGCCTCCGCCGCGCAGGATCGAGACGCTCTCGACGTGGTCTCCGATCGTGCCCTTCTTCCAGCCGTTCTTGCCGTGCACGTTCATCGCGACGGCGCCGCCAAGCGTGACGTGCATCGTGCCGGTCACGATCGGGGGCCAGAATCCGCGCGGGATGGCGAACTTCCAGAGGTCGCCGAGCATGAGGCCCGCGCCCGCCCGCACGACTCCCGAGGTCTCGTCGAAACCGGCGATCGCGTTCAGGCCCGTCATCTCGACGACGGGTCCCGCGGGATTCGTCGAGGCATCGCCGTACGAACGGCCCGCGCCGCGAAAGACCGGCCTCGACCCGTTCGCGGCGCAGACGGCGAGCGCATCGCGGAGCGCGTCGAGCGACGCGGGCCGGAAGACGGGCGAAACGGAGACGTTGTAGAGGCCGAAGCCCTCCACGCGTTCCGGCATGGGAAAGGCGCTCACGGCGGGCCGAGCCTCTTGAACACGAAGCGGGGCACGTGTCTGAGCGCGAGGCCGAGGAGCGCCCAGCGCCTGTAGACATAGAAGACCTCGTGCCGCCTCTCGAGGCGGTCCACGATGATGCGGGCGGCCTCTTCCGGGGGCGCCACCCAGAACATCCCGGGCTTCCCCGCGGTCATGCGCGTCCCGACGTAACCGGGCTTCACCGTCGAGACGGTGACGCCGAAGGGCGCGAGACGGTTGCGCAACCCCTCGAGAAACGTCGTGAGCGCCGCCTTCGAGGCGTTGTACGCGGGGTTCCCCTTGCGGCCGCGGTCGCCCGCGATGGACGAAATCCCCGCGATGTGCCCGCGGCCGGCGACCCGGAACCAGTTCGCCGCGAGGCCGAGCAGCCTCACGGCCGC
>PLZI01000103.1 GCA_003152095.1 Acidobacteriota bacterium | reverse complement strand
GGCTCGAGCCGCGCCGCGTCCGCGAGGTCGCAGACGATGCCATTCACGGTCGCGACCGGGAACCGGCTTCTGAGGTCGGCCACCAGGGCGTCGAGCTTCTGCCGCGAGCGCCCGAGGATCGTCACCCAGAAGCCGCGCGCGGCGTAGACCTCGGCGAGAGCCTTCCCGAGGCCGTCCGTCGCGCCGACGAGGATCACCCGCTTCACGCCGCGTCCCTCCCGGCGGGAATCTTCGCAGACGACGCGCTCCGGGTCACAGGCTCTCCTTCTCCTCGTGCCAGTCGCGCGTCACGTCGAGCCAGAAAGCGAGCCCCGCGTGCCGGCCGAACGGCGCGTAGAAGCGCGCGACGCGGGCGTCCTTCACGGCGCGGCCGCGAAACCGCAGGGAGGCCACTTTCTTTCGCGACCACGAGTCGAGGCCCAGCTTGCGGTGCCGGCCCAGGAGCCGCCCGAGCGTGTCGGCCGCATACGGGCCAAAGCCCTTTTCGGCGCGAATCTCCGCCTCGACCTCCTCGTCGGGGCGGTCCGGGTCTTCCCAGCGAGCGAGGTCCAGCCTGCCCGATGCGACGCGCCCGGCGAACGCGGCGAGATACGGTGCGCGATAGCCCCACTTCGCGGCGGCGAGGACGCGCGCGGGCAGGCTCGCCACGAAGAGCGCGTCCGGGAAGGCCCCGCCGCGATCGAAGCGCTCGATGAGATTCTTCACCATGAGCTTCGTCAGGCCCCACGTGCAGTTCGTCGTCGCGAGCACCTTCACCGCGTCCTCGAACACCGTCGGCGCGCGCAGGATCCGCCCCGCCCCGCGCCGCGCGATCCAGGCGAAGCCGGGATCGCCGGCGCAAAGGGCATGGAAGGAAGAGATATCGGCCTTCAGATCGAGAACGCGGTTGACGACATCAAGGAAGGTGGCGCGCGATGGGAGGTTCGAAGAAAGATTTTCGAATTCCCCCTTCGAAGAAAGCGCCGTGGCCGTCGCGACCAACCCTCTCGTGCGCTCCTTGATGACGACTCGCACGGGGAATTCTCTTTCTAAGAAGAAAAATCCGAGCGTCTTCTTCTCTTGATCCCATTCGAACGGGGGCAGGTCGTACCACCCGTGGCTCCTGACGACGAGCTCGAGGTCCATCTCGGGCAGCGTGAGCTTCACGGAGGTCCGCTGGCGATGCCCGGGCCCGCTCCGCCACCGCCGTGGACGGTACAGCGCTCCGTCGGCTGGGTGCCCTCGAGAAAGACCTCGTCGAACGAGGTCGGGCACTCCTCCGTCACGAGCATGCCGGTCGTCGGGTCGATGGACGCCGTGACGACACCCGGCGTCGTCGGAAACGGCGCCTCGAAATACTGCGACGGAAGTCGCCGCGCGAAGTCCGCGAAGATCGGAAGCGCCGCCGAGGAGCCGGAGAGGTTCAGGCCGCGGTTGTCGTCGAATCCGACCCAGACGGCCACGAGAAGGTGCGGCGAGAAGCCGACGAACCAGGCGTCGCGCCCGTCGTTCGTCGTGCCGGTCTTACCCGCGAAAATGCCCTGCGCCCCGAGGCGGCGCGCCGAACCGCCCGTGCCGCGATCCACGACCCCGCGAAGGACCGAGTCGAGGATCGAGATCGCGTCGGCGTCGACGCCGCGCACGACCGGTTCGTCCTTCGTCTCGATACGCCGGGCATTCGGGCCCACGATTCCGAGAAGCGCGTTCGGCCGCACGCGGAAGCCCCCGTTCGCGAACGTGCAGTAGGCCGCCGCGATCTCCATGGGGCTCGTCTCGAACGCGCCGAGCGCGAGCGACGGATAGGGCCGCATGGGTGACGTGATGCCCGCGTGCCGCGCCGTGTTGACGATGTCCGGGAGCAGGGTGCGCCCGGGCGCCGTCTCCGTGACGGCGATCCGCACCGTCGGGATGTTGATGGACTGCTCGAGCGCCTGCCGGGCCGTCATCGGCCCGCGAAACTCGCCGTCGTAGTTCTTCGGGGACCACGTCTCGTCCTCACCCTTGCCCCACACGAGAGCGATCGGCGAGTCGACGAAGATCGAAGCGGGCGTGATCGGTTTTGGGAGATCGCGCTTGCCGAACGCCGTCAGATACACGAACGGCTTGAACAGCGACCCCGGCTGGCGGCGGGCCTGTACGACGCGGTTGAACTGGCTGACCTGATAGTCGCGGCCGCCCACGAGCGCGCGAACGGAGCCCGTGGCGGGATCGAGCGCGATGAGGGCGGCCTGAAGCGCGTCGTCCTCGCCTCGCGGCCGGAGGCGCTTGAAACGCTTCTCGAGCTCCTCGAGACCCTTGCGGACCGCCGCCTGCGCGGCCTGCTGCATGTCGGGGTCGAGCGTCGTGTAAACCGAGAGCCCGTCCTCCTTCTCGAAACCCGGGGCTTCCTTCACCTGCGAGAGGACGAAGTCGACGAAGTGCGGCGCGACGATGCCGGACGGCGGGCCCTTTGCCTTCGTGAGAGTCGCGGCGAGCGCGGCCTCGTAGGCAGCGTTGTCGATCTTCTTCTGCTCGAGCATTCCCTTGAGGACGAGGGCGCGGCGCGTGCGGGCGTTCTCGGGACTCCGAAACGGCGAATACTTGCCGGGAGACGAGATGAGGCCCGCGAGCATCGCGGCCTCCGGCAGATCGAGACGCGAGACGCTCTTGCCGAAATAGAACCGCGCGGCCTCCTCGACGCCCGTGACCGAGATCGATCCGCGTTGACCGAGGTAGATCTCGTTCAGGTAGGCCTCGAGAATCTGCTTCTTGCTGTACTTGGCCTCCAGGATGACGGCCATCAGAGCCTCGACGACCTTGCGCTTCAGCTTGCGCTCGGGCGTGAGAAACATGTTCTTCACGAGCTGCTGCGTGAGCGTGGAGGTGCCCCGCACCGCCGCGCCCCGGGTCGCGCCCTGGAGGACCGCCCCCACGAGTCGCCGGAACGAGATGCCTCCGTGCGTGAAGAAATCGCGGTCCTCGGTCGTGAGGATCGCGTCGAGGACCACGCCGGGGACCTGGTCGAGGGTGACGAGCGTGCGGTCCTGCATCTTCTCGTCGTAAACCGAGCCCACGACCTCCGGCTCGAAGACGACGTAAGGCAGCGGCGTTCCGTCGTCGACCCGCTTCAGCGCCGCGACGCGCCGGCCCGAAAACGCGATCTCGGCTGGAACGCCCGGCGTGCGTCCCCACGCGGTCTCGCGCGGGTTCAGGGAGACGGCGATGCGCCCCCGCATGAGCGCGTACTGCCCCACGGCGAGCGGCGGCTTCGGGACCTCGACGTAGCGCAGCCGCCCGAGCCGCCGCACGACGTCATCCGCCGAGAGCGCGTCCCCGGGCCGCACCGCCCAGACGTCGGAGTAAAGGCGCGTCGGGAGGGACCACCGGCGCCCGTCCATCGTGCGCGACACGACGCGCGAGAAATAGAGGACGACGACGACGGCCGCGACGACGAAAAGCGCGCCGACGGCTCCCACGAAGAAGAGGACGGGGCGCGGGACGCGGCGCAGAAGATCCCACGCCGTCCGCGCGACGTGCACCGCGAAGTCCCGGATGCGCCGCGCGATGGGCGCGGCGAAGTCCCGGGCCGCCCGAACGGCGCGCGACACGAAACCCCGGGCCGCGCGAAGCGCGCTCGAAAAGTCCACGGCCGGAGTCTAGCGAAGCGTCCGGCCGATGCTAGGATTCCCGCGGTCCACGACCACCGCGACTGGAGCTGCGGCGGGCGCGTGCTCCAGGGGGGATCTGACCGCGTGACGGACGGACACCGCGACGCCTCGGTGGCCACACTCGTTTTCCGGCGCGATGCCGACGGCACCCGCTGGGAGAAGGATTCCATCGTCGTCGAGGAGCCTCTCGAGATCCGGTTGCGCGAGGGTGGCTGCGAGCCCGAGCGGTTCGTCGTCACGATGCGCACGCCGGGCGACGACGACGACCTTGCCGCCGGCCTCCTTTTCGGAGAAGGCGTCATCGAGCACGTCGACGAGATCGTGGCTATCGAGCCGCCCGCCGACCCCCGCGTCACGCCCGAGCTGGCGAAGAACGTCCGCGTCGTCACGCTCGCCCCGCGCGCGGACCGTCCGCGCGCGCGCCGGGCGACGGTGATGGGCTCGGCCTGCGGCGTCTGCGGCCGCACGTCGATCGACGACGTCGCCGCCCTCGCCGCGGCCGCGCGCCGGGGAAAGGCCGCGCCGCGCCCCGGCGCGTCGAGCGACCTCACGATCTCCGCTTCTCTTCTCACGTCGCTTCCCGACGCGCTCCACGCCCGCCAGTCGGTGTTCTCTTCCACGGGCGGCCTTCACGCGGCGGGACTCTTCGAAGCGGACGGGAGCCTCCTTCTCGCGCGTGAGGACGTCGGGCGCCACAACGCGACCGACAAGGCCGTCGGCGCGGTCCTCAGGAGCCGGCGTCCCTGCCCTCCGATCCTTCTCGTTTCGGGCCGGCTCGGCTTCGAGATCGCCCAGAAAGCGGCGCTCGCCGGCGTGCGCATCGTGGCCGCCGTGTCCGCGCCGACGAGCCTCGCGGTGGATCTCGCTGAAGAGACGGGACTCACCCTCATCGGCTTCCTGCGCGGCGAGCGCTTCAATATCTATACTCACCCGGAGCGCATCGAGAGGCAGGTGAGCGGCACATGACGACGGCGGCCTTCGTTCTCTCTGGCATCCTGCTCCAGGTCCAGGCCATGAAGTCGAATCAGAAGGCATGTCCCTACGTCCTCGTGACGACCGCGGGCGAGCGCATCGGGACCCTGGATCTCCCGAAGCGCGACGGAAAGTCCGTGAAGTTCAGGATATGCGTGAACGGGACGCTCACCATGTTTCCCTCCGCCGACGTGGACTGGGGAGCAACCGAGAAAGCCAACGCCTCCGGCCCTGCGCCCACGCCCGCCTCCGGACTCGCGCCGACACCGGTGCGCGCATCGCTCTCGGGTTTCGCCCGCCGGGCGAAGCTGCAAGACCCGAACGGCTCGAAACCCATCCTGACGCCCGCGCCCCGAACCGCGACGCCCACGCGAACGCCCTCCGAACCGAATGCACCGGAGAAGCCGCGCTGACGTTCGAAGTCCGGTCACTTCGTGCCGGCGGCCCTCGGTCGGTTGCGATAGCGCTCCCACAACCGCTTGTGTCGATCCGAGAGATCGAGCTTCACGCCCTTGTCGTAGAGCGCGACGACGTTCGACTCCGTGAGGAGCGGGTCGCCGGTGAAGACGGCGAGCGACGCGTCCTTGCCCTTCTCGAGCGAGCCGATGCGCGCGTCGACGCCGAAGATCTTCGCCGGGTTGAGCGTGATGGCGCGGAGCGCCTCGAGGCGGTCGAGGCCGAAAGCCGCGGCCATCGCCGCGTGGTTCGGGAGGTCGCGCGTCGTGGCCGCGGCCATCGTGGTTTGGCCATTCCCGATCGCCACGAGGACGCCGGCCTTCGCGAGCTCACCTGCCTTCGTGAACGGCGCGTCGTACGCGTCGTCCTCGCGCAGCGGAAGCTCGAGCACGGTGTCGAGGATGACCGGGATCTTCCGAGCGGCGAGAGCCGCGGCGACCTTCGGCGCGTCGTAGCCGCCGAGGATGACCGGGCGCACCTTCTCCCCCTTGAGCTCTTCGTCGAGAAAGCGCAGCGCCGCCTTGATCTGCGTCTTCCGCTCGGCGCGGATGACCAAGGGGATCGAGCCGTCGAGAACGCCCGTCATCGCGGAAAGCGATTCAATGTCGTCGTGGCCCGGCACGCCGGCTTTGCCCTCGGCCGCCTTCGCGGTCCGATACGCGACGGCCTCGCGAAACGTCTTGCGGATCAGCTCGAGCGCCTCGTCGCGACGGCGCTCCTGAACGCGGGCCGAGGGACGCGCGTCGGGCCGCCGGTCGATCGACATCTCCGGCCATTCGAGGAGCACGGCCGCGGGACACCTCACGCACGCATCCTCGCGCGTCCAGCCGTTCAGCGTCATGACGGAGACCGCGCCCGGGAACGTGGAGCCTCGCGGCGCGAGGGCGGCGAAGAGCACGCCGCCGCTGCGCGTGACGGGGAGCGACTCCGAGTCGAGGTTCATCGCGACGTCGGGGCGGGCTTCCGGATTGATCTCGCCGATCTCGGCCACATCGTTCGTGGCGCGGACGGCTTGGATCTCGACGAGCCCGACGAGCGAAGCGGGCGCGAAAAACGCCGGGGAAACGTGCTTCCCGGTGACGTCGACGACTTCGGCGCCGGCCGGGACTTCCGTCTCCGGCCCGCCCACGGCCACGATCTTTCCGTCCGCGACCACGACGACGCCGTTCGGAATCGCGGGAGAGGCGGCCGTGTGCACGGTCGCGCCTTTGAGGACGAGGACAGCGGCGAGAAGGAGCGCGCTCATCGCATCACCTCCGCTCCGGCCGCCGCTTCGTCGTCGTGCCCGTCCGCGTCGTCGAGATGGGCTGGAGGTCGCCGCGCGGGATCCGCGGGCGTCGTCGACGCGCCACGGGCCGCCGCGAGCCGGGACTTCGCGATGAGATCTGCCTTCTCGGCCGCGAGCGCTGCGCGGCCCTTCACGTCCTCCGCGCGGTCGAAGTAACGGCGCCCTTCGATCCACGTCTCGTCGCAACGGCTCGTCGGGTCGAGCGGGTCACCGGACCAAACCGCGAAATCGCCGTCCTTGCCCGGCTCGAGGGAGCCGATGCGCTTGTCGAGCCGGAGCTGTTTCGCCGGATTCAGCGTGAGGAACTTCAGCGCCTCCTCGCGCGGAACACTGCCGTACTTCACGGCTTTCGCAGCCTCGACGTTCATCCGGCGCGCGAGCTCGTCCGAGTCCGAGTTGAACGACACGAGCACGCCGCGCTCCCTCATGAGCGCGCCGTTGTATGGGATCGCGTCGTAGACCTCGAATTTGTAAGCCCACCAGTCGCTGAACGTGGACGCGCCGGCCCCGTGCGCGGAGATCTCGTCGGCCACCTTGTAGCCCTCGAGGATGTGCTGCAGCGTGCCCACCTTTACCCCGAACTCCTCGCAGAGGCGCAGAAGGTCGAGCACCTCCTGCTTCACGTAGCTGTGCGCGTGAATGATCCGCTTGCCCTCGAGGATCTCCGCGATCGCCTCGAGCTGGAGATCGGGCCGCGGCGGAATCACGCTTTCGCCGCGCTTTTTCGCCGCCTCATACTCTTTCTGCCTGCGCCGGTAGTCCCGCGCCGCGAGAAAGCGCTCCCTTATGAGGGCCGATACGCCCATGCGCGTCTGCGGGTAGCGGGTACCGGGCGCCGGGCGGTTCGACCCCTTCGGGTTCTCGCCGAGGGCGAACTTGA
>PLZI01000138.1 GCA_003152095.1 Acidobacteriota bacterium | reverse complement strand
ACGAACTGGCAGGCCTACTCGGGCGAGTCGACGATGTCGCTCTTTACCCAGATGGCGGGGCTTGCCGTCCACAACTTCGCGTCGGCGGCCACCGGCCTCGCCATCGCGATCGCCTTCGTGAGAGGTGTCGCCCGGGTCGAGGCGAAGGGCATCGGCAACTTCTGGTCCGACCTCGTGCGCGCCACCCTCTGGGTACTCCTGCCGATCAGTCTCATCGGCGCCGTGGTCCTGATGTCGCAGGGCGTCATCCAGAACTTCAAGCCGTCCGAGACGGTCACGACGCTGGAAGGCGCGACGCAGAAGATCCCGCAGGGGCCCATCGCCTCGCAGGAAGCCATCAAGGAGCTCGGCACGAACGGCGGCGGTTTCGTCAACGCGAATTCCGCTCATCCGTACGAGAACCCCACGCCTTTCAGCAACCTCCTCGAGATGGTCCTCATCTTCTCGGTCGGCGCGGGGCTGACATACACGCTCGGCACGATGACCGGCAAGACACGCCACGGCTGGGCCGTTTTCTGGTCGATGGCGATTGTATTTCTCATCGGGGCCCTGACCGCCGGTTTCTTCGAGGTGCGCGGGAACCCCATCCATCACGGCCTCGGCGTCTCTTCCGCGATGGGAAACATGGAAGGCAAGGAAGTGCGGCTCGGGGCCGTGGACTCCGCTCTCTTCGCCACGGTCACGACCGACGCCTCGTGCGGCGCCGTCAACTCGATGCACGACTCCTTCACGCCGCTGGGCGGTCTCGTGCCGCTCCTGAACATGCAGCTCGGCGAGATCATCTTCGGGGGCGTCGGCGCCGGCCTCTACGGCATTCTCCTCTTCGTCGTCCTTTCCGTCTTCATCGCGGGCCTCATGGTCGGGCGCACGCCCGAGTACCTCGGCAAGAAGATCGAGGCCAAAGAGGTGAAGCTCGCGATGCTCTCGCTGCTTATCTTGACCTTCTCGATCCTGGTCGGAACCGCGCTCGGAGCCGCCTCGAAAGCGGGCCTCTCCAGCCTGAACAACGCGGGGCCGCACGGGCTCTCCGAGATCCTCTACGCCTTCTCGAGCTGCACGGGGAACAACGGCAGCGCCTTCGCCGGGCTGAACGCGAACACGGACTTCTACAACGTGGCCACGGGCTTCGCGATGTTCTTCGGGCGGTTCCTGATGATCATCCCCCTGCTGGGCATCGCGGGATCGCTTGCGGCGAAGAAGAAAGTGGCGGAGTCCATCGGCACCTTCCCCGTGGACGGGCCGATCTTCGTCGTACTCCTCATCGGCGTGATCCTGATCGTCGGCGCCCTCACGTTCTTCCCCGCCCTTGCGCTGGGCCCCATCGTGGAGCATTTCCTGATGGGCGCCGGAAAGCTCTTCTGAAGGAGACGCGACAGTGACGCGAACGAAACCGACTTCCCTTCTCGACCGGGCGATCCTCTCCCGGGCCGCCGTGGACGCCTTCACCAAACTGAACCCGGCGCGGATGATGAAGAACCCCGTCATGTTCATCGTGGAGGTCGGCGCTCTCGCGACGACGCTCTTCCTGCTGCCCGGCCTCTCCCCGAAAGGTCTCTTCGGATTCCAGCTCCAGATCGTGTTCTGGCTTTGGGCCACGGTCTTCTTCGCGAACTTCGCCGAGGCGGTCGCGGAAGGCCGCGGCAAGGCGCAGGCCGACGCTCTCCGCCGCGCCCGCACCGAGACCGTCGCCCGGCGGCTCGTCGGGGATGGAAAGGCGCAGCGCGAGGAGCGGGTGCCGTCCTCGGATCTGAGAAAAGGCGACCGTGTCGTCGTCGAGGCGAACGAGATGATCCCCGGCGACGGGACGGTCGTCGAGGGGATTGCATCCGTCAACGAATCCGCGATCACCGGCGAATCGGCGCCCGTGATCCGCGAGGCGGGCGGCGACCGGTCCGCCGTAACGGGTGGCACGACGGCTCTCTCGGACCGCATCGTCGTGGAGATCACCTCGGAGCAGGGACAGACCTTCCTCGACCGGATGATCCGTCTCGTCGAGGGAGCCGAGCGGCAGAAGACCCCGAACGAGATCGCTCTCGACATCCTCCTCGCGGGTCTAACCATCGTTTTCCTCTTCGCCACGGTGACGCTGCGCCCGTTCGCGATTTACTCGGGCGGGAACGTCTCGGTCACGGTCCTCATCGCCCTCCTCGTCTGCCTCATTCCGACGACGATCGGGGGCCTCCTCTCGGCCATCGGCATCGCCGGCATGGACCGGGTCCTCAAGCACAACATCCTCGCGATGTCGGGCCGCGCTGTGGAGGCCGCGGGCGACGTCAACGTCCTTCTCCTCGACAAGACCGGCACGATCACGCTCGGCAACCGCGAAGCCGTGAAGCTGCTGCCGGCCCCGGGCGTGTCGGAGACGGAGCTGGCCGAGCTGGCGCAGCTCTCCTCGCTCGCCGACGAAACCCCCGAGGGACGCTCGATCGTGGTGCTGGCAAAGCAGAAGTATGGCCTGAGGGCCCGGGAGCTTCGCGAGCTGAACGCGAAGTTCGTCCCGTTCACCGCGCGCACCCGGATGTCCGGTCTCGACTTCGAGGGCGGGCGGCAGGTGCGAAAGGGCGCGGCGGACGCGGTGGACGGTTTCCTGCGCACTCTCGGCGGCTCGCTTCCCGAGGAGATTCGGCGCGACGTCGCGTCCATCGGCGGCGAGGGCGGGACGCCCCTCGTGGTCGTCGACGGCAAGAAGGTCATGGGGACGATCTACCTGAAGGACATCGTCAAGGGCGGAATGAAGGAGCGCTTCGACAGGCTGCGCGCGATGGGCATCCGCACGGTCATGATCACGGGCGACAACCCGCTCACGGCCGCGACGATCGCGCGCGAGGCGGGCGTCGACGACTTCCTCGCGGAAGCCACGCCCGAAGACAAGCTCGCGCTCATCCGCGCCGAGCAGGCGAAAGGGAACCTCGTCGCGATGACCGGTGACGGCACGAACGACGCGCCCGCCCTCGCCCAGGCCGACGTGGGCATGGCCATGAACACCGGGACCCAGCCCGCCAAAGAGGCCGGGAACATGGTGGACCTCGACTCGAACCCGACGAAGCTGATCGAGGTCGTGGAGATCGGCAAGCAGCTTCTCATGACGCGCGGCGCGCTCACGACGTTCTCGATCGCGAACGACGTNNAAGTACTTCGCGATCATCCCGGCGCTCTTCCTCGTGACGTACCCCGAACTGCAGGCGCTGAACGTGATGCATCTCGCCACGCCGCAGAGCGCCATCCTCTCCGCGGTCATCTTCAACGCGCTCATCATCGTCTCTCTCATTCCGCTGGCCCTGCGCGGCGTTTCGTACAGGCCGCTCGGCGCGGGGCGGATTCTCAGGCGGAACCTGATGCTCTATGGCGTCGGCGGTGTCCTCGTGCCGTTCGTGGGGATCAAGGCGATCGATCTCCTCCTTGTCGCTCTCCATCTCGTTTGAGGTCTTCGATGAAAGAGAATGTTCTCGGTTCCCTCCGGCTTTTCCTCGCGCTGACCTTACTTCTCGGGCTCGGCTATCCCGCGCTCGTCTGGGCCATCGGACGCGTGGCCTTCCGTGACAAGGCCGATGGGAGCCTCGTCCCGAAGGACAACGTGACCGTCGGATCGAGTCTCATCGGGCAGTCGTTCGTGATGCCCGGACATTTCCACGGCCGGCCCTCCGCGGCGGGAAACGGCTACGACCCGACGGCGACGGGCGGCACGAATCTCGGCCCGACCTCCAAGAAGCTCGCCGACTCCGTCAAGGACGCCGTGACGGCCGTGAGAAGCGACGAGGGTGTCACCGGATCCGTCCCGGCCGACGCCGTCACGTCTTCCGGATCGGGCGTGGATCCCCACATCTCGCCGGAGTACGCGCGTCTGCAGATTCCTCGCGTCTCTCGTGAGACCCGGATTGCCGCCGCCGACCTCGAGGCGCTCGTCGCCAAGAACACCGACGGGCGGTTTCTCGGCCTCTACGGCGAGAGCCGGGTCAACGTCCTCGCTCTGAACCTCGAGATCGACACGCGGCTCGGCCATCCGCAGATCGCACCCACGCCGGCGCCAACCCCGGCTCCGGCGGCCAGCGCGTCTGGAGCTCCGCTCCAAGCCCCATAATCGACAGGTGCCGTCGAGCAGAACGCGGGATCGCCCCGACCCGGAAGCGTTCCTCAGGATCGCGTCGCGCGATCCCAAGCGCGGGAACCTGAAGGTGTACCTCGGGCAGGCGGCGGGAGTCGGCAAGACGTACCGGATGCTCGACGACGCGCACGAGATGCGCCGCCGGGGAGTCGACATCGTCGCCGGTTTCGTCGAAACCCACGGCCGAGCGGAAACGGCCGCGCGCATCGCGGACCTCGAAGTCATCCCAAGGAGGCTCGTGCCTTACAAGGGCGCGATCCTCGAGGAGATGGACCTTGCCGCAGTGATCGCGAGGAAGCCGGAGGTCGCGGTCGTGGACGAGCTGGCGCACACGAACGCGCCGGGCGGCAAGAACGAAAAGCGGTGGCAGGACGTCGAGGATCTTCTCGCGGCGGGCATCTCGGTGATGACGGCCGTCAACGTCCAGCATCTCGAGGGTGTCCAGGACGTCGTGAAATCGGCGACAGGACTCGAGGTGAAAGAGCGCATCCCCGATCGCGTCATCCGCGAGGCGGACGCCGTCGTGAACGTGGACCTCCCCGTGCCCGAGCTCCGCGACCGCCTGAAGCAGGGCAAGGTCTATCCGGCGGCGCAGGCCCTCGTCGCCCTCGAGAATTTCTTCCGCGAGGAGAACCTCAAGTCCCTGCGCGAGCTCGCGCTCCGCGAGACGGCGGAGAACGTCGACCACGGCCCGACCGAGACCAGCGGTTCGTTCCCGGCAATCGCCCCTCCAATCCGCGTGGCCGTCGCTCTGCCTCTCGATCCGGTGATCGCGCGCTCTCTCATCCGGCGCGGGTCGCGCATGGCCGGCCGGATGAACACCCGCTGGTACGCGCTCTACGTGAGGCGCAAACGCGACCGGCCCGAGAACCTGTCGGCCGCGCGCCATCGCGAGCTGACCGAAAACATCCAGCTCGCAATGACGCTCGGGGCCACGGTCGTCTACCGCGAATCCGAGGACGTGGCGGCGGCGATCCTCGACTTCGTCCGCGAGGAGCGGGTCGGCGTCCTCGTGGTTGGACGCCCGTCCCGGAAGGGCCTGAAAGGGCGTCTCGCGCCGGGCATCGTCCAGCGCGTCCTCGAGAACGCAGACGGGATCGACGTCATGGTGGCCGACATCGACTCGAAAGGCCCCGGCTGAGGCCTCCCGCCTTCTCGCGCTTGATTTCTCGGCATTCCCTCCCTAGCTTGGTCTGGGGGGATCTCACAGGAAAGGAGTCGACATGGCCATCACCGTCAAGAAGATCACGCTCTGGCGCCGTGAGTCGGGGGACCGGCCCGGCCTCATGGCGGAAACGCTCAGTCCGCTCGCCGCGCAGGGAACCAGCCTAAAAGTCGCGATGGGCTACAGGCAGCCCGGAGGCAGTACCGCCGTCATCGAGGTGTCACCGGTCTCCGGCAAGAAGGCGATCGCCGCCGCGGAGTCGGAAGACCTCGGGGCCTCCACCATCCCGACGCTCCTCGTCGAGGGAGACGACCGGCCGGGCCTCGGGCACGCACTCGCGCGCGCCATCGCCGACGCCGGGATCAACCTCGACTTCCTGGTGGCTCAGGTCGTCGGCCGAAAGTTCTCGGCGATCTTCGGCTTCGGGAACGAGGCGGACGCCCGGAAGGCCGCAAGCCTCATCAAGAAGGCGGGGCGGGCGGGAAAAAAGTAGCGTCAGGCTCCAGCCGTTCGAGGACGACGACGGAGGCCGATATATCCTGAGAGTGATCAGGATGAAGGAAATTCTCGTTCTCGTCTTCGCCGCCGCGAGCCTGACCGACGCCCTGAAGGAGATCGCCGCCTCCTGGGAGATTGCCGGCGGGGAGAGCGTCGTCTTCAACTTCGCCGCCTCGAGCCTGCTCGCCCGGCAGATCCGCGAAGGAGCGCCGGCGGACCTCTTCCTCTCGGCGGACGAGGCGCAGATGGATGGCCTCGAGAGGGCAGGCCTCGTCGTGCCCGGGACCCGGCGCAGTGTCCTTTCGAACACGCTCGTCGTCGTCGTCCCGGCGGACAGCACGCTGAGGATCGCTTCAGAGAGGGATCTCGCCGGCAAGGGCGTCGAGAGAATCGCATTGGCGGAGCCGACGTCCGTCCCCGTGGGCGTCTACTCGAAGAAATTCTTCGAACGCGTCGGAATCTGGGACGCGCTCGCCCCGAAGGTCGTGCCGACCGAGAATGCGAGGGCGACGCTCGCCGCCGTCGAGTCCGGAAATGTCGACGCCGGAATCGTCTACCGGACCGATGCCGCGATCTCGAAGCACGTCAGAATCGCGTTCGAGATCCCCGCGGCCATGGGCCCCGCGATCTCGTATCCGTTCGCGCTCGTGAAGGGGGCGCCACGGGAAACGGAGGCCCGGAGGTTCCTCGCGTACATCGGTTCACCCGCCGCGCGGGCGGTCTTCGTGCGATACGGCTTCCTCGTGAAGGACTGACGTGTCCGAGTTCGCCGTGGACCTGCCCGTCGTCTGGTTCACGCTCCGGGTGGCGGCTCTCGCCGTTCTCCTCCTCGCGCCCTTCGGACTCGCTCTCGCGTTGCTCCTCGCGCGGCGGCGCTTTCCTGGAAAGGCCCTCCTCGAGACGCTCGTCTCGCTTCCGCTCGTCCTCCCGCCCGTCGCGACCGGGCTTTTGCTCCTGAAGTTCCTGGGCCGGCGCGGCCAGGGCGGGCGCGCCGCGCGTGCCCTTTTCGGCATGGACGTCGTCTTCACGTGGAAAGCCGTCGTCGTCGCGATGATGGTGATGTCCCTTCCTCTCCTCGTGCGCACGGCGCGCGTCGCCTTCGAGGAGGTGAACCCGCGTCTCGAAGCGGTCGCCCGGACGCTCGGCGCGAGTGAAGCGCGCGTCCTCTCGACGGTCACGCTTCCCCTGGCCTCGCGCGGAATCGCCGCGGGTCTCCTTCTCGCCTTCGCGCGCGCGCTCGGCGAGTTCGGCGCCACGATCCTCGTCGCGGGGAACATTCCGGGCCGCACGACGACGATCGCCACGGCGATCTACAGCGACGTGCAGACGGGCCTGGACGGGCGCGCGTACGGCCTCCTCGCCGTCTCGGCGGCGCTCGCGTTCGGCGCCATTTTCCTGTCGGAGGTCTGGTTGAAGCGCCGGACGAACGCGTGACGCTTTCGCTCGAAGGCCTCCGCCTGCCGCTCACGCCCTTCACCCTCGAGCTCGACGCCACGCTGAGCGCCCACGTCACGGCCATCTTCGGGCCGTCGGGCGCCGGCAAGACGTCGCTCCTCG
>PLZI01000039.1 GCA_003152095.1 Acidobacteriota bacterium | reverse complement strand
TCGAAGACGTAGACGTCGTACTCGTCCTTGAACATGAGGTCGATCATGTTCTCGAACATGGCCGACTCCTCGAATGCCGGGTTCATCGTGGCCGACTCCACGAAGTCCTCGGCTTTCGTCGAGATGTCGGCGAACTTGAGGAACCACTTGATCTTCTCGCGGATCTCGACCTTCGACCGCTCGATCGTCTCCTTCGTCTCGATCTCGTACGCCCACAGGTTCGGAGCGCCATCGACCGGCGTGTGCTTGCCGAGGACGTTTTGACCGAGCAGCGTCGACAGGCTGTGGACCGGGTTCGTCGACGCCAGCATCGTCCGGCGGCCCAACTGGGCGTTGTGGAGCGCGGTGGCGGCCGCGAAGACCGTCTTTCCCACGCCCCCCTTGCCGCCGAAGAAGATGTACTTCAGGCCGGCGTGCTCCCGGATGTAGTCGCTCATGGAGGTCTGGATTTCAGGCATGGCCGTGCTCTCCACGTCCCGGCCTCAGCCGAGCTTTCCGTCGCCGTACATGATCCCGGCGAGCTTCTCGATCATCGGAAGGCCCGTCACGTCGCGCTCGAGCTCCGGGACGTAGGCGAGAACGTCTTTTCCGAACGTCGTCCTGATGCTCCCGAGGTACTTGTCCTGCATCTGGATCCGGTTGCGCAGGTAGTCGGGGATGTTCTGGTCGATCAGCTCGTGGGGGATGACGCGGTTGACGACGTAACCGCCGATCGGAACGTCGAACTGGGCGAAGAGCTTCGCGGCCTTCTCCGTGTCCCTGATGATCATGTCCTCGGGCGTCACCACGAAGAAGAACGCCGTCATTTCCTTGTCCGTGAGGATCTTCGAGGACGCGTTGATCCGCCCCTTGATGTAGATGAGCTCGTTCAGAATCGCGTCCTGCTCGGTCTCTTTCTCCCGCTTCAGCCGGCTGACCATCTCCTCGTACTCGCGCATGTCCTCGCGCAGCTTCGTCACCTTGTTGATCCACTCGTCGTAGACCTTCGCCATGCTGAGGTAGTAGAGCGCGTGGCCGAGCGGGACGAGGTCGTAGATGTAGTAGTCGTAGTCCTTCTGGACGACGACGTCCACCACGGCATCGAAGATCGCGCTTTCCTCCATGGCCGGCTCGGCGCTCGCGGCCTGGATGTAGCTCTCGATCTCCTCGGGCACCTTCTCGAGGCCGTACATGTCGCGGATTTTCTTGCGGATCTCGTCCTGGTACGCCTTGATGTGGCTGTCAGCGTCGATCTCCTGCGCCCACAGGTTCTCCATGATCTTCACCGGCCCCTTGCCGAAGATGTCCTTCTGGAAGATGTCGGTGAGCGAGGCCTGGGGGTCGACGGAGAAGACGAGAACCTTCTTCCCCTGCTTCGCGAGCCAGTAGGCCGTTGCGGCCGAGAACGTCGTCTTTCCCAGACCGCCCTTGCCGCCGAACATGATGTACCGGCGGCCCGGGTTCTGCTGAAAGACCTCTTTCATCCCCATGGTGCCTCCTCCTCCTCAACGTCCCCGTTTCCCGAAGATCTCAGAACATGGCGTCGGAAACGTCCTTCTCCCGCAGCATCCGGCGCTTCCACGTCGCGATCTGCGGGACGACGTGCGGAAGGAGCCGGAGGCTGTAGTACGGCGGGAGGATGGGGATTCCGAGCAGGTCCCCCATCGTGATGAGGATGAACAGGTGCTCCATGGAGGCCCGCGTCCTGAGCGCCGCCCGGCTCATGTCATGCGCGGACATGCCATAGATGGTTTCCTTGAAGCCGTGCCAGAGGCCCTTGAGGCCGCTCGGCCTGACGTATTTTTTCTTCTCGGACACCGTCTCCTCCTGTCCTGTCGCGGCCCGGACACGCTGGTCCGTACCCAAGGTTAAAGCTCTCGGCGGTATGAAAAGCGATGCAGGTGCATTAGCGCAAATTTCCCCTCACACCCCGTGCAGATGCTGCTCGTGGCTGTCGCCGAACTGCCGCTCGCGCAGCGTGCGCCTCTTCCAGGTCTGAAGAATGCCGACGACATACGGGAGGAGACGGAGGCTGTAGTAGGGGGGCATGACCGGCACACCGATCATGTCGCCGAAAGTGAGGAGCATGAAGAGCGATTCCATGGAGGCGCGGATCTCGAGCGCCTGCTGCGCGTGCTCGTAGCCGAACATTCCGTAGAGGAACTCCCGGAGAGCTTTTGCCCGGCCACCGCGCGTTTCCACCACGTGTCTCCTCCCTGATCCGCGGGAAAATGGACGCTAGCACGTTCGAGCGCTCTGCTATCGTCTCCGCCCGGCGAGGCGATCGCCGGGAGGCCCAACCTGACCACCCCGCTCATGTTCCTGGTCGCGTTCGTCATGGTGTGGTTCGCGGCCGGCAGCATCTGGAACGTGCGGAAGGGAAAATCCACCCTCCGCTGGATGCAGGGAGGGCTTCATCTCCTCTGCGAACGCACGACGGTCCGCTGGCTCGGGACGACGGCGGTCGAGCTGGTTCTCTCGAAGCCGAAGCCTCCCTTCGAGGAGGCGACGCTCGTGATCTTCCTCGAGCCGCGGGACGTCCCGTGGCTCTGGGGGTTTTCGAGGAGCCGGGGGCGCAGGGACGCGCTCATCCTCCGCACGCGGCTCCGCCGCGCGCCGCACGCCGATCTGGAGGCGTTGGACCGCTCGAGCTTCCCGGGGCGCGATGCCCTTCGCCGCATGGCTTCCGAGCGGTGGTCCGTCCGCGAGCCCGAGGCCGCGGGCGTGCTGCCCGTCTTCTACAAGGTGCAGGGCTCGCTTCCCCTCGCGGACGCCCTTCTCGACCTCGCGCGCGGCGCCGGGATGACGGTCAGACGCCTCTCGGTCCGCCGGGCCGAGCCCCACCTGCAGCTGCACATCGACTTGCCGCCCGGGTCCGCGCCTGCCGCGGAGCTGTTCGCGGCGGTGCGGACGATCGGCGAGCGCGCTCTCCGGACCTAGGCAGTCGTGATCGCCGGCTTCGGAGCCGCCGGCGTCGCGCTGTACTTCTGGTAGGCCTTCAGGCCGTCCCATCCGATGAAGAGCGCCGCGATGATCAGAAGGACCGCGAGCACGATCATTGCCCAGGCGCCCGCGACCGGCAGCCCGCTCATCGCCGGGTTCGACGCGATCGTCACGTAGAGGTTGCGCGCCGTGACGGCCGTGGCGAAGAGCGTCGTGACGTACATGAAGAGCATCGGGTAGAGGGCGTAGCTCGGGTTTCGTTTCTCCGACTTGAGCCAGACCGTCACGACGAGAAGACTCAGCGCGGCCATCAGCTGGTTCGACGCGCCGAACATCTGCCACAGGTAGACCCAGGTGCCTGTCAGGACGAGCGCAAGGGTCAGCACCATGGAGATGATGCTCGAGACGTGCATGTTGCGGACGAGCGGAATCGCCTCGCCCGCCCACTCGGTGAGCGTCACGCGCATGACGCGGAAGACGAGCTGTGTCACCGTCAGAACGATGACGACGAACGCGCCGAACCCGAGGGCCGTGCCGAAGACTTCGGGGATCCCCTTGAAAGTGCCGGCGTAGATCAGCTTGCCGACGCCAGCCGCGAACCTTCCGCCACCGCCCCCGACGCCCGCGATGGAGACCGCAACGAGCGAGAGGAGGGCGAGCGTGTACTCGCCGAACATCGAGCCGCCGCCGACCGGGAGGCCGTCGGTCTCGTACTCGAGCTGCCGCGCCGTCCCGACCGAACCGACGAGCGCGTGCCAGCCGGAGATCGCACCGCAGGCGATCGTCACGAAGAGCATCGGCCAGAGCGGCTGCCAGGCCGTGAACGGTTTGGCCGGAGCCGCGAAGCCGAGGTCCTTCACCGCCGTCAGCGCGAAGGCGCCGATGGCCTTGCCGGCCGCGTCCGTCACGCCGGTGAGCGGGGCGACGAGCGCGCCGATGGCCGAGAGGACGATCGTGATGAGCATGACCCAGAAACCGATGTAGTTGACCGGCTGGGCGAAACGCCAGATCGGCATGTTGGCGCCGCAGTAGGAGAAGGCGAAGAGGAAGACCATCCAGAGGAGGTAGTTCGGAAGCGTCCGGATCTGCTTCGTGGCCGAGTCGTAGGCCGGAGTGGTTGGGCGCTTGCCGTCCGCTCCCGGAAGCGGGATGCGCGGGTCGGCGTACGTGGGATCTTCGAGGGAGAGGATCGGCCGCTTCGCGTTGAGGTTGTCGATGGACGCGTTCAGCGAGACGACCGCCGCGGCGACCGGCCCCGGCACGACAGCTCCCTTCTCGTTCTTCGTCTGACCCCACGGCCCGAGCGCCATGGCCCCGAGAGTAACGGCCACGACGATCACGGTCACGAGGATCAGATTCATCTTCCAGCGGTACATCATCTGGCCCGCCAGAAGGCCCATGAGCGCCAGCATGATGATGCCGAAGGGCACGTCGGGGCGGGCGGAGAGAATCGCCGCGAGGATCCCGACGAAGGCCCCGGCGAGGAGCATCAGGTAGAAGAAGATGAAGATGAAGAGAATCGTCCGCGTCCGGGGCGCGATCAGCTTGTGCGAGATGGCGCTCAGGCTGTTCCCGTCGTTCCTCACCGACACCATGATCGCGGAGTAGTCGCTGACCCATCCGATGAAGCTGACCCCGATGACGAGCCACAAAAGACACGGGAACCAGCCCCAGAGGTTCGCCGCCGTGATGGGGCCGACGATCGGTCCGGCCGCGGCGATCGACTTGAAGTGGTAGCCGTAGAGGACGTTTTTCGACGTGGGCATGAAGTCCACGCCGTCCATGTACATCTTGGCCGGCGTCGCTCGCTTCGCGTCGGCTTTGATGATGTCCCGGTCGATGCGCCGGGCGTAGAAGTTGTAGGCCAGGTAGATGACGACCGTCGCGATCACGACGATCCACAGCGTGTTCATCACTGGGCTCCTTTCCTGGGCAACGTACCCGTCTGGGCCGCGAACCTGACGACTGTCGAGCATATGACGGGACGGGCCCCGAGTGAAGCAGCGATGCAAGTGCATCATGGGTTGCTCAGGGGCAAGCCATCAGGGGCAAGCCAATACAGGGCAGGAGGGGGCCGTGTCGGCGGCCCCCTCCTGGCTCAGACCGGGACGGGGACCAGGCTGCCGGTCGCCGGAGCGAGACCCTCGTCTGCGCGCGTCGCAGCGGTCGCGGGCGCGGTAGGCTTGGGCGGCTCGGGCTTCACGGGCGGCCTTTTCGCGACCTCGTGCCCGGTGATGCGCTTGATGATCGCGTAGATTTCCTCGCCGTCGAGGGACTCTTTCTCGAGGAGCACCTTCGCGATCTCCTCGAGCGCCGCGCGGTGCTCGATGATGATCTTCTTGCCGCGTTGGTACGACGCCACGACGATGCGGTTGACCTCGTCGTCGATCTTGCGCGCCGTGTCCTCCGAGTAGTCGGGCTGGCGGCTGAAATCGCGGCCGAGGAAGACCTCTCCTTCGGGCCGGCCGAAGGACATCGGGCCCAGCTCGCTCATGCCCCACTCGCACACCATGCGCTTCGCCATCTCGGTGGCCTTCTCGAAGTCGTTCGAGGCGCCGGTCGTGATGCGCCCGATACAGACTTCCTCGGCAAGGCGCCCGCCCATCATGACGGCGAGCTCGGCCTCGATGTACTCCTTCGAATAGGTGTACTTATCCTCGAGCGGGAGCTGCTGCGTGAGGCCGAGCGCGCGGCCGCGCGGGATGATCGTGACTTTGTGGAGCGGATCCGTGTGCTCCTCGAAGGAGGCGATCAGCGCATGGCCGCCCTCGTGATACGCGGTGACGCGCTTCTCCTCGTCCGACATGACCATCGACTTCCGCTCCGCGCCCATGAGGACCTTGTCCTTGGCGTAGTTGAAATCGACCATGTCGACTTTCTTCTTGTCGACGCGGGCGGCCGCGAGCGCGGCCTCGTTCACGAGGTTCGCGAGGTCGGCTCCGGCGAAGCCCGGTGTGCCCCGCGCCACGACCGAAAGGTCGACGTCGTCGGACATCGGGATCGTGCGCGTGTGGACCTTGAGGATGCCTTCGCGGCCTTTTACGTCGGGACGGTCCACGACGACGCGGCGGTCGAAGCGGCCGGGGCGAAGGAGCGCGGGATCGAGGACGTCGGGACGATTCGTCGCGGCGACGAGGATGACGCCGTCGTTCCCCTCGAAGCCGTCCATCTCGACGAGGAGCGCGTTCAGCGTCTGCTCGCGTTCGTCGTGCCCGCCGCCGAGGCCCGCGCCGCGGTGGCGTCCGACGGCGTCGATCTCGTCGATGAAGATGATGCACGGGGCGTTCTTCTTGCCCTGCTCGANNCCTGCTCGAAGAGGTCGCGCACGCGCGAAGCGCCCACGCCCACGAACATCTCGACGAAGTCCGAGCCGGAGATCGAGAAGAACGGCACGTTCGCCTCGCCGGCAACCGCCCGCGCGAGGAGCGTCTTGCCCGTGCCCGGAGGGCCCATCATGATGACGCCCTTCGGGATCTTGCCGCCGAGCTTCTGGAACTTCGCCGGCTCCTTGAGGAAGTCGATGATCTCGGAGAGCTCTTCCTTGGCCTCTTCGCAGCCCGCGACGTCCTTGAACGTGGCCTTCTTCTGATTAGGCGTCAGGAGCTTCGCGCGCGATTTGCCGAACTGCATCGCGCGGTTTCCGCCTGTCTGCATCTGCCGCATGATGAAAATCCACAGGCCGATGAGGAACAGGATGGGCGCCCACTGCATGAGGATCACGAGGAACCCACCCTGGCCCGGCTCCTCGGCCGTGATCTTCACGTTCGCCTTCATGAGGTCGGATGTCAGCTCGTTGTACGCGGGCGCGTACGTGCGGACGCCCGGCTCGCGGCCCTCGGGCGAGCCCTTCTTGTAGCCCCGGATTTCCTGGCCGCGGATCGTGACGCGGTCGAGGTCCCCCTTCTTCACCATCTCGAGGAACTCGCTGAAGCCGACGGTGGAGGTACTGGTGCGGCCCACGTCCACGACGCGGAAGAGCAGGAGGATCACCACGAGGATGACCATCCAGAGGAGGATGTTCTTGACGGTTGTGTTCACCTTGTGCCCTCGACTCTCATACGCCGGTTTGGGAGATGCGGTTCATCGGGCAGGCTCTTCCGGTCCTGGCGTGACCACCACGCAGGGCAAAACGGATCGAACGCGGTCTTTCTTCCCGCCACAGACGTGGAAGTCTAACAGGGGCCCTGAGGCAAAACCGAAAGCTCAGGGCCGTGAATATTCGTCGATCACCCGCCCGATCGCCCGCCGGCAGACCGGGCAGAAGCCCACCGCGTCGCGCGTGAACATGATGCAGTCGGCCGACGGTCGGTAGAGGCCCTTCGCCTCGTAGGCGGCGCCCTCGAAGGCCCCGGTCTTGCCGGACCACGCCATCGAAGACAGGAGCTTCGTCTCCTCGCTCATCTGCCGGCGGAAAAGGTCATCGAGGGCGGCGGGCGAGGCGCCCTGAGCGATGAGCTTTCTGCGTTCGACCTGGACGTGGACGCCGCGGTTCTCCTTCTCGAAGGCGTCTTTCTCCCACGGGGTCGGCAGCGGCGTTCCCTTTTCGACGAGGTCTGCCCATTTCAACGCCTTCGGGTCCTTCAGAGCCGTGACATTCGGCTCCCAGGGCTCGGGCTTCTCGCCGCCGGTCTCGTAGGCCACGTCCGACCCGTAATACTCGTCGGCGAGACCCGCGAAGTGGTGGCCGAACTCGTGCACGAAGACGTACTCGGCGAACCCCGTGTCCACGGACGCAGTCGCCTGAAAGTTGTAGATTCCGCCGCCGCCGTAACGCGCGTCGTTCACGAGGATCTCGAGAAAGTCGTACGGCGCAGCCGACGCGGCCTCGCGAAGCGCGCGGTCGTCGTACGTGAGCATGTAGCGCTCTGAGCCGAAGATGCCGTACTGAACGGACAGAGGCGTTCGCCGGAAGATCCTCGAGTCGGGCCTGAGAACGCCGCTCTCTAATGCGGGAAGGTCGAGGGCGCGCACGTTGAAGTCCGCCTTGCGGCTCTTGAACGGCTCGTACGTGAAGAGGATCTCCACGAGTCGTTTCACGTCGGCGTGGAACTTGGGCAGGTCCTTCTCGGCGTAGCCCTCGCCGAGGATGAGGAGGTCCAGCTTCGCGGCGGCGGGCCCGTTTTCGAAAACCGTCCACACCTTCCCCATAGGCGCCCTCGGCGCGGGGTTCGACTCGGGTCCCGCGGGGTCGACCACGGCCGAAAACAGTTCGTGAAAGACGTTAGCCTTGTCGCGGCGCTCGAGGACGACCCGGACCTTGTCCCGCGGCCAGGGAAGGCGCAGCGATTCAGGGAACGTCCGGGAGGCGCGCTTCGCCTCTTCCGTCTGCTCCCACTCGCTGAACAAGGATGAATAGCCGCGCGAGAAGACGACACGGTTCGTCTTCAGGTCCCGCACCTCGACGAAATGGCTGCCGAGGTTCGTCTCGTCGAGGAGGCGCGTCCGGCTGCCCGCCCACGGCCCGTCGTCCACGGCGCGGTCGAACGCCACCGTCTCTCCCTTCGGCCCGCCCGTGTGGAAGAGGTCCACGCGCATCGTTCGGCCGGTGAAGCGGGCCTCGAATGCACCGGAGGAAAAGGAAGAAACTTCTGCTGAAGAGGGAGAAGAAAGAAAGACTTCTTTGAATAGGAAGAGCGCGGGGAAGGCCGCAGCGATGATGAGAGGACGGCGCAGCTTCATGGCGCCATCGTAGACCCACTCCGGGAGCTCTTTTCCACGGCCGGCACGAGCCGCACGGTGCGAGGGTCCGCCTCGATGCGGCCGCCGGCGAATTCCTCACCGAAGGTGGCGTCACCCCTCAGGAGGCGGGTCAGGATCTTCTTCACCTGAGCCTTTCCCGGAACGCGGCCGGTGGTGCCGGCGGCTCTCACGAGGAGGCGGCCCGCTTCCTCCGCGCTGAGTGTGCGGAACATCCTCCTCGGCCAGGGCCCTTCCAAAGAAATTCTTTCTAAGGCGATCCTTTGATCGAGGCGTGCGTCGAGCGCGTCCAGCCTCTGCCCCCATTTCCCGCCGGCGCGAGCCAGCCTCTCGGTCGTACCGGGGAACTTCCGTTCCATCTCCGGAAGTACGTTCCTTCGGATGCGGTTCCGCGCGAATCCCTCGTTCTCGTTCGTCTCGTCCTCCCGGAAGGAGACGCCGCGCCGGTTGAGGAGATCCCGGAGCTCGGCGCGCGAGAAGGGGAGCAGCGGCCGGACGACCCCGTCGCCGCGGCGCGGGCGGATCCCTCCACGGGCGCGGCCGAGCTTTCGTTCGAGGTGGAGAAGGACAGTCTCGGCCTGGTCGTCACGGGTGTGGCCGGTGAGGACCAGCGCCCCGCCCAGCTCGCGCGCGAGCGCGAGAAGCGCCGCGTACCGCAGGCGCCGGGCGGCGGCCTCGAGGCTCTCGCCCTTCCTCCGAGAGGACGGCACGTCCACGGGACGGAGCGCGAAGGGCAGCGAAAGCGTGGAGGCGAGACGCGCGCAGAAGCGCGCGTCCTCGTCACCCGCCGGACCCCGAAGGCCGTGTGCGACGTGCGCCGAGACAACCGCGATGCCGCGCCGACGGGCCCATTCGACGGAGAGAAGGAGAAGCGCCGTGGAGTCGCTGCCGCCCGAATGCGCCACGAGCAGCGTGCGCGCGTCCGCGAAGAGCGCCTCCTCCTCGACGTGGCGGGCGAACCGGTCCTCGAGCGGCTCGTTCATCCTGGGCTATCATCCGCCCTCCGCCCGGACCCCCGGGTGCGCCTATTCGGGGCGGCGTAGCTCAGATGGCCAGAGCAGGGGTCTCATAAGCCCTTTGTCGGCGGTTCGATTCCGCCCGCCGCCACCAGCCTTCCGCCGGGCGCCTATGATTGCCTCGTGCGGCGGAAAGAGCTCGAGGAAGACGACTCTCCCTACCTCTTCTGCGAGCTCTGCGAGCAGATGTACGAGCGTATCCAGATCCAGGAGTGCCCGTACTGCGAGAAGAGGTTCTGTCGCTCGTGCGCCGTCCGCTCAGGGTCGCAGACGTTTTGCGGAAAGGCCTGCGCGAAGAACTGGTTCTTCGCGGACGCCGACGAGGAGGGCGAAGACGCCGACACGAAGGGGGAGAGCGAGAAGGAGGAGCACTAGATCCGCGCCTTCGTGGCCGTGCCCGTCGCGGACGCGGGAGTCAACGAGGCGCTCGGGAAAGCGCGCGCCGCGCTCTCTCTCGCGCGCGACCTGCGGTGGGTCCGCGACGAGCAGCTCCACCTGACGCTCCGGTTCTTCGTCGATCTCCCGTCCGCGCAGGCGGACCTCGCGGCTGCGGCCGCCGCGGCCACAGCCGCGTCCGCTCCGCGCTTCGACCTCGAGGTGCGCGGTCTCGGCCGCTTCCCGTCGCACGGCCCCCTGCGTGTCGTGTGGGCGGGGCTCGGCGGCGGCCGCGCGGAGCTCGTCGCGCTCGGAGCGGCGCTCCAACGCGAGCTCTCGGCCCGCGGGTTCCCGGAGGAGGAGCGGCCGCTCTCGCCGCACCTCACTCTCGCGCGGGCCCGCGACCCGCGCGGGTCGCGCGACGCGGCCCGGGCCGTCGCGGCGTTCGCGCCGTCGGTGGGTGCCCTCGGTGTCCAGGCCGTCGACGCGCTCGTCCTCTACCGCAGCGACCTCGGCGCCGGCCCGCCCGTCCACACCCCGCTTGGACGGTTCCCGCTCACAGCGGCGTTGCGCGGGGGCCCCTGAGGCGCTAAACAATGGCCGCCATGGACGCACGCGCTCACCTCCTGGCTTCTCTCGACCGGGCCTACGACGTGAGGCGGCGGCTCATGGGCGAGAAGCGCGGATCGTTCGCGCTTGCAGGCTGGCGCCTCACCCCGCTCGCAACGCCCAGCGCAGCTTCGCAGGTGACGAACGCGGGTTGAGGCGCTTCTCTTCTGCCGAGGCGCGGACGACGTCCTTCGAGACGCGCGCGTACAGGCCGCTCTCGACGCCTGCCTGAAACGCCTTCTTCACTCGGCGGTCCTCGCCGGAGTGAAACGCTAAAATCGCGGCGCGCCCGCCGGGCGCAAGACAGTGGGGCAGGTCGCGGAGGAAAGCGTCGAGCGCGGTCAGCTCGTCGTTGACGAGGATGCGGATAGCCTGAAAGGTGCGCTGCAGGGAAGATTTCTTTGCTTCGGACGCAAGACGGTCCGCTCGTCCCTGGTAGGCGAGCTCCACCGCAGCCGCGACGTCCGAAGTGCTTAGAAGATGAATGGGGCTTTCGCCGCGGCGCGCTTCGATCGTCTCCCGCAGCGCCGCCGCGATTCGTTCCGCTTCTGGCTCGTCTCCATACCTTCTAAGAAAATCTTCAATCTCTTCGGTCGTCAGCCGCTGCAGCAGCATGGCCGCCGGCTGGCCCCTTCCCGGATTCATCCGCAGGTCCAGCGGCGCGTCGTGCTTCCACGAGAAACCGCGGCTCGGGTCGTCGAGCTGCATGGACGAGACGCCGAGGTCCGCGAGCACGATGTCGGCGCCGCGCGCAAGGCCTTCCGCGTCGAGGAGCTTCCGGAGGCCCGCGTAGTTGCGCTTGACCGTCCTCACAGCATCGGCGGCGCCGAGCTCCTTCGCGAGAGCCTCGAGGCGCGCCGCCGCCTTCGGCAGCTCCACGGGGTCGACGTCCATCCCGAGGAGGCGGCCGCCGGGAAGGACGCGCCGGAGGAGCGCCGACGCGTGGCCGCCGAAGCCGAGCGTCGCGTCCACGGCGACGTCGCCGGGCTTCGGCGCGAGCGCCTCGAGCACCTCCGCGACGAGGACGGGCACGTGGCTCCCAGCCGGCGTCTTGCCGGAGAGGAGGATCTTGGTGTGCTCCTCCGGATATCGAGCTGCATCGCGCTCCTTGTACTTCTCCTCGAACCGCCGCGGGTGCGTCCCGCGGTAGCGCGGGCGCCGCTTCCGCGGCGGAGTCGAGGCCTGGTCCGTCACCGCGGCAGGGAGAGCGGCTTGCCGACCGCGTCCGGCAGCGCCACGCCGAGCCAGCCCCCGACGGTCGGCGCGAGGTCGTACGGCGTCGATGCGGCGTCGGAGGCGCCCGCCTTCACCGCGCCCCAGAACACGAGCGGGACGTGGATGTCGTACTCGTACTGCGTGCCGTGCATCGCGCCGCGTCCGGGGTTGTACGTCGTCTGCACGCCGAACCGCGGGACGAGAATCACGTCGCCCGAGCGCTGCACGTCGAAGTCGTTTTTCACGAACCCGTTCACGGGTGTGTCGGGCCAGCTCGCGGCCTGCGACACGAGGAGCACGTCCTCGACCTCGGCGTCCCAGACGTTGCGTACGATTCCCGGGAGCACCCGGTCCACGTCGGCGAGCGTCACGGCGCGTCCCGCCGGCCCGCACGCGCCCGCGGCGCTCATCGCGGGGAACGCCGCGCGGCCGTAGTAGAGATCCCATCCGTCCATGCCGTGCACGGGAGCGACGCTGCGGTCGAGGCAGAGCGCGTCGTCAACCATCCGGTTCAGCCGCTCCCTGAAGTTGTCGAGCGTTTCCTTGCCGACGTCGATCCGACCGCCTGTCGCGGTCTTGTCGAGCGCCTTCGCGACCTCGGGCATGACGGGGAAGCCGTGGTCCGCCGAGAGCGCGACGAGGACGGTCCCCTTCGGGTAGTTCGACTCGAGCGCGTCGAGGACGCGGCCGATCTGGAGGTCGAGCCGGCGCAGCGCGTCGCGCGACTCCTCGCTCTCGTCGCCATAGTCGTGGGCGACCGGGTCGTGGCCCGAGAAGGAGATCGCGAGGAGGTCTGGGACGTCGCCGTGCCCGAGCGCGTACCCCGGGTCGTTCAGGAACGCGAGTGCGAGGTCGGCCGTCAGCTCGTCGATCAGCGGGCTGCGGTAGATCCCGCCGAAGTACCCGTACGGAGGCCCGGCCGGGACCCGGCCGTACGTCGAGAGGTCGTGGCCGAAGCCGAGGCCGTGCGTCGGGAGCTGGAAGCGCGCGATGATGCCCGGAGGCACGGCCGTCGGAACGGGCTTCGCGCCGGGCGCGGGAGCCGGCTCGGGCAGCTTCTCCCACACGAGCCCGAAGCGCGCCGGGAGCATGCCGCCCGCCCGCGTCTCGTTGAACTTCTTCACGATCGCCTCCGCCGCGGTCGGGGGGCGGTATGCGGCGGAGGTCTGGAAGCGCCCGGTCTCGCCGTCGTACCAGTAGACGGCGTGCGCAGGGTTTTTCCCGGCGAGGAAGATCGCGCCGCGGTCCTTCGCGGAGACGGACACGACGCGCGCGCCCTTGACGCTTTCGACGAGCCGGTCGCCGAGCGTCGGGACGCGCAGGTTGCCGGGGCCCGCGATCTTGTGCCCGGTCGCGGGATCCTTCTGGTCCGTACAGTAGACGTTCTGAAGCGCGCCGTCCGGCCCGTACTCGAACCAGCTGTTCAGGACGATGCCCGTCACGCGCGGGGGCGCGCCCGTGCCGAGCGAGGCGTGGCCGGGGCCGGTCTCCGTGTTCAAGTGCTGGTAGCGCGCGGCGCGCTCGACGAAGCCCTCGTCGAGGAGTCGCTTGAGGCCCGCCGTGTAGAGCGGCCGGTAGCCTTCGAGGCGGGCCCACGAGAGGCCGTCCACGGAGATCACGACCGCGAGCTTCGGTTTTGGCGGCGCAGGCGCGGGCGACGGACCCGCGAGGAGGGCCGGGGCGGAGAGGACGAAGGCGAGAACGGCAAGGAAGCGTCGCGTCATGCGCCCATCCTGCCTCGCCCGCGCGCGAAGTCCACGTGAATTCGGCGCGAATTCGCTCTGATATTCTCCCCGGCGCCGTGATCAAGCTGTTTCCCCGCGAGGAGAGCTTCCTCCCGCAGTTCGCGCGCGCCGCCGAGATCATCCTCGAAGCCGCAAAAGCCCTCGACCAGCTCGCCGCGGACTTCACCGACGTGGAGCTGAAAGTCGCGCGGATCAAGCATCTCGAGCACGAGGGCGACCAGGTCGCGCATCAGACGTTCGGGCTTCTCTCTCGGACGTGGATCACGCCCATCGACCGGGAGGACATTCACGCGCTCGTCAAGGCGCTGGACGACGTGCTCGACTACCTCGACGCCGCCGCCGCGCGTCTCGTCCTCTACCGGATCCCCGCGCCGACGCCGGCCCTGAAGTTGGCGACCGCCATCCTCGTGCAGTCGGCCGAGGCGATCCTCCGCGCGAGCGGCCTCCTCGGCGACCTCAAGAACTCCGCCGCGATCCTGGAGATCTGCGTGGAGATCAACCGCCTCGAGAACGAGGCCGACAGCCTGAATCGCATTTCCATCGGGAAACTCTTCGAGACGGAGAAGGACCCCATCGTCCTCATGAAGTGGAAGGAAATCTACGAGGTTCTCGAAGCGGCCACGGACTGCTGCGAAGATGTCGCGAACGTCTTCGAGCAGATCGTGCTGAAGTCCTCCTGAGCCTCGTGCGGCACCGATGAGCTTCGTTCTCTTCGTCGTATTCGTTGCGCTCGCCTTCGATTTCATCAACGGCTTCCACGACGCGGCGAACTCCATCGCGACGGTCGTCGGGACCCGCGTCCTCACGCCGAAGATAGCCGTCGCGTGGGCCGCTTTCTTCAATTTCGCGGCGGCCTTCTCGCTCGAGACGCGCGTCGCCAAGACGATCGGCAAGGACATCGTGAACCCCGCCGTCGTGGATCCCGTTCTCATCTTCGCGGCACTCGCGGGCGCGATCGTGTGGAACCTCACCACGTGGTGGCTGGCGCTGCCGTCCTCCTCCTCGCACGCGCTCATCGGAGGGTTCGCCGGCGCGGCCATGGTGAAGGCGGGGCCCGGAGCGCTCGTTCCGCGCGGGATCGGGAAGACCCTCGTCTTCATCGTCCTGTCACCGCTCCTCGGGTTCGTGCTCGGGTTCGTCTTTTTCCTGGCCGTCGCGTGGGTGTTCCGGCGGGCGCGACCGGAGCCCCTCGATCAGGGTTTTCGGAAGGTCCAGCTCGTCTCGGCGGCGGCGTTCTCTTTCGGCCATGGGATGAACGACGCCCAGAAGACGATGGGAATCATCGCCGTGCTCCTGTTCTCGACGGGTCACCTGAAGACCCTGGAAATTCCGTTCTGGATCGTCCTCATCTGCCATGCGGCGATCGGCCTCGGGACGCTTTCGGGCGGTTGGCGCATCGTGCGCACGATGGGGATGCGCATCACGGCGCTCANNGGCGTGCCCGTCTCGACGACGCACACGATCACGGGCGCGATCATGGGCGTCGGCTCGGTCCGGCGATTCTCGGCCGTGCGCTGGGGCGTCGCGCGCTCCATCGTGATCGCGTGGATCCTCACGATTCCGGCGTCCGCCGCCGTGTCGGCGGCCGTGTGGATGGGCCTGTCGGCCCTCCGCCACTGACGCTCAGCCCTTCGGCCGCCGGCGCAGGATCTTTCCGATTGTCGTGTTGAGCTTGCTGCTCCGGGGAAGGAAACTCAGGGGCGGGGTGCCGCGTATGCCCACTTCCCTCCTGAGGGCGATGAGGGGGGTGCTCCGTGGAAGCTCGGCGAGGCCACGGTCGAGGGCTTGCACCATCTTCTGGCGCTTGCGGCCTACCTGCCAGATGCGCGCGAGGTTGACATAGTGCTCGGCTCGGGTGGGCTCCTTCTGGATCGCGATCTCGCAGAACTTCGCGGCCTCGACGGCGCGCGTCGAGGTCGTGCACGCGAGGCAGAGGCCGTAATAGGAGAAGGTGACGCCGGGCGCGCGCCGGCGCGCCTCCGGCTCGTTCTCCCACGATGCATCGCGTACGGCCTCGCTTGTCACTTCCCGCTCGAGCGAAAAGATGCGGTAGGCCTCCGAGAGCAGGATGAGGCCTCGCTCGAAGTGCTGCTTCTTGGCCGCGTCCACGCCGAGCCGCGTGAGCTCCATCGGGTCCACCGTCTCCGCGTCGGCGAGCACTTGCGTTGGAATCAGATTTCGTTCGCGCATGCGTCCCCGAAGTCTCAGCCAGCGGGACGAACACGTCAAGCCGGACGTGATCGGCCTCGCGTATCGTCCGGGCGTGCGGACGCTCACTCTCGCGAAGGGCCGCGACGCGGCGACGCGCCGGCGCCACCCGTGGCTCTTCTCGGGCGCGGTCGCGCGGCAGGAAGGAGCCTCGCCCGACGGAATCGTCGAGGCGCGGGATGCCTCGGGCACGTTTCTCGCGCGCGGCTTCGCGTCGCCCGGCGCGCCGATCGTGGCGCGCTTCTGGACGTTCGAGGACCGCCCGCTCGACACGAATTTCGTCTCGCGGCGGGTGCGGGAAGCGGTGGATCTGAGGAGGCGCGTCGTGCCGCCCCGGACAGACGGGTATCGCGTCGTGAACGCGGAAGGCGATTTTCTGCCCGGCCTCATCGTGGATCGCTACGGCGAGGTCCTCGTCGTGCAATCCACGACCGAGGGCACGGAGCGCGCACGAGAGCTCTGGCTTCCGGCTCTCGCGGGCGCATTCCCGGGAGCGTCGATTCTCCAGAAGAACGACCTGCCGACGCGGCACGGCGAGGGACTGCCCCTCGACGACGAGGTGCTTGCGGGCCCGCCGCCGCCTGCGCGCGCCTCGTTCCTCGAGCGCGACCTTTCTTTTGTGGCCGAGATCGCGGCGGGGCAGAAGACGGGCTTCTTCCTCGATCAGCGCGAGAACCGCCACCTCGTCCGCTCCTGCGCGGCGGGCCGGAGCGTCCTCAACCTGTTCTCGTACACGGGGGCATTCGGCGTCGCCGCTCTCGCGGGCGGCGCGACGCGCGTCGCCCACGTCGACGTGTCCGGAGCCGCGCTCGCGCTCGCGCGCGTGAATCACCGGCTCAACGGACAGGCCCTCGAGGGGTCCGAAGCGCGCGTCGAGACGCGGGAAGCGGACGTCTTCGACGACCTCAGGGCCCGTGTCGCGGCGGGCGAGCGCTGGGACCTCGTCGTGACGGACCCGCCCGCGTTCGCGAAACGGAAGGCCGACGTCGACCGGGCGTGCCGAGGCTACAAGGACATCAACCGGCTCGCGTTCCAGCTTCTCGCGCCGGGCGGTCTTCTGCTCGCGTGCTCTTGCTCGGGCTGCATCTCGCCGGACCTCTTCCAGAAGGTCATCTTCGCGGCCGCGCTCGACGCACGCCGCCCGGCGCGGCTCCTCGAGCGGCGCGGTGCGGGACCGGATCACCCCGTTTCGATCGACTGCCCCGAAGGGGAGTATCTGAAGGCCTTCCTCCTGGAGGCGCCATGAGGGCCCGGGTCGCGCTCGTCGGACCCCTGCCCCCCTGGCGCAGCGGTATCGCGGATCAGACGCATCGACTCGCGCGCGCGATGAAACAGCTCGGCGTGGAGCCCACGGTTTTCACGTTTCGCAGGATGTATCCGGGCTTTCTCTATCCCGGACCGAAGAATCGAGAAAAGAATTCTTTCGATGAAGGGAAAGAGGGGTTTCCGGGAGACCTGGGTGAGATCCGGCCGATTCTCGATGGAATGAACCCGTTTTCGTTCTCTTCTGTTTCGAAGGAAACCTTGGCGTCCGGCGCCTCTCTCATCGTCGTTCCGTGGTGGACCGCGTTCTTCGCTCCGCACGTTCTTCTCTTGTTCGCGGGCCTTTCCCGCCCGGGTCGCGGAGTCAGGAAGCTCCTTCTCTGCCACAACGTCTACGACCACGAGCGAAACCCGTTGAAGAGCGTGCTGACGCATGCGGTCCTTCGAAGGGCGGATCGATTCGTCGTTCAGAACGAAGGGAGCGCGCGAGAGATCGTTTCGGTACGCCCCGATGCGTCCGTGGAGGTGATTCCGCATCCCTCCGAGCCGCGGGTGGTGATCCCGGATCGAGCTCCGGCCCGTGCCCGGCTCGGAGTGCCGGCAAACGCGCCGCTCTTCCTTTTCAGCGGGCTCCTGAGGCCCTACAAGGGTTGGGATGTCCTGCTCCAGGCGTTCGCCGACGTGCGACGGACCATCCCCGAAGCACAGCTGGTCCTCGCCGGCGAGCCCTGGGGCGAGGCTCGGGATCTTCCAGCGCGGCCGGCGAGAGGGGTTCGTCTCGAGCTGCGTTACCTCGCCGAGGACGAGCGCGCGGACTGGTTTGCCGCGTGCGACGCCGTCGTGTGCCCCTACCGCCGCGCCACGGGTTCTGGAATCGCCGCTGACGCCCTCGCGTTCTCGAGGCCCGTGATCGGCTCGTCGGTGGACGGGCTTCTCGGGATCGTCGAGGACGGCCGGAGCGGCCTCCTCGTGCCTCCCGGCGATGCGGGCGCCCTCGCCGCGGCGATGATCCGGTTCGTGCGGGAGGGGCTGGGACCCCGTCTCACGGCCGGTGCGGCGCATCGTCGCACGGTCTTCACGCCCGAGGCGCACGCCCGGCGGGTCCTCTCGGCCGGTGGAATCGACGTATGAGATCCTTCGCGCGATGGGCTCCATACGCATGTTCCGCGACCGCGTCGTCTCGATGGAGCAGACGCAGGAAATCGGCGAGAAACACGTCGATCTCCTGGCCGCCCTTGCCATCGAGGCGATGCCGGGCTACGCGCTCGCCGCGCACGGCCTCGAGTACGAGCGCGACCATTTCTGGCTGTCGCTTTCGAACGCGGAGAACGGCCGGACCTGCCGCGTCGTTTTCACGCGCATGTTCCTTTCGGACGCGAACCGGCTTCCCGCGGTCATCGCCGACGCGAACGCGCCGGTCAGGGCGCAGATCGTCGGGTGTATCCGTAACCAGGCGGGCCGCGGCGAGATCCTCGTCACGGTGGCCGGCCTCCTGACCGGGGATGAGCGCGACGAGCGCGAGCAGATCGAGGCCGCGTGGCGAAAAGAGCACGAGGCCGCGCTGGCCGCGAAACGCGCGGAGGAGGAGCGCCGCGCGCACGAGCGCCAGCGCCAGAAGCAGCAGGA
>PLZI01000017.1 GCA_003152095.1 Acidobacteriota bacterium | reverse complement strand
GCATCAGGACCGACAGCGGATAGTAAACCATCGGCTTGTCGTAGACCGGCATGAGCTGCTTGCTCACCGCAATGGTGAGTGGGAAGAGGCGAGTGCCGGAGCCGCCGGCGAGGATGATGCCCTTCACGCGCGGGCTCCGCGCGCGGGCGTCGTCGCGAGGCCGAGGCGGGCGCGCGCATCCTTGCCCGCCTGGACCGCGTTGCACCAGTCCTGGTTCGATAGATACCATTTCACGGTCCGAAGAAGACCTTCTTCGAATGAGTAAGAGGGCCGCCAGCCCAGCTCGCGGCGGATCTTGTTTGCATCGATCGCGTAGCGGCGATCGTGGCCTGGCCGGTCCGGAACGAACGTCTTGAGCTGCGCGTAGCTCCGTATTCCATTCGAAGAAAAAGCGGCATTGCCCGACGCGGGCCGCTCACTTTCGAGGATCTCGCAGAGTCGATCGACGATCTGGAGATTCGTCCGCTCGTTGCCGCCGCCGATGTTGTACTTGGCTCCGGGCGCGCCCTTCTCGAGGACGAGGAGGATGCCGCGGCAATGATCCTCGACGTAGAGCCAGTCGCGCACGTTGCCGCCGTCGCCATAGATGGGCAGGGGCTTGCCTTCGAGAGCGGTCAGGATCATGAGCGGGATGAGCTTTTCGGGGAACTGGTACGGCCCGTAGTTGTTCGAGCAGTTCGTCAGGAGCGTGGGCACGCGGAACGTCTCGTGCCAGGCGCGCACGAGGTGGTCGGCGGCGGCCTTCGAGGCGGCGTACGGCGAGTTTGGGGCGTAGGGCGTCTCCTCGGAGAAGAGGCCCGTCTCTCCGAGCGTGCCGTAGACCTCGTCCGTGGAGACGTGAAGGAAGCGGAAGCGTTCCGCGTCGCCGGCTGTCCGCGTCGCGAGGTGCGCGCGCGAGGCCTCGAGCAGCTCGTACGTGCCATTGATGTTCGTGCGGATGAACGCGTCCGGGCCGTCGATCGAGCGGTCGACGTGCGTCTCGGCCGCGAAGTTCAGGACCGCGCGCGGCCGGTGGGTTGCCATGACCGAGCGCATGGCTCGCCGGTCGGCGATGTCCGCCTCCACGAAGGTGAAGCGCGGGTGCTTCTCGACGTCCGTGAGGCTCGCGCGGTGTCCCGAGTACGTGAGCTTGTCGACGACGACGACGCGGTCGGGCATTTTCGCGAGCGCCAGCCGGACGAGGTTCGAGCCGATGAAACCGGCCCCGCCGGTGACGACGATGGAGTCCACGGGCGGAGGATAGCGGAGTCGCGAGAATGGGGCCTCGATGAGACGCTCGTCGTCGTGTCGTTCGAGGATCGTCACGTCCCGCCCGGGCGACCGCTCGGAGATGGAGGTCTGGACGACGAAGGACATCATGGGGCTGAGCTACGAGTCGATGCGCGGCCTCATGCGGCGCGGCGCAGATGAAGAAGGCGATGGAGAACATGACCCCCGAGCAGCGCTAGCAGATCGAGGACATGATGAAGCAGCGGCAGAAGAACTGACTCGGCGTCAGCTCGCGTGCGCGGCCGTTGCTCGGGCTCCGCCTCGACTCGTTCAGGGAGTCCCGATCACGGCCAGCCCGCATGCCCGGGCCGCACGAGCCAGCGCGAGGTCGTGCGTGGCGAAGGAAACAGGCTCTGCCTCGACCTTCTGCCAGAGGAGCGCCGTCGAAAGATGGATGGCGTCGAGGGTTCCGAGAACTGTGGGAAGCGGTTGAGCCGCGCGCTCGAGGATCGCCGGCACCGCATCACCGGTGGCTCTGGCGCTCCTCCAGGAGAATCTCCACGATGTCGCGCTTGGTCTTCAACCGGGGCGGCAGCTTCACCTTTCCCGGCGGCGGAGCTCCGGCCTTGGGCCGGTGGATCACGAGCACGTCCCATTTTCTCACGACCAGATCGTAGTCCTTGTCGGTCATCCCGCCTACGCTGCCACTTCCCGGTCCTTGAGCTGCAGCGTGTAGAGGCGGGCGTAGAGCCCGTTCTTCGCGAGGAGCTCGGCGTGCGTGCCGGACTCCTTCACCTCGCCGTGCGAGAGGACGAGGATCTGGTCGGCGCGCACGATCGTCGAGAGGCGGTGCGCGACGACGATCGACGTGCGGCCCGCGAGCAGTCGCGCCACGGCGCGCTCGATCGTCTTCTCGGTCTCGGGGTCGACGGACGACGTGGCCTCGTCCAGGATGAGAATGCGCGGGTTGCGCGCGAGCGCGCGGGCGAAGGCGACGAGCTGCTTTTCGCCGACGGAGAGGCCGCCGCCGCGCTCGGAAAGCTTCGCGTCGAGGCCGCCCGGAATGCGCGCGAGGAGCGGCGCGAGGCCGACCTCGATGCAGGCCTCGTCGACGCGCGCGCGCGGCATGTCCGGATCGAAGAAGGAGACGTTCTCCGCGATCGTCCCGGTGAAGAGGAACGTGTCCTGGAGGACGATACCGAAGTGCTCGCGCAGGCGCACGGGGTCGTATCGGCGCACGTTCATGCCGTCCACGAGGACGCGCCCCTCCGTCGCGTCGTAGAAGCGCAGGAGGAGGTTCAGGACGGTGGATTTGCCCGCGCCCGTCGCGCCCACGAGCGCGACCGTGCGCCCGGGCGGCACGTGGAACGAGACGCCCTTCAGAATCTCCTCATCCTTCTTGTAGGAGAAGCGCACGTCCTCGAACGCGACGTCGCCGTGAAGGGGCCCCTTCGGGGCGACCGGATCGGCCGGCGCCGTGATCGCCGGCTGCGCGTCGAGGAGCTGGAAGATCCGCTCGGAGGAGGCCATCGCGGCCTGCAGGATGTTGTACTTCTCCGAGAGGTCCATGAGCGGGCGGTAGAAGCGCTTGCTGTACTGGAGGAAAGCCACGACGGCGCCGAGCGTCATGCGGCCGCGGAGCACCTCGCCGCCGCCGTACCACACGATCGACGCCATGCCGACCGCCGACAGGAAGTCGAGGGCCGGGTAGAAGACCGAGTAGTAGAAGATCGAGTCGAGGTTCGCCTGCCGGTGCGCGTCGTTCACGTCAGCGAAGCTCCGGCGCGAAACCGGTTCGTGCCGGAAGAGCTGCACGACGTTCATTCCGGAGATGTGCTCCTGGAGAAACGCGTTCACGCGGGCGATCTTCACGCGCACGTCGCGGTAGGTGTCGCGCGCGCCCTTGCGGAACCAGTTCGTCACCCAGAGCATCGGCAGGAGGATCGCGAACGTGATCGCTGCGAGCGTCGCGTCGAGGGCGAAGAGGATCGCCACGATTCCGCCGAGCACGGCCACGTCGCCGAGGAGCGCGACGAAGCCCGAGGTGAAAAGCTCGTTCAAGGCGTCGACGTCCGTCGTGAGGCGCGTCATGAGCCGGCCCACGGGCGTGCGGTCGAAGACGGCGATGTCGGCGCGCTGGAGGTGAGAGAAGATCTGCGTCCTGAGGTCGAACATGACGCCCTGGCCCATCTGCGAGGTCCACGCGACCATGACCACCATGAAGACGAACGCGAGCACAGCCATGAGGATCGAAAGCGCCGCGATCCACTCGATGCCGTGCCCCGCGCCGAGGTCGATGCCAAAGGAGCGGAAAAAGCCGTCCACCGAGCGCGCGGCCGGGCCGGCACCCGTCCGTCCTTTCGTGAACAGGAGGTCGATCGCCGCCGCCATGAGCAGCGGCCCCGCGAGCTGGGCGACCGACTCGAGGAGCAGCACGACGATAGACCCGACCACGTAGCGCCGGTACGGGCGCACGAGGGAGAAGAGCCGCTTGGCGAGGCGCGGCTCGAAGGCCTTCCCCAGGATCTCTTCCTCGTGAGGAGTCTCGGCCATCAGGCGGCCTCCATCTCCTCGGCGAGCCGCTGGCGCTCGGCGATGGCCGCGTAGACGCCGCCCTTTTCGAGCAGCTCCGCGTGCGTGCCCATCTCCACGATCCGGCCGCCGTCGAGCACGGCCGCGACGTCGGCGTTCTGGAGCGTGGACAGGCGGTGCGAGACGAGAAAGACGGTCCGCTCGCCGGCCGCGGCCTTGAGAGTGTCGAGGATCTTCGCCTCCGTCTCCGTGTCGACGGACGAGAACGCGTCGTCAAGGACGAGGACGGGCGCATCCGTCAGGAGCGCGCGCGCGAGCGCCGTGCGCTGCTTCTGTCCTCCGGAGAGCGTGATCCCCCGCTCGCCCACGAGCGTGTCGAGGCCCCTCGGGAACCGCGCGACGTCGGGCGCGAGCCCCGCGGCCGCCACGGCGCGCTCGATCTCCTCGCGCGTCGCCGAAGGCCGCCCGAAGGCCACGTTGTTCGCGAGCGTGTCCGAAAAGAGGAACGTCTCCTGCGGCACGGCGACGACGTTCCGCCGGAGGACGGGCAGCGGGATTTCCGTCAGATCGCGGCCCCCGATGAAGATCGTGCCCACCGGCGGGTCGTCGAGTCTCAGGAGAAGATTCAGGAGAGTGGACTTGCCGGCGCCCGTGCGGCCCACGATGGCGATCGTCGTGCCGGGCGCGACGCGGAACGTGACGTCCGAGAGGATGACCCGCTCTCCGTGCGCAAAGGACAGCCCCCGGAACTCCACGTCGCCGGAGAGGCGTTCGCCGCTGTCCGCCTCGGCGGGCTGCGGTGCGGCCTCCCAGATGTCCACCATGCGGTTCCACGAAGCCGACCCCCGCTGCCAGAGGTTCACGACCCAGCCAAGCGCGGTCGCCGGCCAGATCAGCTCGATCATGTACAGGTTGAACTCCACGTACCGCGCGACCGTGAGCTTCCCCGCGAGGATGAAGCGGCCACCGGCCCAGAGCGTGAGCGCGAAACCGACGCCGACGAGGAGCTGGAGCAGCGGGAAGTAGAGCGCGTTCAGGCGCGCGAGGCCGAGATTGCGGCGCTTGAACTCGCGGTTCTTCGCGTCGAATCGGAATTCCTCGCTGGCCTCGCGCGCGAACGCGCGCACGAGCCGGGCGCCGGAGAAGTTCTCCTGCGCCTCGGCGGAAATCTCGGCGAAGAACTCCTGGATCTTCGTGAAGCGCCGGTGCGTGGCCTGGCCCATGACCTTCGTCGCCACGGCGACGATCGGCAGCACCGCGAGGGCGACGCCCGTCAGAGCGGGCGACACCATGAACATGAGCGCGAGCGCCACGCTGCCCACGAAAAACGTGTTCGCGGCCTGCATGATCCCGGGTCCGAGCAGCATGCGCACGGCCGAAAGGTCGTTCACGGCGCGGCTCATGAGGTCGCCCACGCGGTTCTTCCGATACCACGGCACGGGCAGGCGCAGCAGGTGCTCGAACAGGTCCTGCCGCATCTCGTACTCGATGTGGCGCGAGGCGCCGATCAGGATGCGCCGCGTGAGGAAAAGGGCGATCGCGTCGCCCACGGCGAGGAGGACGATGAGCGCCGCGAGGCGGAAGAGCCGCTCCTTGGTCACTCCCGCGCCGAGCTCCTCGATCGCCCGCCGCACGATGCCGGGCATCGCGAGAAAGAGGCCCGTCGAGGCGAGGATCGAGGCGAATCCGGCCAGGTAGGCGCCGGGACGGCGACGGAAATAGCGGAAGAAGCGGGGGAGGTCTCTCATGAGGAAATCGGGGCGCGCGCGAACGGGGCCGTTGCCGGGCCGCCGGACCGAAATATACAGGACGTTCCTGATGCGGCAGAATCATGGACGCCGCGTCTGGCCTGGCACAAAAGAAAAGAGGGTGCCTATGAGTCTCCCGATCGTGCTGCTCATCCTCGCCGCCGCCCTTTTGCTTTTCGGTGTCTTCACCCTGGTGCCGGTCTACCGCACGTATCGTGGCAAGCGTCTCATCACGTGTCCCGAGACGAAACAGCCCGCAGCGGTCGAGCTCGACTCGATCCGCGCGGCGCTCACCCTGCTTGGCGACGAATCGCCGCGCCTTCGCCTGACGAACTGCTCGCGTTGGCCCGAGAAGGCGGGGTGCGGGCAGGAGTGCCTCGGCGAAGTCGAGCGCGACCCGAAGGCGTGCCTCGTTCGCACGATCGTGGCCGACTGGTATCGCGGCCAGTCCTGCGTCTTCTGCGGGAAGCCGATCCCCGAGGTGACGTGGACCGAGCACCGCCCGGCCCTCCTCTCGCCCGACCGGGTGACCGTTTCGTGGAAAGACGTGAAGCCGGAGACGCTGCCCGACCTCTTCGCCACCCACAAGCCCGTCTGCTGGGACTGCCACGTCGTGCAGAGCGTCGTGCGCGAGCGCCCGGATGTGGTGACGGTCCGGCCGGACCGCGAACACCTCTGGAGCTAGAGGACCGAATCGCCCCTCCGTCAGCGCCCCGGCACGCCGAGCCAGCCGCGCGTGCCGTAGTCCGCGGCCAGGAAGAGGAACAGGAGCAGGAGGAAGAACAAGCCGGACAGGATGACGACCGGCACGAGCTTCGTGTTCCCCTTCACGTGCATGAAGTACAGGATGACGAGCGTGGCCTTTGCGGCCGCGATGCCGAGCGCCACGAAGGTGTTCGCGTGCCCGAGGTTCACGAACGACGCGAAGACGGTGAGAGCCGTGAACGCCATGAGCGCCGCGAAGACGCCGAAGTAGACGCGGACAGGCTGGACGTGCGCCGGCATCAATGCCTCCCAATGAGGTAGAGGAGCGGGAACAGGAAGATCCAGATGAGGTCGACGAAGTGCCAGTAGAGGCCCGTGCCCTCGAGGAAGTTGTAGTTCTCGGGCGTGTAGGCTCCGGAGGCGGCCCTTATCGCGACATAACCCACGAGGACGATGCCGATGATCATGTGGAGCGCGTGCAGCCCGGTCATCAGGAAGTAGAGGCTGAAGAAAAGCTGCGCGTGCGGGGCGTCGGGCCCCTCGAAGTGGAAGCTCGCGCCCGGGACGTGGTGCTCGACGAACTTCTCGTGGTATTCGAATCCCTTCACGACGAGGAAGACCGACCCGAGGATCAATGTGAGGACGAGGAGAGCGGCCGCGAGCTTGCCCTTGCCGGTCTGGCCTCCGCGCACGGCGAGCGCCATCGTGAGCGAGCTCGCGATGAGGACGACCGTGTTGAACGTGCCAAGCTGGATGGAGAGCGTGTGGCTGGAGGCGCGGAAGACCTCGGGATAGAGCGAGCGGTAGACGCCGTATGCCGCGAAGAGGCCGCCGAAGAACAGGATCTCGGTGACGAGGAACGTCCACATCCCGAGCGTGGCGGAGTCCCTCTGCTGCGCGTAGCTGTCGAAATGATGGGCGAGACCCGGCAGGTCGTGTCCGTGCCCTTCAGACGCCACGGGTCACCTCCGGGGCTCGCTTCGGGGCCGGATACGTGTACGGCGGTGCCGTTACGATTGGCTGGGTCAGGAAGTTTTCGACGGGCGGAGGTGACGTCGTCTGCCACTCGAGGCCGGTCGCGCCCCAGGGGTTCGAGGGCGCCTTCGGGCCGTAGCGTATCGACCAGATGAAGTAGACGAGCGGCATGAGGTAGCCGAGCCCGAGCACGGTAGCCCCGGCGGACGACATCACGTTCAGGACCTGGAACTCGGGCGGGTACGAGTGATAGCGCCGCGGCATCCCGAGGTAGCCGAGGATGAACTGCGGGAAGAACGTCACGTTGAAGCCGATGAAGATGACGATCGCCGACAGCTTCGACCAGAACAGCGGGTACATGCGGCCGGTGATCTTCGGCCACCAGAAGTGGAGGCCTCCGAGATAACCCATGATCGCGCCGCCGACCATGATGTAGTGGAAGTGCGCGATGATGAAGTACGTGTCGTGCACGTGCGCGTCGATGCCGAGCGTCGCGAGCATGACGCCCGTGAGGCCGCCGATCGTGAAGAGGCCGATGAAGCCGAGCGCATAGAGCATCGGGGTGTCCCACGAGATCGAGCCCTTGTAGAGCGTGGCCGTCCAGTTGAAGACCTTGATCGCCGAGGGCACCGCGACGAGCATGGACAGGACCGAAAAGATGACGCCCGCGTAGATCGACTGCCCGGAAACGAACATGTGGTGTCCCCACACGAAGAAGCCGAGGACGGCGATGCCGATGGACGCGAAGGCGACGAACTTGTAGCCGAAAATGGGCTTGCGCGAGAACGTGGCCACGAGCTCGCTGACGACGCCCATGGAGGGCAGAATCATGATGTAGACGGCGGGGTGCGAGTAGAACCAGAAGAGGTGCTGGAAGAGGATCGGATCGCCGCCGAGCTTTGGATCGAAGATCCCGATGTGAAGCGTGCGTTCGGCCGCGACGAGGAGGATGGCGATCGCGATGACCGGCGTCCCGAGGATCTGGATGAGGCTCGTCGCGTAGGCGCCCCACACAAAAAGCGGCAGCCGGAACCACGTGAGGCCGGGCGCGCGCATGCGGTGGATCGTGACGACGAAGTTCAGGCCGGTGAGAATCGACGAGAAGCCGGCGATGAAGATCCCGACGCCCACGGTGATGACGGACGTGTTCACGTAGTTCGTCGAGAGCGGCGTGTAGAACGTCCACCCCGTGTCGACGCCGCCGTGCAGGAGCGCCCACAGCGTGAAGAGGCCGCCGATCGAGTAGAGGTACCACGAGAGCAGGTTGATGCGCGGGAAGGCGAGATCCCTCGCGCCGATCATGAGCGGGATCAGGAAGTTCCCGAGGACGGCCGGGATCCCGGGAATCAGGAAGAAGAAGATCATCAGCACGCCGTGCATCGTGAACAGGCGGTTGTAGATATCCGGCTGGAAGAGGTCGCCTTCCGGCGTCGCGAGCTCCATGCGGATGAGAACCGCCATGAGGCCGCCGAGCGCGAAGAAGACGCTGATGGAGACGAGGTAGAGGAGCGCGATGCGCTTGTGGTCCCTCGTGAGGAGCCAGGACTTCAGGCCATACGTGGCGTTGAGGTAATGGGTGCGCGGGCTGCCGTCCGGCATCGCGGCCCCGGCCGTGCGAGCTGCGGATGGGGTCGTCGTCATTTCCCGGCCTCCGCGGTCGCCGCGGGCGCGGCCTTGAGGGACTTGATGTAGTTGACGAGCTGGATGAGCTCCTCCTCGGAGATCTGCCCCTTGAACGTCGGCATGACGGGCTGGTAGCCGGCCACGACCTTCGCGGCGGGGTTCAGGATCGACTCGCGGATGTAATCCTCGTTCACGAGGACCTTCGTGTCGTCGTTGAGGGAAGCCTGCGTCCCGAACACCCCGTTCAGGATCGGCGCGCGCGCCGAGCTGTCGGGCCGGTGGCAGGTGTTGCAGGACTTCGCGACGAACAGCTCGTCGCCGGATGCGACGGCCGAAGACGACGGAGAGGTCTTCTCGCCGGCGAGCCACGCTTCGTAGGCGCGCGGCTCCATCACGATGACGTGGCCGACCATCTTGGAGTGCTCGGTACCGCAGTACTGGCCGCAGAAGAGGTGAAACGAGCCGGTGCGGTTCGCCTTGAACCAGTACGTGGTGTACCGCGAGGGAAGGACGTCCACGTGGATGCGAAACGCGGGCACGTAGAAGTCGTGGATGACGTCCTCGGAGATCATCCTCAGCTGCACGGCCTTGCCGACCGGGACGTGGAGCTCGTCGATCTCGCGGCGGCCGTCGGGATGCTGAATCTTCCACATCCACTGGCGGCCCGTGACCCAGTACTGCGCGGCGCCCGCCGGCGGGCGGTTCTGTTCGAAGAACACCTTCGTGCCCCAGGCGAAGAGGATGAGCAGGAGGCCGAGCGGGATCACGGACCACACGAGCTCGAGGACGTGGGACTTCCGGTTCGTCTCGTAGATGTCGATTCCGACCTCGTCGTCGCTCTTGCGGCGGTACTTCACCATGAAGACGAGGACGAGAATCGCGATGAGCGCCGAGAAGAAGACGAGCCCCGACAGGGCGTAGAGCATGAGGTGGTCGACGGACCGGGCGACGTCCGAAGCCTGGTCGGGGAGGACGGGAGAGCTCGGGATCATTGCGGCGGCCTTCCGGCGCCCGCGTGCTCGCGCCACAGCAGAATCGTCACGAAGCCCGCGAGCAGAACGAACGTGATCGCCCCGGCTCCCCTCACGAGGTTGCGCACGGTGGCCGTGTAGCGGCCGGCCTTCGGGTCGTAGTGGTAGCAGAGGAGCAGGAGCTGGTCGACCACATTACCGATCTTTTCCTCCGACGCCTCGATGAGCGCGAGGCGGAGATCTTTTGCCGGGTATTCGATGCCGAAGAAGTACCGTGCGATGTGGCCCTGCGGGGTGAGCAGCGTGATGCCGGTCGCGTGGGCGAACTGCTTCTGCTCCGCGTCCCACACGTACCGGAAGCCGACGGCCTTCGTGAGCGCCGCGACGGAGGCCGCGTCGCCGGTCAGGAAGTGCCAGCCTTCCGCGCCGCCCTTGCGGCCGTACTGGCGCATGACGGGACCCTTCTTCGCCGACGCCATCTCTGGCGTCTCGCGCGGGTCGAAGCTCACGGACAGAATCTCGTAGTCGACCCCGACGTTGAACCGCAAGGCGCGCACGCTGCGCACGAGGCCGTCGGTCGTCATGCCGCAGAGCATCGGGCAGTTGAAGTACACGAGGGACAGCACGACGGGACGCTTCCCGAAGTACTGCGCGAGGCGAACGTTCTGGCCGGCCTCGTCGCGGAAGACGAGATCGAGCGGGATCGCGTCGCCGAGCTTCTGGTCGAAGCCCACGTCCTTGATGGGAGGGGGCGGCAGCGGGGCCTCCGGCGGGGGTGAGCCCGGGGCCCCGGATGCGCACAAGGGCGCGCCCGGAGCGAGCAGGAGCGCAAGGACCGCGAACATGCGCCTCATCGGGGGGCCACCTCTGCGGCGGACGCCGGCGCCGGCGGCGGCATGGGGGGCGGCGCGGGCAGCCCACGGGAGGCGACGATCTCGAGAGCGCGTTCGACCGGCACGCGCGCGACGGCCTTCTCCCTGTCGACCCAGGCCCATGTCGCGAGCTCGGTGTCTTCGGCAGCGCGGAAAGCAGCGAGGTCGGCGGAGGGATTTGGCTGCAGGTTCGGCCCGGGAGGCACGCGCGCCTCGCGAGCCTCGGCAAGCGCCGGCAGCTCGGGATCCCTCTTTACGAGCGAGCTCTTGAGGAAGGTCGCGACGCCCCACATCAGGGCGAGAACGACGAGCGTGACCGCCGCGAGACCGCCGACGAAGACGAGAATCCCGCGGAAGTCGAGCTCGTGGTCCACCGGCCCGCCGCCGGAGGCGGGAGGGCCGTGACTTCCCTTGTCGGTCATGGGCGCCTCAGCCATGGGCGTGCACCTCGAGCGCGACCGGGAGCTCGGGGTCGTTCACGGGAAGAAGCGAGCGCGTGCCGAGCTCCCGCGCGAACGCCGCCAGAAAGAGGCCGAAGAGCGCGACGGGCGTCGTCACATCCAGCCAGTGGAAGCTCAGCGTGCCGGGGTGGAAGGCGGGGGATACGAGCCAGAAGAGATCCACCCAACGCATGAAGAGGAGGAGCCCCGCGGCCCACGCCAGCTTCCCGATGTTGCGCTTGAAATCGCGCGACAGAAGGAAGACGAACGGCACGGCAAAATGAAAGAGCGCGAGGAAGAGCGACACGGCGCCCCAGCCGCCCGTGAGGCGGTCGTGGAAGAAACCGATCTCCTCCGGCAGGTTTCCCGACCAGATGATGAGGAACTGCGAGAGCGCGAAGTACGCCCAGAGCATCGTGAACGCCAGGAGGAGATTCCCATGGTCGTGCACGTGCCGGGGCTGGAGGACGTCACGCATCGGGTCCCTCCGCGCGAGGAAGAGGCTCACGAGGAGCGTGAAGGCGAGGCCCGAGAGGGCCTGGCCGCCGACCACGTACACACCGTAGATCGCCGAGAACCAATGCAGGTCGAGCGACATGAGAAGGTCCACCGAGGCGATACTGACGAGCAGGCAATAGAGGGCGAGGCCGGGCGCCGCGACGAGCTGCATCCGGCGCTCGAGTCCCGGCGCGGGCGCGTCGTCCTGCCTCTTCGAAAGGCGGCTCAACACCTGCGCGAAGAGCGTCCAGAGGAGCAGGCAGATGCCGAGCCGGATCGCGAAGAAAGTCGGATTCATATAGACGGCGCGGTGCCGCAGGATGGCGTCGCCCGCGACCCGCGCCGGATCGGCCCACGGATAGAGATACTTGAGCCCGAAAAGGAGCGGGACCGCGAAGAGCGCGATGAGCGGCAGTGTGCGCGAGGATGCCTCGAGGATGCGCCGGATGACGAGGCCCCAGGCGCCACCCGACATGTGGTGAAGCATCGAGATCGCGAGGCTTCCGAGGGCGACGCCGAGGACGAGCGCGAACGCCACGAGGTAAGACCGGTAGAACTGGGCGGGGTTGGAAATGAGGCCGACCGCCGAGACGGCGGAGGCAAGCGCCCCGACGATGAGACCGCGCCGCCCGAGGACAGCGAGATCGGCGAGGGGCGGGGCCCAGGACTGGTTGGTTTCGTTCATTTGTCGAGGCGTTCTCTGTCTTCCCTTTCGAGAAAATCCCCGGGCATGTGCTGCGACGCCTGGAGCGTGCGGATCCACGCGACGACCGCCCAGCGGTCCTCAGGGGTCACCTGCATGGCGTAGCCCGACATCTGCCCGAAGCCGTTCGTGATGACGTCGAAGAAGTAGCCCGCGCGCTCGGCCCTCAGGCGCTCGACGTGGAAAGAGCTCGGGCGCTTGAAGCCGCGCTGCACGATCATGCCCTGGCCCTCTCCCGTCCGGCCATGGCAGGGCGAGCAGAAGATGTTGAAGCGCTCCTGGCCGCGCGCGAGGAGCGCGCGCGTGAGCGGCACGGGAATCCGCTCGACGAACTTGCCATCGGGGCCCTGGCCGCGCGCGAGCGCGGCGTCTTCGCGGAGGAAGCCGCGAGCCACGGTGCCTTCGGGCAGCGCGCGCGCCGACGCGCCGTCCGCGAAGAACTTGCTCTCGCGAAAGGGCTTGATCTTGGCCTGATGGTGCATGTCGTTCCGGCAACCGGAAAGGGCGAGCGCGAAGGCGGCCGGCACGACGATCGGGAAGAGTGCCCGGCGCATCAGTCCTCCACGTCCGAGACGTGGCTCGCGCCGAGCGTCTCCATGAAGCGGAGGGTGTCGCCGGCGCGGAAGCGCGGGTCGCGCGCGAGGATCATGAGGAAGAACCGGTCGCGCGAAGCGAGCTGGAAACGCGGCACGGAGAAGACCGGGTGGTACGGCATCGGGAGGCCGTTCAGGACGAGCATGCCGAGCACGGCCGCGATCCCCGCGAAGAGAATCGTGCACTCGAACGTGATCGGGATGAACGAAACCCAGCTGTTGTACGGGCGCCCTCCGATGTTCAGCGGGTAGGCGATCACCGAAGTCCAGTACTGAAGTCCGAATCCGAAAAGACCGCCCGCGATCCCGCCGAGAAGGACGAGAAGCGGCACGCGTGACGGGCCGTGGCCGATCGCGTCGTTCAGCTCCTCGATGGGGTAAGGCGTGTAGGCCTCGACGACCTGATAGCCCTCTTTGCGGGTGGCGTGGACCGCATGGAGCAGCGCATCGGCGTTCGCGAACTCCGCGATGGCGCCATAGAGGTGCGGCGGCAGCTCGCCACCCGAGACGCGCGGGCCCGGCGTGCCGAGCTCCGGCTTCACATGGCGGGCAAAGAGCCTTCCGATGAAGCCCTTCACGGATGCGCCTTTGACTTCACGTCAGCCGGGTCTCCGGTCGCGATCGTGCGCATCTCGAAGATCGAGATGACGGGGAGAAACCGGATGAAAAGGAACATGAGGGAGAAAAAGAGGCCGAGCGTGCCCACGAAGAAGGACCAGTCCCACACGGTGGGCGTGTACATGCCCCAGGAAGACGGCAGGAAGTCGCGGTGAAGGCTCGTGACGATGATGACGAACCGCTCGAGCCACATGCCGATGTTCACGATGATCGAGATGAAAAAGAGCCCGAGGACCGAGTTGCGGACCTTCCGCAGCCACAGGAACTGCGGCGTGAGGACATTGCACAGGATGAGAAGCCCCCAGATCCAGCCGTACGGCCCGAGGATGCGATTCTTCATCATGAAAGTCTCGAAGGTGTTCCCGCTGTACCAGGCCATGAACAGCTCGATCCCGTAGCCGTAGGCAACGATGAGGCCCGTCGCGAGCATGATCTTGGCCATGTTCTGCAGGTGCCGCATCGTGATGAAATCCTCGAGGCCGAACACCTTGCGGAGCGGGATCGAGAGCGTCATCACCATCGCGAAGCCGGAGTAGATGGCGCCCGCGACGAAGTAGGGCGGGAAGATCGTGGCGTGCCAGCCGGGAATGATGCCGACCGCGAAGTCGAAGCTCACGATGGTGTGGACGGAGACGACGAGCGGCGTCGCGAGTCCCGCGAGGAGGAGGCTGGCCGTCTCGTAGTTGTGCCAGTGCCGTGCGGAGCCGCGCCAGCCCATCGCGAGCATCCCGTACGTGATCTTCCCGAACCAGTGTTTGCTGCGGTCGCGCAGCGTGGCGAGGTCGGGGATGAGGCCCACGAACCAGAAGAGAGCCGAGATCGTGGCGTAGGTGGAGACGGCGAAGACGTCCCACATGAGGGGGCTGCGGAACTGCGGCCACAGGCCCATCGTGTTCGGGTAGGGGAAGAGCCAGTACACCGCGAGCCACTGCCGGCCCGTATGGAAGAGGACGAACTGCGCGGCCGCCGCGACCGCGAAGAGCGTCATCGCTTCCGCGAAGCGGTTGATGGACGTGCGCCACGTCTGGCGGAGGAGGAGCAGGATCGCCGAGATGAGCGTGCCGGCGTGGCCGATGCCGATCCACCAGACGAAGTTGACGATGTCGATGCCCCATGCCACCGGAATGTTGATGCCCCAGATCCCGACGGTCAGGACGAGGAGCTTCGCCATCGTGATGAAGAGCAGCTGGGCCGCGAGAAAAGAGATCGCGAAGCCGACGTACCACCACTTCGGCGTCTTGTTGAGGACGACCGCGCTGATCTTGTCGGTGACCGTCGCCGGCGTGTAGCCGGGGGCGATGACGGGAGGACGCTCAGCGTTCGCGGACATCGCCGCTCTATTCCTTTCCAAGCAAATCTGTATTCGGATTCGTCAGCTTCGCGAGGTAGGTCGTGCGGGGCCGGGTGTTCAGCTCGGCGAGGAGCGGGTATTCCAGAGGCTCCTTGCGCAGCTTCGCGACCTTCGACGTCGGGTCGTTGATGTCGCCGAAGACGAGCGCCTCCGTCGGGCACACCTGCTGGCAGGCCGTGAGGACCTCACCGTCCCTCACCCGCCGGTTCTCCTTCTCGGCGTCCATGCGCGCGCGGTTCACGCGCTGGATGCAGTAGTTGCACTTCTCCATGACGCCCTTCTGGCGGACCGTGACGTTTGGATTCGCGAGGAGCGTGAGGACGGGGAGGTGTTTGTCCTTGTTGTAGTCGAAGAAGTTGAAGCGCCGCACCTTGTAGGGGCAGTTGTTCGAGCAGTACTTCGTCCCGATGCAGCGGTTGTAGGTCATCTCGTTGATGCCTTCCTCGCTATGCGTCGTGGCGGCGACGGGACACACGACCTCACAAGGTGCCTGCTCGCAGTGCATGCACATGACGGGCTGGTTGTGCACGGCGGGATTCTCTGGCGTCCCTTCGTAGTACCTGTCGATCCGGATCCAGTGCATCTCGCGCCCGCGCCGCACCTCGTCCTTGCCGATCGTCGGGATGTTGTTCTCGGACTGACAGGCGACGACGCAGGCGTTGCAGCCCGTGCAGGACGACAGGTTCACCGCGAGGCCCCAGGCGTGCTGGTCGTACGTGTACCCGGGGTACATGCTGATCGTGGGAATCTCTTCGACCTTGCGGGCGAACTCCGGGTCCTTGCGGTACTCCTCGAACGTGCCCGTGCGGACGAGATGGCGCCCTTCCATGTTGAAGTGGTGCTGCGTCGTGGCGAGCGCGTGCGTGCCGTCGGTCCTCTGCACCGCGGCGGACGCGAGCCAGAGGCCTGTCGTCATGCGAATGCGGTAGGCGTTGACTCCGGTGCCCTTCCCGTCGGTACCGTTGCCGACGCGGCCGGCGCGCGTGCGACCGTGCCCGAAGTGCAGCGTCACGACGTCGTCGGGCTGGCCGGGCAGGATCCACACGGGCGCCGCGATCGTGGCGCCGCCCGCGGTGATCCCGACGAGGTCCTCGTTGTTCACGCCGAGCTTCTTCGCCGTTGCGGCGCTCATATGCGCGGCGTTGTCCCAGGTGAGCTTCGTGAGAGGCTTCGGAACTTCCTGAAGCCAGCCGTTGTTCGCGAAGCGGCCGTCGAAGATGCCGGGATCGGGGCGGAAGATGATCTCCAGGCCGGCCCCAGCCGCGGCCCCGGGTGCCGGGACGTTCGCCTTTGGCTTGAGGGCCTTCGCGGGCAGCGCGCTTCCCGCGACGAAGCCGTCGTGAAGCGACTTGCGGAAGAAGGCGTCGAAGCCCTCCGGGTGCTGCCTCTGCCAGTGCGCCTTGAGAAGGTCGAGCCCCTTCGCCGCCGGCTGTCCGAGCGCCGCGCAGAGCACTTCGAGCGCGGACTTCCCGCCATAGAGCGGCTCGATGAGGGGCTGGAGAATCGTCACGGTGCCGTCGAAGGCGCGCGCGTCGCTCCAGGCCTCGAGCTCATGCGCCTCGTTCACGTGCCACTGGCAGTATTGACTCGTCTCGTCGTCGTAGAGGCCGAGTCGCGCCCGGAAAGCGACTTTCTGAAGCGCCTCGGCGAAGCCGAGGTCGGCCGGCGCGTCGAAGGCGGGGTTGCCGCCGAAAACGAGAAGCGTGTCGACGCCGCCAGCCTTCATGTCGGCGACGAGGGCGGCGAGCGAGGCGAGTTGGTCGACGGATTCGGCCTCGACGGGGTCCGTGAGAATCACGGTTGCACCGAAGTTGGAGAGCGCGTCGTTGAGGAGGTGTGCGATCGCGTGGACCTCGGCGGGCGCGTGCTCGCCGGGGATCACGAGGCTGCGGCCCGCGTGCGCCTTGAGATCGGCCGCGCACGCGGCGATCCACGGGAAGCGCGTGTCCGCCGCCCCGCCGGCGACGGCCCCCCCGGCGGCGGCCGCCGCCAGCGCGGCGGC
>PLZI01000120.1 GCA_003152095.1 Acidobacteriota bacterium | reverse complement strand
TGTGCTTGCCGCCCGCCCGCACGCACTTCTGTGACGACGTCGCGCGCGTGTAGGCCCGCTTCTCGCGCCCGAGGAAGAGATCCTTGAACTGGTTCATGCCCGCGTTCGTGAAGAGCAGCGTCGGGTCCTCAGCGGGCACGAGCGAGGAGGACGCCACGCGCGTGTGGCCTTTCTCCTCGAAGAAGGAGAGAAACGTCTCGCGGACCTTGCGGGAGGTCCAGCCGTCAGGATTCGTCATCGGTCGCGTCGCCTTTCCTGTGGAGCGCCTCGAGGACGGCGGCCGGGGCGAACCCGCGCCTCACGAGGTGATCGAAGAGTTTCTTCGACCGCGCCTGCCGCGTCAATTCGGCCGGAAGGGCTCGCGCCCGTCTTTCGAGCGTCGCCCGCAGGGTCTTCGCCTCTTCCGCCGGATCGAGCGTCGCCAATGCCGCATCGACGTCCGCCCGGGCGATGCCCTTCGCGGCCAGCTCGGCCGCGATCCGGCTGCGCCCCCGGCCGGTGCGGGACCGCGACGCCGCGAGCGCGGCGGCCGTTTTCGCGTCGTTCAGCCAGCCGCGCTCCGCGAACTCGTCGAGAAGGGCGCCGATCGCTCCCCGATCGAACCCCTTGCGGACCAGCTTCTGCTCGAGCTCCCGGCGCGTGTGCGCGCGCCGGGCCAGGGCGGCCAGCGCGGCGCTCCGGGCGTCCACGCCGTCAGCCAGTCTGGTTCGAGAAGTCGAAAGGCGAGTCCGAGTCCCGCGGGGCCAGGGCTTCCGCCGACTCGAGCGTGCCCTCCATCAGCTCGTTCGCGATGTCCGACGTGGACTGGATGCCCTGCACCTTGAGCTTGAACTCGTTCGGGTTGCTCGAGCGGCGGATCGCTTCTTCCAGCGTGATGAGGCCCGTCTTGTAGAGCTGGAAAAGGGACTGGTCGAACGTCTGCATCCCGTACTGTGAGGTGCCGGCCTTGATCGCATCGTGGATGTACTTCGTCTTTTCCTTGTTCTCGATGCAGTCGCGGATGTAGTTCGTCGCGATGAGCACCTCGACGGCGGGCACGCGGCCGAGGCCGTCCGCACGCGGGAGGAGTCGCATGGAGCAGACGGCCTTGATGACGGCCGCGAGCTGGAGACGGATCTGCTTCTGCTGATGCGGCGGGAAGACCGAGATGATGCGGTTGACCGTTTCGGTCGCGTCCATCGTGTGGAGCGTGGACATGACGAGGTGACCCGTCTCGGCGGCCACGAGCGCCGTCTCGACAGTCTCGAAGTCGCGCATCTCGCCCACGAGGATGACGTCGGGGTCCTGCCGGAGAGCCGCGCGGATGGCGGACGCGAACGAGCGCGTGTCCACCTCGAGCTCGCGCTGGTTGATGATGGACTTCTTGTCGCGGTGGAGGAACTCGACCGGGTCCTCGATCGTCATGATGTGCTCGGCCCGCGTCGAGTTGATCTGGTCGATCATGGCCGCGAGCGACGTGGACTTGCCCGAGCCCGTCGTGCCCGTCACGAGGACGAGACCGCGCGTCTCGTCGCAAATCCGTTCGAGGACGGGCGGGAGCAGGAGATCGCGAATCGTCAGGATGCGGGCCGGGATGACGCGGCAGACCATTCCGACCGTGCCGCGCTGCTGAAAAATGTTGCAGCGGAACCGTCCGAGCCCTGGTACCGAGTACGCGATGTCGATCTCGAAGTTGTTCTTGAATTTTTCCTTCTGCCGCGACGACATGATCGAGAACGCCATCGCGATCGTGTCTTCCTGCATCAGGCGCTTCAGGTCCACGAGCGGTGTGAGCTCGCCGTCCACGCGAATGATCGGGTGCGCGCCCACTTTCAGGTGGAGGTCCGACGCCTTCCGCTCGACCGAGATCTTGAGCAGGTCGTTGATGTGCATGAGCGCCCTCCGGACCCTTCGGGATTCCAAGCAGGATAGGCATTTGAGGCACTTGGGTCAACGCGGGGTGACGTAGAGACGCGATCCGGCTGTATATTTCGGGGGCGCCGAGGGAGGACGATGATGGCCGACGACAAGTCTCACCCACCCGACAGAACGAGCGGCGTGACGCGCCGCGGCCTGATCAAGGGAATCGCGACCGCCGTCACGGCCGCCTCGGCCGGCGCGACGGCGCTTCTCGTCGAAACGCGCCACGAGCTGGAGGCGGCGAACCCCTCCGGACCGATGCCCGTCAGCATCGCGGTGAACGGCGTCGCCCGGACAGGCTCCTTCGAGCCGCGCACGACGCTTGCGGAGGCGCTGCGCGATTCGTGGGGCCTGACGGGCACGAAAGTGGGCTGCGACCGCGGCGCCTGCGGAGCCTGCACGGTCCTCCTCGACGGCCTCGCCGTGAACTCCTGCCTCATGCTCGTCCACGACGCGGACGGCCGGAAGGTCACGACCGTCGAGGGGCTCGGCTCCCCCGAGGCGATGGCCCCGATCCAGAAGGCGTTCGTCGAAGCGGACGCGCTCCAGTGCGGCTTCTGCACGCCGGGGATGGTCGTCTCCTGCGCCGGCCTCCTCGCGAAGAACCCGAGTCCTTCCGCGTACGACGTGAAGGAAGCCGTCGCGGGCAACCTCTGCCGCTGCGGGACCTACACGGGCGTCTTCGCCGCCTGTGAGGCGGCCGCGCAGGGCAAGCCGGAGGTGACCCGTGGCTGACGCCCCCAAGACCAAGATCGAGGTCGGCCTCGCCGGGAAGACCACCGTCATGGAGGTCGAGATCCCCGCCGGCGATCCGCCGCCGTACAAGGTCGGCGAGCGCCCCGTCACCGGGAAGCGCCGCCCGCGCCTCGACGGGCCGCAGATGGTCACGGGCCGCGCGGTCTACACGCACGACGCGCGGCGGCCGGGCATGCTCCACGCACGCATCCTCCGCTCGCCGCACGCGCACGCGAAGATCGTCTCGATCGATGCCTCTCAGGCCGAGAGAATGCCGGGCGTCATCTTCGAGAACCCCGGCAAAGACACGGTCCGCTACCACGGCGAAGCCGTCCTCGCGCTCGCGGCGCCCACGCGCGCGGCGGCCGAGGACGCGCTCCGCGCGGTGAAGGTCGTCTACGACGTCCTCCCCCACACCGTGAGCCTCGCGGCCGCCCGCAAGGAGGGTGCGCCGCTGGTCTTCCAGAAGCCCGTCGAGGAGAAGCGCAGCGCGGGCGACGTGCCCGGCGCTGCCGCGTCCGTCGAGCAGAAGGGCAACGTCCGCGGCCCGAAGGCCTCCGGCCGCGGCGACGTCGACAAAGGCTTCGCCGAGGCCGACGGGACCCTCGAAGTCGTCACGACGACGACCGTCCAGACGCACGTTCCCCTCGAGACGCACGCCCTCTTCGCCGAGTGGGTCGGCGAGACGCTCGAGGTTCAGGCCTCGACGCAGGGGACGTTCAGCGTCCGGGACGAGCTCGCCGGAGTCCTCAAGCTCCCGAAGGACAAGGTGATCGTCCGCGCCGAGTTCACGGGCGGCGGGTTCGGCGCGAAGTTCGGGGCGGGCGACTACGGCGTCTTCGCCGCGAAGCTCGCTAAGAAGGCCGGCAAGCCCGTCCTCATGGCGCTCGACCGCAAGGAGGAGCACCTCGCGGCGGGCAACCGGCCCGACTCCTGGAACCGCGTGAAGCTCGGCTACAAGAACGACGGGACGGTCACGGCCGTAGATTACGAGTCCTTCGGCTCGGCGGGCGTCGCGACGGGCACGGGCACCGGCGGCTTCGTGAAGTCGGCCTACGGCTTCCCCGCCGTCCGCGTCGCCGAATCCGACGTCTTCACGCACCTCGGCCCCGGCTGCGCGATGCGCGCGCCGGGTCACCCGCAGGGCTGCTTCGCCGTCGAGACCGCCCTCGAGACGCTCGCCGACAAGCTCGGGATGGACCCGCTCGCCTTGCGCCTCAAGAACGATCCCTCCGAGGTCCGGCGCGCCGAGTGGGAGATCGGCGCAAAGGAGATCGGCTGGTCCCGCCGCGCCGAGATCTCGAAGTCCAACGCCGCCGCGACGGCGGCCGGCAGCCCGCTCCGGCGCGGCCTCGGCTGCGCCGCCGCCGTCTGGTACACGTTCGTCGCGCCGGGCTCGCAGGTCATCGTCCGGATTCACCGCGACGGAAGCGTCGAGGCCGAAAACGGCGTGCAGGACATCGGGGGCGGCGTGCGGACGCCGATCGCGATGGTCGTCGCCGAGGAGCTCGGCCTCCCGGTCGCGAGGGTCAACGTGAAGATCGGCGACTCGCGCTACCCGTTCGGGCCCGCCTCGGGCGGCTCCGTCACGATCGGCTCGCTCATCCCGGCGGTCCGCGCCGCCGCCGTCCACGCGCGCGAGAAACTCCTCGCCGTTGCGCAGAAGCTCCTCGGCGTTCCCGCCGGGGAGATCGCGCTCGCGAACGGCGTCTTCTCGGCGAAGGGCAAGTCGGCGGACTTCCGGAAGGTCTGCTCCCGCCTCCCCGGCGAGACGCTCGTCGCGACGGGAGACCGCGCGAAGGACTACGACGGAGCCGACACGCGTATCTTCGGCGCCCAGTTCGCCGAGGTCGTGGTGGACGTCGAGACCGGCGTCGTCGGCGTGAAGAAAGTGGTCGCCGTCCACGACTGCGGCCAGCCGGTGTGGAAGACCGGCGTCGAGAGCCAGATCCGCGGAGGCATCCTGCAGGGCATCAGCTACGCGCTCTTCGAGGAGCGCGTCGTGGACGAGCGCTCCGGCCGCGTCCTGAACCCGAATGTCGAGTTCTACAAGATTCTCGGGAGCAAGGACACGCCTGAGATCGTCCCGATCCTCGTGGATTTCTACCCCGGCAAGAACAACGCTCACGCCCGCGGCATCGGCGAGCCCGCGACCGTGCCGACGGCGGCCGCCGTCGCAAACGCGGTCGCGCACGCGACGGGCATCCGGCCGACGGCGCTTCCGATCACCCCGGCGAGGATCCTCGACGCCCTCGGAACGGTCCCGAAGCGGGAGGTGAAGGCGTGAAGAACTTCGAAAGGGTCCAGCCCCGCAGCTGGGACGAGGCGGCATCCGCTCTCGCGGCGGCTCTCAAGTCCGGGAAGAGCGCCGAAGCCAAAGGCGCGGGAACGGAGCTGCTGGACCGCCTCAAGGAGTACAACCTCGCCCCCGACCAGGTCGTCGACCTCCGGCGGCTGTCTTCCCACAATTCCATTCTAAGGAATTCCTCCGGTGGCATCTCCATTGGCGCCCTCGTGACTCTCTCCGCGGTGGCCTCCGGCCTCCGGAAGGACCTCCCCGCCCTCGCCGACGCGTGCGAGGGCGCCGCGACGCCGCAGATCCGCAACGCAGCGACGCTCGCAGGCAATCTCTGCCAGCGCCCGCGCTGCTGGTACTTCCGCTCGTCCGAGTTCCAGTGCCTCAAGAAGGGCGGCGTCGAGTGCCTCGCGAAGTCCGGCGAGAACGAGTTCCACGCGGTCTTCGGGAACAACACCTGCGCGATCGTCCACCCCTCGGCGGCCGGCGTCGCGCTCGTCGCCCTGAACGCGCGAATCGAGACGCTCGCGCCCGGCGGCGGCCGCACGTTCGCGGCCGCGGACTTCTTCGTCCGCCCCGAGGTCGACATCTTCGCGGAGAACGCGCTCAAGCCCGGCGAGCTCGTCGTCGATATCCACGTCGACAGGCTCGAGGGCGTTCGCTCGGCCTACCGGAAGATCAAGCAGAAACAGGCGTTCGACTGGCCGCTCGCCGACGCGGCCGTCGTGTGGCGCGAGACGGGCGGCGTCGCGAGGGACGTGCGGATCGTGATCGGGTCCGCGGCGCCGGTGCCCTGGCGCGCGAAGGCGGCCGAGGCGCTCGTCGAGGGGAAGAGGATCGACGCGGCGCTCGCGGCGAAGGCCGGAGAGGCGGCGCTCGAGGGCGCGACGCCTCTCGGTAAGAACGCCTACAAGCTGCCGATGGTCGCGGCGGTCGTCCGGCGGACGCTCCTCGCGTCGGCCGGGCTCCCGGACGGGACGGAGGAGCACCGATGAGCGCGCCCTCCGGCCTAGGCGGCTCCGACGCCGTCACCCTCGACCCCGCGCTCCGCTGCCGCCACCTCCGCACGAAGACGATGTTCGTCGCGACGGGCGACTGGGACGAGCATGCGCGCGAGCATCCCTCGACTTCCGCCGCCTACTGGTGCCTTCAGGTCATGGGGCCCGTCGGCCCGGACGGCCAACCCGCCTGCCTCGACGACTGCCGCGCGGGTCGCGCGTGCTTCGAGGGCGAAGACTGAGCGGACCGGCGGTGCGTGTCTCCGGAGTCCTCCTCGCCGCCGGCGCCTCGAGCCGCTTCGGTTCGCCGAAGATGCTCGCTCCGGTGCCACCGGAGGGGACTTCTTTGCTTCGGAGGGTGCTGGAGACGTGGCTCGGATCGGGGTTCGACGAGGTCATCGTGGTGCTGGGGAAGGATGCGGACGCGATTCGAGGAACGATCGAAGAGAACCTACTTAGAAAGGTGAATGGGGACGAATCGGCCGCAACGTCTGTTCGATTCGTGGAGAATCCTCGTTGGGACGCAGGCATGTTCTCTTCGGTCAAGGCCGGGCTCGCCGCAACGGCTGCTCGCTCGACGCACATCGCCATCTCCCCCGCCGATCTTCCTTTTCTCAGCATGGAGTCTCTTCGAACGGCGCTTGCTGCCGCGACGTCACTGGACGCAGGCGGGTCGAGTCTCGTCGTCCCGACGCACGCCGGCCGACGCGGCCACCCGCTCCTGATCTCCGCGGCGCTCGGCGCACGGGTCTTGTCGTGGCCCGACTCCGCGCGGCTCAACCAGCTCTTTGACGAACCCGACGTCACGGTCCATTACCTCGAAGGTTTCGACGAAACGATTCTTCGGGACGTCGACACGCCGAGCGATTTGCTCGCGTCTCGTCCTTCACCTTTTCACTTCTAAGAAATCTATTCTTCCCTCTCCTGATGAGCAGCCAGATTCTCACCGAACTCCCCGGATTCCTGGAGCGGTACGGCCGTCTCGCGATGGCGACCGTCGTATCGGCCGTGGGCTCGACGCCGCGCGAGACGACGGCGCGGATGCTCGTGCTGCCGGACGGCTCGTCGGTGGGGACGATCGGGGGCGGCAAGTTCGAGTCGCTCGTTCTCGCCGATGCCCGCAAGCTTCTCGACGCCCACGGCCTCCCCTTCACGCGCGACTACGACTTTGTCCCGTCGGGAGAGAACGCGTTCGGCGCGGTCTGCGGCGGAACGGTGACCGTGCTCCTCGAGATCGTCGAGCGCGCGCCTCATCTTCTCGTCGTCGGCGCGGGCCACTGCGGACGCGCCCTCGCGCGTGTCGCGCGTTTCACGGGGTGGGAGGTCACGGTGGCCGACGAGAGGCCGGCACAGCTCGACCCGGCGGCGTTTCCGGAGGGAGCCCGGCTCGTGCGCGTCGCAGACGACTACGCGGATCTGCCCGTCCCGGCTCCGCGCGACTCGGTCGCGATCGTTTCGCGCGGCCACGTCACGGACGGGCAGGCGTTTCGGCGCCTGCGTGGCGTTCCGCTCGCCTATCTCGGAATGATCGGAAGCAAGGCGAAGCGCAAGGCCCTCTTCGACGAGCTGCGCGCAGAAGGCTTCACCGAGGCCGAGCTGAATCGTGCGCACAACCCGATCGGCCTCGACATCGGCGCGGAATCGCCCGAAGAGATCGCGATCGCGATCATGGCGCAGCTCATTGAGACGAGGCGCAAGCGTCCGTGAGGCGCTATTGCACGCCGGCCGGCACGCTCGCGTACACCGGCGTGAGCCAGCCGTAGCGGTCGGCGACCTTGCCCTCGACGATGTCGAAGAAGGCCTTCTGCAAGGCCTCCGTCATCGGACCACGCTTCCCGTTCCCGACCGGGATGCGGTCCACGGAGCGGATCGGGGTGATCTCGGCGGCGGTGCCCGAAAAGAACATCTCGTCGGCCGCGTAAATCATCTCGCGTGGAATCGTCTTCTCCTCCATCTGGAAATCGAGCTCCCGGGCGAGCTGGATGACGGAGAGGCGCGTGATGCCCGGGAGCGTCGAGGCCGACAGCGGCGGCGTGTAGAGGCGGCCCTTCCACACGAGGAAGAGATTCTCGCCGGACCCTTCGGAGATGCGCCCGTTGTGGTCCATCGCGATCCCCTCGTGGTAGCCGTTCGTGATGGCCTCCATTTTGATGAGCTGGCTGTTCGCGTAGTTCGCCGTGGCCTTCGCCATCGCGGGCATCGTGTTCGGCGCGATGCGCATCCAGGACGAGCAGCAGGCGTCGACCCCCTGCTCGAGCGAGTCGGCGCCGAGATACCTGCCCCACTCGTAGCACCCGATCGCGACGTCCACCGGGTTCGGAAACGGGTTGACGCCGAGTGAGCCGTACCCGCGATAGACAAGCGGCCGGATATAGCAGGCCTTGAAGTCATTCGCGCGCACGACCTCGAGCGTCGCCTTGCGGAGCTCCTCGACCGTGAACGGGATCGCCATCCGGTAGATCTTCGCGGACCAGAACAGGCGGTCGAGATGATCTTCCAGCCGGAAGATCGCGGGCCCGCGCGCCGTGTTGTAGCAGCGCTCGCCCTCGAAGACGCCGGACCCGTAGTGAAGGGCGTGCGTGAAGATGGAGATCTTCGCGTCGGCGAGGTCCACCAGCTTCCCGTTCATCCAGACCTTCTTCACGTTCTCGAAACTCATGAGGCCCTCCGTCTGCGGCGGAATCCTAACCGAAACCACCAGGCGGCTCGGGGTCGATTCAGGCGGGCTCGACCAATCGCACGAGCGCCGCGACCACGGCGGTCTCGAGACGGAGGATCCGGGGGCCGAGGGAGAGAAAGACCGGGGATTTTTCCGCGAATGAGGAGATCTCCGCCGGAGCGAATCCACCCTCGGGGCCTATTGCCACTACGAGCTCTCGGCCGGCCGACGCCCCCGCTCCTTCGCGCGTGAACTCGCTTCGCTCAGACAGCACGCGCGTGCGTCGCGAGGGCATCGGCCCTCCCGCCTCCCGGAGCGACGATCCGGACGGGTCTGCGACGACCAGCCTCTCTTCTCTTAACCCTCTAAGAAACTCTTCGATGCTCTTCGGACCCTCCACGACCGGCACGATCGTCCGGTCGCACTGCTTCGTCGCCTCTTCCGCAATCCGAACCAACCGGGGAATCCTCTTCGAAAGCGCCGCGACGTGTGAACGCTGAGACCGCTCGGCATCGAGGAGGACGAAAGCCGCCGCGCCGCACTCGGTGCCCTTCTCGATCGCCCACTCGACGCGGGCGGGCTCGGCGCACGCGAGGGCGATCGTCACGCGGTTCGCGGGCTCGCCAACTTCTTCTTCGAATGAAAGATGGGCCACTGCCGCCCCGCTCCGGGTCAGCTTTCCGCGCGCCCTGAGGCCCTTGCCGTCGAGGACCACGACCTCCGATCCATCGCGCAGCCGGCGGGAGCGAACGTGATTCCTCTCTTCCTTTCGAAAAAGAATCTCTTCGGACGAGCCCCGGTGGGCCGCCAGCTCCGGCACGAGCACGCGCGGCGGGCGCGCGACGGGACTATCACCCATTCGAAAAAATCCATGCCGACCCGAACCACTCGTCTTCCTCGATGGATCGAACGGAGTGAAAGCCGCTTCTCCGAAGCAGATCGTCCCATTCTCCCCTTCGCTCCACGAGCTGCCCCGAACAGAGGAGCCGGCCGCCCGGCGCGAGGCGGGCGTGGAGCGCCGGGAGAAGAGGCGCCAGCTCCTCGTGAATCATGTTCGCGACGACGACGTCGAACCGGGCCGTCCGGCGCAGCGCCTCAAGGGGCCCCGCGAATGCGGCGAGGCGCGGAATCCGGTTCGCCCGCGCCTGCTCGCGCGTCGCGAAGGCGGCGTCCCGGTCGAGGTCGAACGCGACGATGTGGCGCGCGCCCTCGAGCGCGGCGACGAACGCGAGCGTCCCCGTTCCGCAGCCCACGTCGAGCACCTGCGTGCCGGCGAGGTTCTCGGAAAGCAGCAGCCTCACGGCAAGGCGGGTCGATTCATGCGAGCCCGTACCGAAAGCGCGAATCGCGGGAAGATAGAGGCGCCGAATCCCCAGTGGCGCAGGAGTCGCGAGCTGGTCGTCATGCGGGTCGAGGAGATAGCGCTCCACGAGAACGGCCTTCCGCAGAGCGGCCGACTCAGCGACCCAATCGATGGTTTTTTCTTCGAAAGTGGGGAGGTCGGTGGCGCCTGCCCGCGCGAGCGCCGCGAGCGCCGACTCGAGGTTTTCGCGCTCGACCCAGATCCATAGGTCGCCATCGGCCCTCTGGGTGGACGAGAACACCACGTCACCCATTCTTTCGAAGAGGACTTCGTCGTCGATCTTCGAGGCCTGCGCCGCCGGCACCTCGATGCGGACGGCGCCTCCGTCTGCCATACCGTATTCGCCTTCTAAGCAGAACGCCGAGAGGGGGGCCGAACCGGCCGCCTATTGACCAAGGAAGTCCTTCAGCCTCTCGAAAAAACCTTTCTCGTCTTTCGTCGGCGTCCCCGACTCCGACCCGAAAGCTTCCGCGAGCTTCTCGACCGCTTCGCGTTGCGCGGCATTCATCTTCTTCGGCACGCGCACGGTGACGAGGACGTGCTGGTCGCCCTTGCCGCGGCCGTCGAGGCGCGAGATCCCTTTGCCTTTGAGCGTGAAGACGCGGCCCGCGGCGGTACCTGCGGGCACGTCGAAGCTGGCCTCGCCGTGGAGCGTCGGGACATGGAGCGTGCCGCCGAGCGCCGCGAGAGAGAACGGTACGGCCCAGGCGAGAACGACGTCGAACCCGTCGCGCCGGAACTGCTCGTGCGGCGCCACGGAGATGAAGGCGTACAGGTCCCCCGGGCGTCCGTCCCGCCGGCCGGCATTCCCTTCGCCCGAGAGGCGCAACCGCGCGCCATCGTCCACTCCCGGGGGGATCGCCACGGTCAGCGTTCGCGCACGACGCGTGCGGCCGTCGCCGCGACAGTCGGGACAGGGATCCTTCATTCGCTCACCCGAGCCCTCGCAGTCGGGACACGGGCGGGCCACGGCGAAGAATCCCTGCCGGTACTGGACGCGGCCCTGACCCCGGCAGGTCGTGCATGCGACGGGCGCGGCCCCGCCGCGGCCTCCGCGCCCCTTGCATGCGTCGCACCTCTCGTAGCGCTGGATCGGGAGCGAGACCTCCGTGCCGAAAGCGGCGTCCTCGAAAGAAAGCGTCACGTCGGCCTTCAGATCCTCGCCGCCGCGGCGGGATGCGCGCGCGTCGCCGCCCGTCGCGAACCCGAACAGGTCCCCGAGAATGTCGGCGAAGTCCACGAACTGCGTCGGGTCGAACCCCGGCCCACCCGCGCCGCGCACGCCCTCCACGCCGAATCGGTCGAAACGGGCCCGCTTGTCGGTGTCCGAAAGGACGGAATAGGCCTCGGCCGCCGCCTTGAACTTCTCCTCGGCGCCACCATCTCCAGGGTTCTTGTCGGGATGGTGCTTCAGCGCCGCCTTGCGGTAGGCGGCCTTGATCTCCTCGGGAGACGCGTTTCGTCCCACACCAAGGACCTCGTAGTAGTCGCGAACGGATGTACTCACGGATTGCTGCGACGAATCGTGCGTCAGGCTGGCTTTTCCGCGCCGTCTCCGCGCCGCTCTTTTGACTCCGGTTTATAGAGCATCGCCTGCGTGAGGATGCGCGAAACGCCCTTCATGTCGATCATCGCGTCGTCGATGGGCCCTCGCTCCTCGCTCGTCAGGACCTCGCGCGCATTCTCGAGCGTGCGTTTGACGCGGTCGTTCTCGTCGGGCTGCAGGAGGTTGCCGAACTCACGGAAAATCCGGTCGTTCCCACCGATCATCCCTTCGAGCTTGTTCTTCAGCTGGCGCAGCTCCTTGCGCTTCGTGTCGGCCGCCTTGTTCGTGGCGGCCTCCTCGATGATCTTCTCGATCTCGGTCTGAGACAGGCCGCCGGCCGGGTTGATCTGCAGCCCCTGCGCCTTGCCCGTCGCAAGGTCCTTCGCCGAGACGTTCACGATTCCCGAGGAGTCGATCGCGAACGTGACCTCGATCTGGGGAACGCCTTTCGCGGCCGCCGGGATGCCGACGAGCTGGAACCTGCCGAGGGACTTGTTCTCCTTGGCGATGTCACGTTCGCCCTGCAGGACGTGGATCTCGACCGTCGTCTGGTTGTCGGCCACCGTCGTGAAGATCTGCGTGTTCTTCGTCGGAATCGTCGAATTGCGCTCGATGAGCTTGACGAAGATGCCTCCGTGCGTCTCGAGACCGAGAGAGAGCGGCGTGACGTCCAGAAGCACGAGGTCCTTGATGTCGCCGCGCAGGACGCCCGCCTGAATCGCGGCGCCGACGGCAACGACCTCGTCCGGGTTGATCGAACGGTTCGGCGGCTTGCCGAAAATCGTCTCGACCATCTGCTGGACCTTCGGCGTGCGCGTCTGGCCGCCGACGAGGATGACCGTGTCGACCTGCTCGGGCTTCAACCCGGCCGCCTCGAGCGCATTGAGGCACGGGCCCTCGGTGCGCCGAATGAGCTCGGCCGCGAGCGCCTCGAACGTGTCACGGGTCAGAAGCTTGTTGATGTGCTTGGGGCCAGACGCGTCGGACGCGATGAACGGGAGCGCAACCATCGTCTCGAGCGCCGTCGAGAGCTCGCACTTCGCCTTTTCGGCGGCTTCCTTGAGCCGCTGAAGCGCGAGGCGGTCTTGCCGGAGGTCGATGCCCGTCTGCGTCAGGAACTCGGCGAGGAGCCAGTCCATGATGGTACGGTCGAAATCCTCGCCGCCGAGGAACGTGTCCCCCGACGTCGCGAGCACCTCGAACATGCCGTTGTCGATGCGGAGGATCGAGATGTCAAACGTGCCGCCGCCGAGGTCGTAGATGGCGATCGTCTCCTGCTTGCGGTTCTTCTCGAGCCCGTAGGCGAGCGCGGCCGCCGTGGGCTCATTGATGATCCGGAGCACCTCGAGGCCCGCGATGCGGCCCGCGTCGCGGGTGGCCTGGCGCTGCGAGTCGTCGAAATACGCCGGGACGGTGATGATCGCTTCCTTGATCTCCTCGCCGAGGGCCTCCTCGCAGAATTCCTTGATCTCGCGCAAGGTGAACGAAGAGATTTCCTCGGGTGAGTAGTCCCGATCGCGAACCCGGATCTTCACGTCGCCGTTCGGGGCCTCGACGAGCGCATAGGAGAGATGCTCGCGCGCGTGCACGACCTGAGCGTCCGACATTTTGCGGCCGATGAGACGCTTGACGGCGTAGATCGTCTGGGTGGGATTCGTGATGGCCTGGCGCTTGGCGATCTGGCCGACGAGTCGTTCGCCGTCCTCCGTGAAGCCCACGATCGAGGGCGTCGTACGGGCACCCTCGCGGTTCGGGATGACCTGGGGCGAGCCAACCTCGACGACGGCGACGCACGAATTCGTCGTGCCGAGATCGATGCCGAGAACCTTACCCAACTGGCGCCTCCTCGCTCATCCCTTTACGTCCGCATCGGTCCGCGGCGCGGCGACTTTCACGCGGGCAGGCCGCAAAAGCCGGTCGTTGAGCAGGTACCCCTTCTGGAAAACCTCGAGGACCGTACCCGGCGGGGCGGAGTCCGTCTCCTCGCGCACGACGGCCTCATGAACATTCGGGTCGAACGGAACGTCCCCCGCCGGCACCTCCTCGACCCCGTACTTGCGGAGCGAGTCGGTCAGCTGCCTCGCGATCATGTCGATGCCCGCGTGGAACTCTTCTCCGGTGGCGTCCGCACGATGGGCGACGGCGCGCTCGAAGTTGTCGACGACGCCGAGGACGTCGGCGAACACCTCGGCGAGCGCGAACCGGAAGTACTCTGCCTTCTCCTTCTCGGTTCGGCGCTTCATGTTTTCGAAGTCCGCGGACTTCCGAAGCAGGGCCTCGCGAATGCGGCCCGCCTCCTCTTCGGCGCGGAGCGCGCGCTCGTGCTCGCTCGCGACCTGATTCTCGAGGAGCGCGAGACGCGGGTCCGGCCTGGGCGGGTCCGCGGGCACGGGCTCGGGTTCGGGTACGGGTACCGGTACGAGACGCGCCGATTCACTCTTGCGATGCCTCTCCTCGACGGCCTCGACGGCGCGCTCGGCCTCGCGGAGAGCACGGGCGACGTCATCGCGGCTGTCCGTCTCGAGGAAGATGATGTCCTCTTCCTCGTGCCGCGGCTTCTTCGGACCGCTCAAGCGGCTCCTTCCGTGAGGCGGCGGCTCACATACCGCGAAAGCTCGTCCACGAGCGGCACGACGCGCGCGTACTCCATCCGGCGCGGCCCGATCACTCCGAGAGCGCCGAGCACACGCTCGCCACAGCGGTACGGAGCGGAAACGACGGCGCTGCCGGTCTCTTCCGTGAAGGGGCTCTCGGAGCCGATGACCACCGCGAGCCGGTCGGATGCCACACAGTCGGTGAGGAGGCTGACGAGCCGCGCCTTCTCCTCGAAGGCGCGAAACATGCGGCGCAGGGCCTCGAGGTCGTTGCGGAATTCGGGCTTTTCGAGCAGCGACTCGGTGCCCTCCATGTAGACGGCCTCTTCCGGTGGACGCGCCTCCGCGAAAGCGCGGCGGCCCAGCTCGAGGGCGCGCTCAAGGGCGCGGTCCATGCGGACCTTTTCCTCCCCGAGGGACGCGAGAAGCAGAACGCGGATCTCGTCGAGGCTCTTCCCGGCGAAGTCGAACGTGAGCCGGTTCGATATGGCATCCAGCTCGGATTGCGGGAAGTCGTCCCGCGCCTCGATGAGGCGACTCTCCACGAGACCCATGGCGGAAACCTCGGCCACCAGGATCTTCCGCTCCGCCACGCGCGTAAAATGTACGGACGCGAGAACGAAGCCCATCGACGCCTGCGCCGCGACCACGCCCACCTCGCCCGTGAGGCGCGAGAGCACGCGCGAGGTGGCCTTCAGGAAACGCTCCGTATCGAACGGCTCGGGCGAGAGCTCCTCGGCAATCCGGGCGCGGTCCAAGTCACTGGGCGTCTGCGCCGGCATCAGCTCGCGGACGAACGCCCGATAGCCAAGATCCGTCGGCACGCACCCGGCTGAGACGTGGGGATGCATGAGGAAGCCGAGGTCCTCGAGGTCGGCCATCGCGTTGCGGAGCGACGCCGACGAAAGGCCGAATTTCCCCCCCTTCGTCAGCTGACGCGACGAGACAGGTACGGCGCTTTCGATGTACGCGACGATCACCGACGCGAGAACCTCGCGGGACCGCCCGTCCAAACCCTTGAAATCGTTAGCCATTGCGGCTCAAGGCCCTCCACCCCACGCTCGGTTGAGCGTCCTCACCGGCAGGCCTCATGATATCAAAGAGAACCGCCTCCGGTGTAACATCACACGCCCTTCGGGAGGATGACGGGGCCTTTTTCTCATGGTTTTCTTCAACTACGCGACGATGCAGATGGCCGCAAAGATCGTGTACTACGGTCCGGGTCTCTGCGGGAAAACGACGAACCTTCACGTGATCTATGGGCGCACGGCGCCCACGTCGCGCGGGGAAATGGTGTGCCTCGAGACGGAGACGGACCGGACTCTCTTCTTCGACCTGCTTCCGCTCGACGTCGGCGTCATCGGGGGCTTCAAGACCCGCTTGCAGCTGTACACCGTTCCGGGACAGGTCTTCTACAATACGACGCGGAAGCTCGTCCTCAAGGGCGTGGACGGGATCGTGTTCGTGGCCGACTCGCAGCGGCCCATGAAAGAAACGAACACCGAGAGCCTGCGCAACCTCCGCGAAAATCTCGCCGAGATCGGCGTCTCCCTGGACGCCACTCCCCGAGTCTTCCAATACAACAAGCGCGATCTCGCGAACATCCTCACTCTCGACGAGCTGAACGACGCCCTGAACCCGGATCGCTCGGTGGAGTTTTACGAATCCTCCGCCACGAACGGGACCGGCGTCTTCGAGACGCTCAAGGCGATCTCGAAGCTCACTCTTCGTTCGCTGAGGGGACGGATGGCCGTCGAGCAAAGACGACCCACGGTCGTCGCGTCCGCGCCCACTCCCCCTCCCCAGTCCGTGATGCCATCCGGCATCGGCGCCGCGATCGACGCGATCGCGTCCGGCGCGACCGTGGCCACGGCTCCCGTCACATCCGGCAACGGCTTCGACTCGACGATCACCCGGCTGAAGCGCTTCCAGGAATCCGCTCGCCAGGAGGCTCGCGAGGCCGAAGAGCGAGACCTGCCCGCCGAAACATCGCCCGCTCTTGCCCTTCCCGCAGATACCGGGCCGTTCGACGCCGCCTTTCCGCAGGATGATGATCCGTCCAGCGACGTGAGTTTCGCTGAAATCCAAGCCCCGCCGAACGCCGCGGCCATGGACGACTCCGCGGTTAAGCACGTTCGCGTGCGCTCAAACGTGGACATCCTCTCGGAGCTCGAGAAGCTTCGCAAGGTCGCGACGCAAGGGCCGCCGATGCTCGGCGGATCCCGCAAGAGCAAGAGCGCGGCGGACCTGTCCCTCGACGACCTCCTCGGGTCGATGCGAAATCACAAGAAAAAGGACGTCGCGCAGTCGTTCGAGATCCAGGTTCCTCGTGACACGCTCGCGAAGACCCGCCGCGTGACGGTCGGGCTCTTGTTCGGCGACGGGACCGGCGAAACACTGGGCTCTGAAAAGCGGTTCGACGTGGATTTCGCGAGCCTGAAAGACGTCCACAAGCTCCTCCTCTCGCTGAAATTCCACGTGAAGGACGAATAGGGCAGCGGGGCGATTTCGCTTGACCTTCCACTCCACCCTCGGGTTCACTTCCTGAAGATGAAACTCGGCATCCAGTCTTCCGGCCGGGCCGCGCGCGTCGCGGCCGGCCTTCTGACGGCCGCGACGGCCGGCTGCTCGGCCGTGCCACGCGAGGCACCGGTCTCGCAGATCGCGTCACCAAGCGCGCCTGAAGAGCAGGCGATTGCGGCCGCTCGCAGACTCGCCACCGAGCAGTTCTACCAGGGAAAGTCTCTCGCACTCGCGGGCGAGAGCGACTGCGCCCGCATGGCCTTTCGCGAGGCCCTCGAGAGATTCCGGACGGCGTCGCGCCCGGGCAACCCGTCCGACCTCGCCTTCGCGACCGAGCTTTACGAAAGTGTCGCCCTCTACCGCCCTGCGATCGAGGCCGGAAGTCTCGCGTCGGAGGCCGAGCGGCCGCCCGCCGAGGACTCGCGAGACAGCCTCGTCGCCACCGCGCCGCAACCGTCGCCGGATGAGGTCGAGAAGGCCAAGACCGAGGTTGCCCTAGCGCCGGTGCAAACCGGCTTCGACATTCCGATCGTCGTGAACGACGCCGTCCTCCGGGCCGTCGCCTTCTACCAGTTCCGCACCCCCATGGCCTTCGCGACGGCCCTCAAACGCAGCGGGCTCTACCTCGACCTCATGCGCAGCACTCTCAAGGAAGAGGGCCTGCCCCAGGACCTCGTCTACGTCGCGATGGTCGAGTCGGCTTTCAAGTACCAGGCCCACTCGCGCGCCGCCGCCCACGGTTTCTGGCAGTTCATCGCCGGCACGGGCAAGCGTTACGGGCTGAAGCGAAGCCGCTCCTACGACGAGCGGAGCGATCCCGTGAAGTCCACGCGCGCCGCCGCTGCTTACTTTCGTGACCTGTACGAGATGTTCGGGGACTGGCACCTCGCGATGGCCGCGTACGACGCGGGCGAGGGCAAGATCCTGAAGAGCCTCCAGCGCACGGGCGCGCGCGACTTCTGGGAGCTCACGGCAGGCAGCANNCGATCCGCCGCTCGCCTGGGACGTCGTGAAGGTGCGCAAGCCGACCGACCTCGCGCGCGTGGCCGCCCTCACGGGGAGCACGCTGCCCAATCTCCAGCTCCTCAACAGCGAGCTCAAGACGCGGACGACCCCGCACGGCGTCCCTTCGTACGACCTGCGCGTTCCCGTTGGTTCGGCCGAGCTTCTGGCTCCCCGGCTCGCGGCGCTTCCTGCGGCGCCCGAGATCGCCCAGAAGCGCATCGTCGTCAAGAGAGGCGAAACGCTCCAGAAGATCGCGAACCGCGCGGGCATCTCCCTGACCGAACTGTGCGACTGGAACGACCTGCCCCGCACGGCCCGCCCGAGGAAGGGCACCGTCCTCATCGTGCCGGGCAAACGCGCACCTGCCCCGCCGCGCGAGACTCTCGTGTCGGTCTCTCCCCCATCCCGGGGCGAGATCCGCGGTGTCCCGACTCCCGCGGCCGCGGTCACGCGGGCGTCGGAGGTCGGGCGCTACACGTCGGTTCCGCCCACGTCCGCTCCGATGGGCCGCGAGGCGGCGCCCGCCGCTGTCTCGATTCCCGCGGAGGGGTTCGTCGACACGCCCGCAGCGGCCCCGGTCCAGGCCGCGTCCGCGCCTCGTCTCGTCCGCCACATCGTGAAGAGAGGCGACACGCTCTTCGCGATCGCCTCGCGCTACGGCGTGAGCGTCGACGAGATTCGGCGCCAGAACCGCATCCGTTCGCCCGAGTCGATCAAGGCCGGACAGACGCTCATCCTCCCGCTCGCCGTCGTGAACTGACGCCGGGGACGATGGTCGTCGCCCGCGCGTATTCTGCGACGGTGTCCGGCCTCGAGGGCCGCACGGTCGTCGTAGAGGCCGCGATCGGAGCGGGCCTTCCCGGTCTCACGATCGTCGGCCTCCCCGACGCGGCCGTGAAGGAATGCCGCGAGCGCGTTCGCTCGGCGCTCCGGCACGTCGGATTTCCGGTTCCCCCGAAGAACGTCGTCGTGAACCTCGCGCCTGCGGATCTCCCGAAATCGGGGACGGCCTTGGATCTCGCCGTCGCGCTCGCGATTCTCGCCGCGAACGGGGATCTCCCCGCGGAGGCCCTGACGAACGCGACTCTCGTCGGTGAGCTGGCCCTCGACGGCGAGCTTCGGCCCGTTCCAGGCGTTCTCTCATTCGCCGAGACCTCGAGGCGGGAGGGGCGCACCCTTCTCGTTCCTCCCGAGAACGCGGAGGAAGCGGCGGCCGTGCCCTCTCTCGACGTTTTCGCGGCGCCCCACCTCGGCGCGGCGATTGCACACCTTCTGGCGCGCGAGACGTTGCCGCGCGTCGTGCCTTCCGCTGTTCTTTCGCCGCCCGCGGGATCCGAGCTGGACCTCGCGGACGTGAAGGGCCAGGCCGTCGCACGCCGCGCGCTGGAGATCGCCGCGGCGGGCGGGCACAACATCCTGTTCTCCGGTCCGCCCGGTTCGGGCAAGACCATGCTGGCGCGGAGACTTCCGGGGATCCTCCCGACTCTCTCGCGCGAGGAAAGCCTCGACGTGACGCGCGTTTGGAGCATCGCGGGCCGTCTTCCAGCGGGCAGTGGCCTTCTCGTGCACCGTCCGTTCCGTTCGCCGCATCACGGTGCGTCGGCGGCGGCCCTCGCGGGAGGAGGGGCCGACCCCCGCCCGGGTGAGCTCTCGCTCGCCCATTTCGGCGTCCTCTTCCTCGACGAGTTACCCGAGTTCCGAAGGGACGCCCTCGAAGCGCTGCGCGAGCCCCTCGAAGACGGCGTCGTGTCCGTCGCGCGCGTGGCCGGAGCACGGACGTTTCCGGCCCGCTTCCTCCTCGTCGGCGCGATGAACCCGTGCCCGTGCGGCTTCCGCGGGGATCCGCGCCGCGCCTGCTCGTGCTCGCCGCGCGACGTGGCGCGCTACCGCCGGAAGATCTCCGGGCCGCTCCTCGACCGCATCGACTTGCACGTCGAAGTGCCGGCGCTCGCCGCGTCGGACCTCGGCACGGAGGGGGACGGCGAGTCGTCGGCGACCGTCCGCTCGCGGGTGGAGGCGGCGCGGGAGCGCCAGGCGCTCCGGACCGGAGATCCTCGCCTCGTGAACGCGGCGCTACCGGGCCGCCTCGCCCGTTCGATCCTGAAGACGACGCCCGAGGCTCGCGCGCTCCTGACCCGGGCCGTGGACCGGCTCACGCTTTCGGCGCGTGGGTTCCAGCGCGTGCTGCGCGTCGCCCGGACGATCGCGGACCTCGAGGGCACGGCCGTCATCCAGCCGGCACACGTGGCGGAGGCGCTCCGATATCGTCCCGCGGGGAACCCCGCCGATACGGCATAGCTGCTCTTCTGTCAATGAGTTGGGTCGATCGAGGGATTATCCTTGACAGGCTCCTCCAGCCGCATAAGATTTCCTTTGCTCAATTCACGGCGTTTGCGGTGTAAGGCCACGCTTTTCTTTGTCCGGTGACCGAGGGGAGAAAAGGGAAAAGAGCGCCCACGGAGCAAACGGATGTCGAAACGAGAGCACACGATCATCTTTCTGCCCCACGCGAGGGCGCGTTTTCGGCAATTTCGCGTGTCCTCACGGCTCCTCTGGTCTCTGGGCGTCTGTTTCGGCCTCTCGATTCTCCTCGGCGTGACCTTCTCCGCTCTCTGGGTCCGCTCCATCCGGAAGAAGAGCGAGGTCACCGCCATTCTCGCGGAGAACTCCGACTTGAGATCCCGGGCGGCCCTCACGAACACGCGCCTCGAGACGATCGAGAAGATGCTGGCCGAGTTCGAAGATCGCACGCGCCGCCTCTCCATCGTCGCCGGGTTGTCGGCGGTGCGGGATCCCGGCATGGGCGGCGTCGGCGGTCTCATGGCGGTGCCCGTGAACCCGGCGGACTCCGTCGACTCGGGTCTCAGCGAGGCCGGGCGCCGCGGCGCCCTCCTGTCGTCGCGCCTGAAGCTCGTCGAGAAGAAGCTCCTCCTCCAGGCCGACCAGCTCGCCTTGACGCCCACGATCGCCCCCACCGCGGGAGTCCTCACGGCGGGATTCGGGATTCGCCCCGACCCGTTCACCAACCACCTCGAGTTCCATACGGGCATCGACATTTCGACGCCGGCCGGAAATCGCGTCGTGGCCCCCGCATCCGGCACCGTCGTGCGCGTTGGCATCGACAAGGGCTACGGCCGCTTCGTGGAGGTCGCCCACGGATACGGCGTCACGACGCTCTACGGACACCTTCAGGCAACGCGGGTGGCCGAGGGCCAGCGCATCAAGCGCGGCGACCTCGTGGCGCTCGTCGGCTCCACGGGCCGCTCCACCGGGCCGCATCTCCACTACGAGGTTCATGCCGACGGCAAGCCGGTGAATCCGCTCGACTACATATTGAACGCGTTCTGACGGCTTCGCCGTCAGAACGCGGGAACCGCGGCTGCCATTTTCTCGGGGAACCCCCAGCGACGGCGCGGTACGCCGTCCCCCGAACCCCTCCGCGCCCTCAGACAGTCTTCGGACCTGCTAAACTGATTTTTTGCGTGCCCTCTCCTGGGCGCGCACTCCTCGCATGATCATCGACAAGGCGCTCTCCAAGGTTTTCGGCACGAAGCACGAGCGCGACGTGAAGGCCATGCAGCCGCGCGTCGCGGCCATCAACGCGCTCGAGCCCGAGATCAAGGCCCTTTCCGACGACGCTCTCCGCGCGCGCGTCGCGGGAATCCGAGCCCGCGTGCAGGAGGGCCTGAAGACGGTTCCCGAGAAGATCGAGGCACGGCGCGCGCTCTCCCGGGAGGTTCTCGACAAAGAGCTCGTCGAGGTCTTCGCGCTCGTGCGAGAGGCCGCATGGCGCGCGATCGGACAGCGTCACTACGACGTCCAGCTGATGGGCGGCATGGTGCTCCACGAGGGCAAGATCTCCGAGATGCGTACGGGCGAGGGCAAGACGCTCGTCTCGACGCTCGCCGTCTCCCTCAACGCGCTGTCCGGCCGCGGCGTACACCTCGTGACCGTGAACGACTACCTCGCGCGCCGCGACGCCGAGTGGATGGGCCGCATCTACCGCTTCCTCGGCTTCGCCGTGGGCTGCATCCAGCACGACATGCCCGACGAGGACCGCCGCGAGGCTTACGCGTGTGACATCACGTACGGCACGAACAACGAATTCGGCTTCGACTACCTGCGCGACAACATGAAATTCGAGCTCGCGCACATGGTTCAGCGCGGGCACATCTTCGCCGTCGTCGACGAAGTCGACTCGATCCTCGTCGACGAAGCACGAACGCCGCTCATCATCTCCGGCCCGTCCGAGGGTGAGACGGACATCTATTACAAGGTAGACCGGATCATCCCGAAGCTCGTCAAAGGCGAGGAAATCAAGGACAAGTACGGGAACAAGACGACGACCGGCGACTACCTCCTCGACGAGAGGGCGCACACGTCCTCTCTCACCGAGGACGGCGTCTCGAAATGCGAGCGCCTCCTCGGCGTCGAGAACCTCTACGACCCCACGAACATCGACCTCCTGCACGCCTGCCAGCAGGCGCTCCGCGCGCACACGCTCTACAAGCGCGACGTCTCGTACGTCGTCAAGGACGGCCAGGTCATCATCGTGGACGAGTTCACGGGCCGGCTCATGCCCGGACGCCGCTGGTCGGACGGCCTCCACCAGGCCGTCGAGGCGAAAGAGGGCGTCAAGATCGAAAAAGAGAACCAGACGCTCGCCACGATCACGCTCCAGAACTATTTCCGCATGTACGACAAGCTGTCGGGCATGACGGGCACGGCCGACACGGAGGCCGCCGAGTTCGACAAGATCTACAAGCTCGACGTCATCGTGATCCCGACGAACAGGCCGATGATCCGCATCGACGAGCACGACCTCGTCTATCGGACCGAGCGCGAGAAGTTCGAGGCCGTCGTCGAGGAGATCGCAGAAAAGAGCGAGAAGGGCCAGCCCGTCCTCGTGGGCACGATCTCGATCGAGAAGTCCGAGCTTCTGTCGACCATGCTCAAGAAGAAGAAAGTGCCCCACGTGGTCCTGAATGCGAAGTACCACGAACAGGAAGCCACGATCGTCGCGCAGGCCGGCCAGGTGGCTGCCGTCACGATCGCGACGAACATGGCGGGCCGCGGCACGGACATTCTCCTCGGCGGCAATGCCGAGTATCTCGCCAGGCAGAAGGCGAAAGAAAAGACGGAAGAGGAAATTCTAAAGCTCCTCGCCGAGCTCCAGAAGGAGACTGCCGAAGCGCACGAGGAAGTCGTCGCGCTGGGCGGTCTCCACATCATCGGCACCGAGCGGCACGAATCCCGCCGGATCGACAACCAGCTCCGGGGCCGCGCCGGCCGCCAGGGCGACCCCGGCTCCTCACGCTTCTACCTCTCGCTCGAGGACGACCTCATGCGCATCTTCGGGTCCGACCGCCTGTCGGGCCTCATGAAACGCCTCGGCATGGAGGAGGGCGTTCCCATCGAGCATCGCTGGGTGACGAAGTCCATCGAGAGGGCGCAAACGCAGGTCGAGGGCCGCAACTTCGACACGCGCAAGCACCTCCTCGAGTACGACGACGTCATGAACAAGCAGCGCGCGGAGATCTACCGGCTCCGCAAGGAGATCCTCACCGGAACGCTCTCGCGCGACTACGTCGTGGCGCTCGCGGAGGACGTGTCGGAAGACTACGTCGACCGCCATTGTCCCGCGGGCAAGGATCCCTCCGACTGGAAGTGGGATGCCTTGGAGACGCTCGTGTTCGACACGTACGGCTTCAAGCCGTCGGAGAAGGGGCTCGCGCCGGGCGACACGAACTCGGAGCTCAAGAACAAGCTGCGAACGGCCGTACGGGAGACGTACGAGGCGAAGGAGAAGGCCGTCACGGCGCAAACGCTGCGCGACTTCGAGAAGTTCTTCATGCTTCAGACGGTCGACACGTTTTGGAAGGATCACCTCCTGGCCCTCGACCACTTGAAGGAAGGCATCGGCCTGCGTGGCTACGGCCAGCGCGACCCGCTCGTCGAGTACAAGAAGGAGTCCTTCCAGCTCTTCGAGGCGATGAAAGAAGGCATCGAGGAGCAGATCCTCCAGTACCTCTTCCGTTTCGAGGTCGCCGAGGCGCCGCGCGAGCGTGCGGCACGCCAGGAGGTCGCCGTCGAGTCGACTCCGTCGGAGGTGGCGGCCTCGGGCTCGTCCTCCTCGCGCCGCGCAGCCGCCGAGCTCGAAAAACGCCGCCAGAAGGACCTGAACCTCCAGTTTCAGGGCTCCTTCGACCCGACGGCGGGCGGGGATTTCGACGTATCCACTTTCAGGGCCTCGGGCCCGAAGGTCGGCCGGAACGATCCGTGCCCGTGCGGCTCCGGGAAGAAATACAAGAAGTGCCATGGTGCGGCCGGCGCGGTCGGCTGAGCCCCGCCGCGGGCGTCTTGCGCGGTGTGGTATGAATCCACATGGTGAATGACCGGGAGATCCCGCTCGCCCTCACGTTCGACGACGTCCTCCTCCTCCCCGCCCGCTCGAAGGTCCATCCCTCCGAGACCGACCTGAAGACGCGCCTCGTGTCGGGAATCGGGCTGAACATCCCCATCCTCTCGGCCGCGATGGACACGGTGACCGAATCGCGACTGGCCATTGCCATGGCGCAGAACGGGGGCCTGGGCGTCATCCACAAGAACCTCACGATCGAGGCGCAGGCCGCCGAGGTCGACAAGGTGAAGCGCTCCGAGAGCGGGATGATCGTGGACCCCGTCACGTGCCGCCCGACCCAGAAGATCTCGGAGGCGCTCGAGGTCATGGCGAATTTCCGAATCTCGGGCGTCCCCGTCGTGGACGACCGAGGCAAGCTCGTCGGCATCCTCACGAACCGCGACCTGCGCTTCGAGACACGCATGGATCTCCCGATCTCCGAGCGCATGACGAAGGAGAACCTCGTGACGTGCCCGCCGGGCACCACGCTCGAGCAGGCCAAGGAGCTCCTCCACCGCCACCGCATCGAGAAGCTGCTCGTCGTGGACCGGGCCGGCAACCTCAAAGGCCTCATCACGGTCAAAGACATCCAGAAACAGATCAAGTATCCGAGCGCCTGCAAAGACTCGTTCGGCCGCCTGCGCGTGGCCGCGGCCGTGGGCGCGACCGCCGATCTCGTCGACCGCGCGCGCGAGCTCATCGGGGCAAAAGTGGACCTCCTCGTGCTCGACTCCTCGCACGGGCACAGCGAAGGCGTCCTGAAGTCGCTCACGTCGCTCAAGAGGAGATTCCCGTCGACGCCGGTTCTCGCGGGCAACGTGGCCACGGCCGAGGGCACGCGGGATCTCATCCGCCGGGGAGCCGACGCCGTGAAGATCGGCATCGGGCCAGGCTCCATCTGCACGACGCGCGTCGTCACCGGCGCCGGCGTCCCGCAGATCCACGCCATCCGCGAGTGCGTGAAGGGCGCCGGCAAGTCGAACGTCCCGCTCGTGGCCGACGGAGGCATCAAGTTCTCGGGCGACGTCACGAAGGCTCTCGCCGCGGGCGCGCATTCCGTGATGATCGGGAGCCTGTTCGCGGGCACGGACGAGGCACCCGGCGAGACGATCCTGTACCAGGGCCGCACGTTCAAGGCGTACCGCGGCATGGGCTCTCTCGGCGCGATGAAGGAGGGCTCCGCGGACCGCTACTTCCAGGACGAGGAAGAGCCGAGAAAGATGGTGCCGGAGGGGATCGAGGGCATGGTCCCCCACAAGGGCCCCGTCGCGACGCTCCTCACGCAGCTCACGGGCGGCGTTCGCTCGGGGATGGGCCTTGCGGGCGCGGCGAACCTTCCGGAGCTCGTGAGGAAGGCGCGATTCGTGCGCATCACGGCGGCCGGCCTCCGCGAGAGCCACGCGCACGATGTCATCATCACGAAGGAAGCTCCGAACTACCGGCGCGAAGAAATCTGAGCACGCCTTCCTTCAAGGACCACTTCTCCGGGCACGCGAGCGACTACGCGCGCTACA
>PLZI01000037.1 GCA_003152095.1 Acidobacteriota bacterium | reverse complement strand
GCGCGGAACTTCGACGCGAGTCGCTCGGCCTCGGCCGGCGCGTCGGCCCGGATCCCCTGCATCGTCACGCCGTCCGCGCGCGCGAACTGGGCGATCACACCCTCGTGATCCGGGTCGAACCCGCCGCGGAATCCCGCCCGGCCCGCGCCGACGAGGAACGTTACCGAGGGCGCGGGCTCCCCGATGCGCCGGGCGTGCGCGGCGAGGCGGCGCTCGGCATCGTCCCGTCCCGCGACCGTCAGCGTGTAGGCGGCGTCGGTCGCGATCTTGCCGCTCTGCTCGGCCGTGTCGGACATCGCGACGAACACCCTCACGGTCGCCCCGGAGCCGTCGAAGCGCGTCCGGAAGCCGCCCGGTCCCGGGAGGTCCGCGGCACCGCGGCCCCTTTCGAGCGCCTGGTAGTAGCCCTCGAGCAGGTCGGGCATGTGCGCGAGGGCGCCGACGTTCTCGACGAGCGGCACGAGGCGGACGCGCGACACCCGCGCCGACAGCTCCGCGCGGCGCGCCTCGGGGATGCGCTCTGAGAGGAACGCGTCGATCCGCTCCGGCAGGCCGCGGAAGAGGCCCTCGACCGCCTGGAGGTAGAGCGTGCCGATCTTGACGACCGCACCGAGCTCCGTGCGCGAGTTGACCTGCGGCACCGTCACCTCGTAGATCGCGTTCTGGACGGGCTCGATCCCCAGCCGCTCGCAGGCGAGAAGGAACAGGAAATTGGCCCGCGCGACGGCCGCGAGAATCTTGGAGATTTTCTCCTCGTCCGGCTCGAGCCAGGGATTCGGCACCCGGAAGAGGAGGTGGCGGTCCTGGCCGGGGATGACGCCGTGCCGGAGCAGCGTGAGAACGACTTTCTCGGGGACCTCCAGCCAGTCGGGGCTGATCTGCCGGCCCTCGTAGTCCAGGAGGACCTCCGTGCACGGCCCGAGAAGGTCGGCAATCGTCTCCTCGAACTCCTGGCGCGCCTCGATGAGCGGGTTCCACTCGAGGTGCGTCAGCGCGCGTTCCGCGCGGTCCGGCGTCCCTTCCGGCGCGGAGCGCAGGGCGCGCGCGAGCTGTTCGGCGCGGTGCTTCGTGGAGTCTGGGTGCTTTGTCCCGGTCAGGCGGAGCGTCTCGAGGCGCGGATGCTCGAGGAAGCGGCGCCGCGCCGCGGCGAAGGCCGGGACGTCGAGGGCGTCGAGCGCGGCGTATCCGGATTCCGTGCACGTGCTGAACCAGACGGCCTCCTCGATCGATCGCTTTTCCCCGCGCGGCTGGGGCGCGCTCGAGCCCGCACGACCCCGGCTCTCGATTCGGGCACGCACGCGGTCCATGAAGACCGCGAGCTCGCTCACGTCCTTCGAGCCGTAGGACAGGCGCTGCCAGGTGCCGTAGCGGGCCGGGTCGCTGCCGGCGAATGCCGCGAACGGGATGCCTCCGACGCCGCCCGTGAGGAGGAAATCGAAAGCGTCCACGGAGGTCTTCACGACCGCCCGCTCGCGGACGCCATTCCGGAGCCGTTCGAACGACTCGCCGACGAGCCCGGGAAACGCGAGCGGCGAGTAGAACGTGCCGCCGAAGTCGGTGCGCGTCACGCCGAGAGAGGCGAGCGCGTCCGCCGCCTGAATCATGAAGTCGCGCCGCTCGCGCATGTATGGGGAGGGGCGCCGGAGCACCGCGAGCGGGCTCTGCAGCGCGGCGAGGGCCCAGTCCTGCGCGAGCGTCGAGGGCGTCGCGACGAGCCACGCCGAGAGGTTTGCGACGATCTCCCGCGCTCTGACGCCGCCGGTCTTGATCTGGTCGGACAGCACCATCCAGCACGCGCGCGTGCCGGTCGACGCCCCGAACATGTCCATCTTCGACAGGCCGGACAGCGTGACGACCCAATCGCGCCACTCGGGGTCGGCGAACGCCGGGTTGACGAACGAGCCGACATAGTCGAGGCGCTGGTAGACCGAGTCGTAAAGCACGTACACGCGGTGTTTCGCCGCCACGCGCACGAGCTCCTCGACGAGGGTCCGAGGGTAGACGCGTCCGGTCGGATTGTGCGGGTTGTTGACGATGACCGAGGAGATCCCACCGCCCTCGAGCAGGCGCTCGAGCTCCGCCGGATCGGGCAGGAAATCAGGCGGCGTGGTCGGCAGCTCGACGACATGCTTGCCGGCGCGCTCGATGAACCAGTCGTACTCCCAGCTCGGGCGCGGCAAGACGACGCCGGAGCCGTCGGCGCCGAGCACCTCGAGCACCATCGCGAGGCCCGAGCGCGTGCCGGGCGTGAAAATGACCTCATCGGGCAGGAAGCGGACGTCCGAGGCGGGATAGTCGAGAAGGCCGTCGCGGTTGAAGAACTCGGCGATCTCGCTGCGCACGTCCATCCGGCCCACGGCGGGCCCGTAGCTGTGGACGGTGTTGCGCGTAATGCGCTGCGCCGCCCGGACGACCTCGGGGTGCGGTGCGAAGTCCGCGTTCTTGTAGTCGCCCTGCGTGAGGTCGAGCGCGCCCTCCTGCTGCACGCGGCGCGCGAAGGCGCGCACCAGCGGCTCGGGGGTCGAGAGGGCGCGGGTGGAGAAGCCCGGGGACGCGGCCGAGGGAACGGGTTTTCCAGCGGCGTTCGTCGAGCTCAAGGCACTGATCTGTGTGGAGCGCATCGGCGGCATTCCGGGATCAGGTGCGGCCGAACGGGAACGGGATCACGTCGCCGTCACCGGGCGCCTGGGGCTGCTCCACGGCGGAGGGACGGTCGGCGCGCGCGCCGCGCCGCACCTCCAGGATGAGGTCGCACAGCTCGCGCACCGCGCCTCCGCCGCCCGGCTTCGTGAGCTGGAGCGTCGCCGCCTCGCGCACGATCCCGACCGCGTCGGCGGGCGCGGCCGCGACACCCGCGCGCCGCAGCATGCCGAGGTCCGGCAGGTCGTCACCGATCGCCAGGATCTCGAACGCGTCGAGCCCCCAGCGTCTCGCGAGGAGATCGAACGCGGCGACCTTGTCGCGCTCGCCCTGCAGGATGTGCTCCTCGGGGATCTTCAGCTCGGCGCAGCGGTGCGCCACGACTTTCGACGTGCGGCTCGAGACGATGCCCAGCTTGTAGCCGAGATCGCGCACGAGGACGAGGCCGAAGCCGTCCTTCACGTCGAACGTCTTCCACTCGCGCCCGTTCTCGTCGAACGTCATCGAGCCGTCCGTCAAGACGCCGTCCACGTCGAGGATGATCCCGCGGATGCGCGAGAGGCGCGTCCTCAGGTCCTCCGGGACGATCGGGTTGGCGGGCATGTGTCCTGAAGATTATGCCCGGGCGGCGCCGCTAAATCGACTCCACGCCCCAGAGGTCGTGAAGGTGGAGGATGCCTACCGGGCGGCCGTCCGTCGCGACGACGAAGAGCGACGTGATCTTCCGCTCCTCCATGAGGCGCAACGCTTCCGTGGCATAGGAGGCGGGGACGATCGTCTTCGGGCTCCGGCCCATCGCGTCGGCCGCCGTGTCGCTCATGATTTTCGGGCCGTCCTTCTCGAGGAGGCGGCGGAGGTCGCCGTCCGAGACGACGCCGACGAGCTTCCCGCCCTCCGTCACACCGGTGATCCCGAAGCGCTTGCGGGACATTTCGTAGACGACGTCCTTCATGGGGGCCGTGGACGGGACGAGGGGAACGTCCGCGCCTGTGTGCATGAGGTCCGACACTTTGAGGAAGCGCTTGCCGAGCTTGCCGCCGGGGTGAAGCGCGGCGAAGTCCTCCGGCTGGAAGCCCTTCTCGACCGAGAGCGCCATGGCGAGCGCGTCGCCCATGACGAGCTGGGCCGTCGTGGAGGCCGTGGGCGCGAGATTGAGCGGGCACGCCTCCTCGCGGATGACGACCGGGACGACGATGTCCGCGCCCTTGCCGAGCGTCGAGTCGCGGCGTCCCGTCATGACGACGAGCGTCGCGCCGCGGCGCTTGACGTGCGGGATGAGCGCGACGACCTCCTCGGTCTCGCCCGAGTGCGAGAGCGCGAGGACGACGTCGCCCTTGAGGATCATGCCGAGATCGCCGTGGATCGCCTCGGACGGGTGCAGGAAAAACGCGGCCGTGCCGGTCGACGCGAGCGTCGCGGCGATCTTCTGGCCGACGATTCCGCTCTTCCCGATGCCGGTCACGACGACTCGGCAGGAAGATGCGGACGTCGCCCTCATCGCGGCGACAGCGCGGTCGAAGCCTTCGTCGAGGCCGTTTGCGAGGCCGCGCACGGCCTCTGCCTCGGCCTCGATCACTCGGCGCGCTTCCCGCCGGGCGGACGTCGTCACAAGGGGATCTTAGCGTTTGCCGCCGAGGAGGATCTCCTGCTTCCCGCTCGCGGGGTCGAGGCGCACGAGAGCGCCGTCAGCATCGAGGAAGAGCTTCGAAGCGGGGGAGCCGGCCTCGGCGGGGGAGAGGATGGGCGAGAACCACCACGAAAAGCGATCGGCAGGGACGAGGCCGGAGAAATGCGAATCGACATTTCCGTCCGTCACATCCACGACCGCCAGCTTCCATGCCTTTCGTGCCGTTTCGTCATTGCTTCGAAAGGGATTCAGCGCGACGGCGACGCGGCCGGGCGCGATCTCGCCTCCGAGGACCACGTTTGCGGCCGGACCAAGTTCAATCGCGCGCGAGGGCGTTCTCTCACTTTCCAAGAAAATCTTAAGAATTCCCTTCCCGTCCGCGACGCCGGTCACCGCGATGCGCCCGCCCGACAGGAATCGCAGTCTGGGGTTCTCGAGATCCTCGGAGAGCACGGCGAGAAGCGCGCCCGTCCGGCCGTCGCGGAGCGTGAGGCGGGTTTCCCTCACGCCGATGAGGCGCGATCCGTCCGCGCTCGCACGGAGGCGGGGCAGAACGGCTGAGTCGAAGCGACCCGTGGGCTGGATTTTCTTCGAAGGAATATCGAGCTCGAGCATCTCGGCATTACCTGTCGCCCCCGGATCGTTGCGGAAGATCATGGGGAGAACGCGGAGGGAGCTCTCTCCTGAGAACGAGAGCCGCCGGGACACCGCGCTCGCCGGAAGCTTGACGGCTACCAGCTGCTTCGGATGGGCGGGGTCGGCGAGGTCGTAGACCGAAAGGACCTTGTCGCCCTCGAGCGCCGCGAACCGGCGGCCGGAGGGGGAGAGCACGAACGGCATCCAGGCATCCGTCTGAAGATCCGACCCGATCGACACGGGCTTGGCCGAATCGAGAGACGCGATTTGAAGGGCCCCGTTTCTCTTCCTTTCAAAGAATCCCTTCTCCTCGAACCATGCGGCGCGCGCGCCGTCCGCGGAGAACGCGACCTCCCCGGACCCGTGGAGCTTCACGTACCGCCCTGATGCCGTGTCGTAGAGAAATACGGCGCCGGCTGCACCGCGGCTCCGCACCTTTCCCGCCAGTACGACCCAGCTTCCGCGCGGAGCGGACTGGATGCCGCCCTCTATCGCGATGACGTCCTTCGGCGTCGCTGCATTCACCCACCACGCGAGGCCCGCGAGCGGAAGCGCGAGGAGCGCCATGAGGCCCCAGAGCGTCGCCGAGAGCGCGCCGTGCGAGCGCCGCGCGTCCGTGCGCCCGTCGGCCACCTGCACGTAGCTGGCGGCGAGGAGTGCGGCGATGATCGGCGCCGTCAGCCACCAGGCGATCGTCTCGGGAGGATGCTTCATCTCGTCGAGATCCCAGACGCCTGCGAGGAAAAGGCTTCGAAGGGAGAGCGCGATCGCGACGGCGAAGACGACGGCCAGGATGAAATCCAGAACGATCCAGGCAGACCGCAAACGCGCCATCGAGGCCACGACGTGCGCGAGGAGAAAGAGCACCAGCACGCCGGGAAGGGCCAGAACAAGAGGGCCGCGCGAACCGAGGCCGCCTGTATCGGACGAGAACGCGCTTTCACCTTCCACGAAGATGACCGGTGCCGCGGCGAGAAAGGCGCAACCCACGGAGATCAGCAGCGAACCGAGAAGCTTTCCAGCCCAGATCGAGGCGGCAGGCAGGGGCCGCGAAAAGTAGAAGCCGAGGCGTTTCTGGGCGATGTCGCCGACGAGGATCGTGGCTCCAAGAACGAGCGGGAAGGCCACCGCGATCGTGGCGGCCAGAAGGAGCACGGCGACCGACCGCGCGTCACGCGAATTTCCCCGCAAGACGGGAAGAAGCGGAAATCCGAGCGGGAGGAGCCCCGCGACGAGTGCCCCGAGGAAGAGGAGCTTCCTTTCCGCGATCTCCCGCGCCGCGACGGCGAGCGTGCCTTTCATGCCCTCTCCTTTCCGGCGGGCTCTCCCACGACGGCGAGGAAGATCTCCTCGAGCGACAGGGCGGAGGCCTCGGCGTCCATCACGCCTTCGAGGGCGGTGAACTTCGCGAACGACTCGTCGCCGTAATTCGAGACCACGGCCTCGATGCCCCAGCCGCGCACCTTGACGCGGACGGCGTCGAAGTCCGAAAGCTCCTGGCCGTAATTCGTCGGATCCTCCGTCGCCTCGTTCGCGTAGCGGAGGCGCCGGAAGCGCCCCTTGAGCGTCTCGAGGTCCTCGTCGAGGATCAGCCGCCCGCCCTTGAGCATCCCGACCCGCGTCGCCATGCTCTCGACCCCGGCGAGGTCGTGCGACGTGAGGAGGACGGTCGTTCCGCGGTCGGCCAGCTCGCCGACGAGCTCCTCGAAGAAAGCGCGGCGCGCGACGGCGTCGAGGCCGAGCGTCGGGTCGTCGAGGACGAGGAGCTCGGGGGAGGACGCGAGGGAGAGGGCGAGGGCGACGAGCGCGCGCTGTCCCTTCGAGAGGCTGCCATACGGCGTCCCGGCGGGCACGCCGAAGCGCGCGAGGCGAGCCTCGACGGACGGCGCGTCCCACGAGGGGTAGACCTTCGCGCAGAAAGCCGAAAGCTGCCGGGCCGTCATGGACGGCGGCGCGTCCGGGTCCTCGGGGACGACGCCGACCTTCGCCATGAGGCGCGCGCGGTTCTTCCACACGTCCTCGCCGAGGAGGAAGCAGCTTCCGGCCGCCGGCTTCTGCTGGCCGAGAAGACAGCGCACGAGCGAGGACTTGCCGGCGCCGTTGCGTCCCAGCAGCGCATACACGGAACCCCTGGGAATGGAGAAAGAGATTTCTTCGAGCGTGGGTTTCGGGTTGCCGCCGTAGCGCACGAGCAGCCGGCGGGCCTCGACGACACTCATACCGATCCTCCCTCTCTCTTCCTTCTAAGAAATCCCAAACTGCGTTTCACCTGCTCCACCGCCTCATCGGGCGCGGCGCCGATCGAGACGGCGAGGCTCGCGTACCGCATCGCGCCGCCCTCCAGCTCCTTCTCGCGTTCGCCGCGCGGGACGGACGGCGGCTTCTCCGCCACGAACGTCCCCTCCCCGCGCTTCACGACGAGGATTCCCGCCTCGACGAGGCGCTGGTAGCCCTTCGCGACGGTCGCGGGGTTGATGGAGAGGTCGCGCGCGAGATCGCGCACCGAGGGCATGGCCGAGGCGGGCTTAAGCGCCCCCGAGGCCACGAGCCGCCGCACGTTGTCCTCGATCTGTTTCCAGAGCGGGATCGCGTCGGAGGGATCGATGGAAAGGCCGCGGGTCACGTGTCACCGCATCGGTGTATCATCACACCGATACAGTACGGATGTGGGGCGCCCCTTGTCAAGGGCGGCGGCGAGAAAAGTCAGGGGTTCGTCTTCCGCCGCAACGCGTCGAACGCGAGGAGATCCGACAGGAACTTCGGCAGGAGCGCGAGGGGGAGCTGCGTGGCCCGGTCGGACTTCGCGTGCGCCGGGTTGTCGTGGACCTCGAAGAAGTAGCCGTCCACGCCCACGGCCGCCGCGGCGCGCGCGAGCGCGGGCGCATACTCGCGGGAGCCGCCCGTCTCGGTCCCAAGGCCGCCGGGAAGCTGGAGGGAGTGCGTCGCGTCGTAGATGACCGGGACGCCGAGGGCCCGCATCATCGGCAGGCCGCGGAAGTCCACGACGAGGTTGTGATAGCCGAACGTCGTCCCGCGCTCGGTGAGCGTCACGTTCGTGTTCCCGGCGGCGTGGCATTTGTCGACGATCTGCTTGCAGTCGCCGGGCGCGAGGAACTGGCCCTTCTTGACGTTCAGGGCCTTCTTCGTGGCCGCGGCCGCGAGAATGAGGTCGGTCTGGCGGCAGAGGAACGCGGGGATCTGAAGGACGTCCGCGACTTCGGCCACGATCGCGCACTGCTCGGGCTCGTGGACGTCGGTCAGAATCGGAAGGTCGGTCTTCTCCTTTATTTCAGAGAGGATCGCCAATCCTCTCTCGATGCCAGGTCCCCTGAAGCTCGCACCGGCGCTGCGATTCGCCTTGTCGAACGAGGACTTGTAGACGAGCCGGTCGGTGACACCGGCGTCCGCGAAGACTTTTTTCAGCTCTTTCGCCATTTTCAGGGCGTGCGCTCGCGACTCGATGACGCACGGGCCCGTAAAAAAGACGGGCCGGCAGCGGTCCCCGACGGAGAGGTGCGGCGTGATCGACGCGAAGACCTTCACCCCACCGATGTTACAGAATGAGGGGAGGGGAGGTCCGACCCGATGGCCATCCGCATCCTCGTGACCGGCGGGACGTTCGACAAGGAATACGACGAGCTGACGGGCCGCCTCTTCTTCAAGGACACGCACATTCAGGAGATGCTTCGGCTCGGCCGCTGCCGGGTGTCCGTCACCGTCGAGACGGTGATGATGATCGACAGCCTCGACATGACCGCCGCCGACCGCGAGACGATCGCGAGACGTTGCCACGAGGCCGCGGAGAAGTGGATCGTCGTCACGCACGGCACCGACACGATGGTGGAGACCGCCGAGGTTCTCGCCGCCGCCGCGACGGGGAAGGCGATCGTCCTGACCGGCGCGATGGTGCCGTGGGCGTTCGGCAGCTCCGACGGCCTCTTCAACCTCGGGAGCGCGCTGTCTTTCGTCCAGCTCCTTCCGGCGGGGGTCTACATCGCCATGAACGGGCGATGTTTCGACTGGCACGACGTCCGGAAGGACCGGGCAGGGGGGGTTTTCGAGAACGTCCGCTGAGCGGGCTCAGAATGGGACCATGCAGAAGACCCCGACATCCCCCTTCGCGACCCTGGGCCTCGACGAGCGCCTCGTGCGCGCCCTCGCCGCCCTGGGCTACGAAGAGCCCACTCCCATCCAGAGCGAGGCGATTCCGCCTCTTCTCGAGGGGCACGACGTGTTCGCGCAGGCGGCCACCGGCACAGGGAAGACCGCCGCGTTCGCGCTCCCGATCCTCCACCGCATCGGCGCGGAGTCCGATCGGGGCGTGGCCCCCTCGACGCTCATCCTCGTTCCGACCCGCGAGCTCGCGATGCAGCTCGCCGAGGCCGTACACCGGTACGGCAGGGAGATCGGCGTCCGCGTGCTCGCCGTCTACGGAGGCGCGTCGATGGAGACGCAGCTGAAGGCCCTGAAGCGTGGCGTCGACGTCGTCGTCGCGACGCCCGGGCGCGCGCTCGACCACGTGAACCGGCGGTCCCTGGTCCTCGGCGGCATCCGCACGCTCGTCCTCGACGAGGCCGACGAGATGCTCGACATGGGCTTCGCCGAGGACCTCGACGCGATCCTCGCCGCGACTCCGAAGGCGCGCCAGACGGCGCTTTTCTCCGCCACGCTTCCGCCTCGCATCGCCACGCTCGCGTCGCGCCACCTCAAGGCGCCGGTCCGGATCGAGATCGCGAAGGAGAAGACCGCGCCTGGGAAGCTGCCCAAGGTGCGCCAGACCGCGTACGTCGTCGCGCGCGGCCACAAGCGCGCGGCGCTCGGCCGCATCCTCGATCTCGAGAGTCCCGTCGGGGCTCTCGTCTTCTGCCGCACGCGCCTCGAAGTCGACGACCTGACGGAGAGCCTCAAGGGCCGCGGGATGCGCGTGGAGGCGATGCACGGCGGGATGTCGCAGGAGCAGCGCGACCGCGTCATGAAGAAATTCCGCGCGGGCACGCTGGAGCTTCTCGTCGCCACGGACGTGGCGGCCCGCGGCCTCGACATCGGGCACCTCTCGCACGTCGTCAACTACGACGTGCCGTCTTCGCCCGAGCTCTACGTTCACCGCATCGGCCGGACGGGACGCGCCGGGCGCGAGGGCGTCGCCATCACGCTCGCCGAGCCGCGCGAGCACTGGCAGCTCCGGAACATCGAGCGCCTGACGAAGCAGAAGATCGAGGTCGCGAGCGTCCCGACCGTCGCGGACCTGCGTGCGAAGCGCCTCGAGCTGACGCGGGCCTCCCTCCGCGAGTCGATCCTCGCGGGAGGGCTCGACGACTATCGCGTCGTCGTCGAGTCGCTTTCCGAGGAGTTCGACCCGATGGACGTGGCCGCGGCGGCCGTGAAGCTGGCCGATCCGTCGGCGGCGGGCTCGGGCTCGGCCGGAGAGGAGCACGAGATTCCCGCGATCGCCATAGCTCCGCCGCCGCGCGCGGTGAAAAGCGGGACGAAGTATCGATCCGGCGGGCGGGAGCCGGGCAACTCCGCGCGCATCTTTGTTGGCGCGGGCCGGGCCGCCGGCGTCCGCCCCGGAGACCTCGTGGGCGCCATCGTCAACGAAGCGAAGGTGAGCCCCCGCGACGTCGGCTCGATCCAGATCGCCGAACGGTTCTCGCTCGTCGAGGTTCCCGAAGGGATCGCCGAGTCCGTGATGAAGGCGCTCCGCGGCACGATGATCCGCGGGCAGAAGGTGCTCGTTAAGCGCGACAAGGACGCGGGGCGCTGAGGCGAATATGGCAAAGCGCCTGGGGCCAGATGTGCCTGATTCATTTGCGGCATACCGCGCGACGCGGCGCGCGGGTACCTTGACACTGGAGGTCTTCGGCATGCCGACTGCCCTCAGGGAACGCCCCAAACCCTTCCTCCTGCCCGAGTTCTGCAAGGGTTGCGGGCGGTGCATCGACACCTGCGCGAAGCACTGCATCGAGCCCGGCGACGAGATCGACCCGCGCACCGGTCTCATCCCGGTGACGTTGAATCTCGAGGCGTGCAACGGGTGCGGCCTGTGTTTCGACGCGTGCCCCGAGCCATACGGCCTGAGGCCGCAGCCGGAGAGCGAATTCGAGCTTCAGGATCCGGAAAAGCTCTTCGGTGCCCGCGCGGCGGCCGTTCGTCCGCGGCCCGTGCCGATCCCGCCTCAGGCGGTCCCGCTGCCGCCCGTCGCGCCGCTCGTCCTGAAGGGAAACTACGCCTCCGCGATCGGGGCGCTGCTCGCCGGCTGCCGGCATGTATTCGGCTACCCGATCACGCCGTCCACGGAGGGCGCCGAGCTGATGGCAAAGCTCCTGCCGAAACTCGACGGCGTGTTCCTGCAGGCCGTGAGCGAGGTCGCAACCGTGAACATGATGTACGGCTGCGGCGGCGCGGGCCTGCCCTGCATGACGTTCACCTCGTCGCCCGGTTTCAGCCTCATGCTCGAGGGCATCTCGTACATGGTGGGCGCCGAGGTGCCCGGCGTCTTCGTGAACGTGATGCGCGGCGGCCCCGGCCTCGGGAACATCGGCCCGGAGCAGGCCGACGTGAAGCTCGCGTGCCGCGGGCTCGGCCATGGCAACACGCATGCGATCGTGCTCGCCCCGTCGACGCCGCAGGAGATGCTCGACCTGACGCGGCTCGCCTTCGAGCTGTCGTTCCGGTACCGGAACCCGGTCGTCATCGCCGCGGACGGTTACCTCGGACAGATGACGGGCAAGGTCGTCCTGCCGGACACGATGGTCCAGCCGGGCCTCCCGGACTGGGCGGTCTTCGGCGACGTAGCCCACCGCGGCAACCTCATCAATTCGATCTTCCTCGACGAGAAGGATCTCGAGGCCCACAACGTGCACCTCAACGAGAAGTACCGCCGCATGGAGGCCGAGCAGCGCGCCGACCTGTTCGCGTGCGGCGACGCGTCGACTCTCGTCGTCGCGTTCGGCACGCCCGCGCGCATGGCCAAGGGCGCGGTCGAGGAGCTGCGCCGCGAGGGGATGCGTGTCGGACTCTTCCGGCCGCTCACGCTGTGGCCCTTCCCGATCGCCGCGTTGAAGTCGTTCCTGCCGAACGTGAAGAGGATCCTCGTCGTCGAGGCCAGCAATGGGCAGCTCGAGGACGAGCTTCGCCTCGCGCTGTCGAAGGCCGGCGTGGCGCCTCCGCCCATCGAATCCGTCCGGCACTTCGGCGGCGTCCTGCCCCAGTTGGCCGAGATCGCGACGGCCGTCCGGGCCCATTCGGAGGTGGCGGCATGAGCGTCTTCTACGAGAAGTTCGAACGCCACTCGGGCGGGGCGGGGCTGAAGGGACACGCGACGCACTACTGCCCGGGCTGCGGCCACGGGCTCGTGCACAAGTACCTTGCCGAGGCGATCGAGGAGCTGGGCATCCAGGACCGCACCGTTGCGATCTCGCCCGTCGGCTGTTCGGTGTTCCTCTACTACTACTTCGACGTCGGCAACTCGCAGGCCGCGCACGGGCGCGCGCCGGCGGTTGCGCTCGGCCACAAGTACGCGAATCCGGACGCGATCGTCATCAGCTATCAGGGTGACGGCGACCTCGCCTCGATCGGTCTCGCCGAAATCGTCTCGGCGGCGCAGCTCGGCACGCCGATCACCGTGATTTTCGTGAACAACGCGATCTACGGCATGACGGGCGGCCAGATGGCGCCCACGACGCTCATCGGCCAGAAGAGCACCACGAGCCCGGAGGGCCGCACGGCGATGATGGGGCAGCCGATGAAGATGGCCGAGCTCATCGCGGGGCTCGACGGGCCCGTCTACGTCGAGCGCGTCGCGCTCTTCGACGCGAAGCAGCGCATGAGGGCGAAGAAGGCCGTCCTGAAGGCGGTGAAGCTCCAGGCCGAGAACCGCGGTCTCGCCTTCGTCGAAGTGCTGGCCGAGTGCCCGACGCATCTCGGCATGACTCCCGAGGAGACCGAGCGCTGGGTGAAGGAGAAGATGCTCCCGGTGTTCCCGCTCGGCGTGAAGAAAGACGCCGTTCCCGAACCCTGGTTCCACCTCGAGAAGCCCCACTTCGACGCCGAGAGCCTCCTCGCCGCGATCGGGGCCTCCGCCGAGAGCGTGCCACGGTTCGCGGCCGGATTCCCGACGCATCTCGGCGGCACGGACATCGCGCTGAAGCTCGCGGGCGCGGGAGGCGACGGCGCGCAGACGGCCGCGATGCTCCTCACGCGCGCGGCCATCCACGAGGGCTATGACGCGACTCACATCCCCAGTTACGGGCCCGAGTCGCGTGGCGGCACGTCGTACGCCGACGTGCACGTGAGCGCGGACGAGGTTCTCTCGCCGGCCTCGCCGCACCCGAGAATCCTCGTGGCCTTCAACGCCCCGAGCCTCGCTAAGTTCGCGCCGGACGTGCCGCCGGGCGGCACGATCCTCTACGACAGCTCCGTCGTGAAGGACCCGCCTCCGTTCCCCGCCGGCGTCGGCGCCTTCGGCGTGCCGTTCACGGAGATCGCCGTCGACCTCGGGAAAGCGATGGTGAAGAACATCGTCGCGCTCGGGGCGTTGCAGGCCGCGACGAAGCTCTTTCCGGAGGAGACGTTCCGCACCGCCTTCCGCCTCGCCCTGAAGGACAAGTGCGCGATGATTCCCTTGAATGAGGAAGCCTTTTCCTGGGGTATGCGCGCCGTCCCACCGCCCGCGAGCTGAGAGCAAGGAGAGACCATGAATCAGGACCTGATCCCGGTTTCGCTGACGCCCGCCGAGTACCGCCTGCTCATGGGCCTGCGCGACGTGCCCGAGTCGTCGCTGAAGAACCGCGTGAAGGCCCTCATCGAAGCTCTCCTCTCGATGGCCAGGGAGCCGCGCTGCCCCGAGCAGCAGTCCGACGGCGTCCCCTGCGCGAGCGTCCACGCGAACTGCGACCAGTGCGTCGAGGTCACGCGCATGCTCGACGGCCTCGAGGCCATGGAACTGCAGGTCCGCGGCTTCCCGGGATGAGCGGAGCCGGCGTGGCGACTGCCGCCGGGCCGGCTGAGATCTTCCTCGCGGCGCGCGCCGGCGGCCGCACGGACCTCCTCGAGCACGAGGTCTACGCGTTGCTCGCCGCCGCGGGGTTCGACGTACCGCGGCACGTGTTCTGGCCGGGGGCGCCGGGGGAGGGCCTGCCCGGCGAGGTTCGGGACTTTCTCACCGGCGCGACGGGAGACGACGTCATTCTCAAGATCGTCGCGCCCGGCCTCCTCCACAAGTCGGACGTGGGCGGCGTGGGTTTCGCGCCTCGGGAGCCGCGTGAGGTCCTGAAATCGGCGCATCGCATGTTCGAGGAAACCGGCCGAAGGGCGTCCGGAGCCTCGCGCCTCGGCCTTCTCCTCCTCGAGCGCCTCGCGCCGGAGGCCGCTACGGCCGCGGCGGAGGTCCTCGTCTCGTTCAAGCAGGACATCGCGTTCGGGCCCGTACTCCTCTTCGGACTCGGCGGTGTCCTGACCGAGTGGTACGCAAGCCTGTCGGGAGGCGCTTCGACGGTCATCCTCCAGCCCGGGCGCGTCGCCGAGGATCTCTCCCGGGCCCTCGCAAAGGGCCCCGCGCTCCGTCTCCTTTTCGAGCCGGGGCGGCTCCATGCCACGGCGCCTCTTTCACTGTCCGCGGTCGCGGAGCGCCTCGAGGCGCTGGCCCGCATCCTCGCCCCACTCTCTCCCGGGAACGAAAGCGGACTTCCAACGGTCGAAGAAGTCGAGGTCAATCCCGTCATCCTCACCCGGGACGGACGTTGGGTGGCGGCCGACGGGAAGGCGCGCTTCTCGGACCGCCGCGTGGCCGTCACGCGGCGACCGCTCGAGAAGATCGAGAAGCTCCTCGCGCCGCGAAGCGCCGTCGTCTTCGGGGCGTCCGCCAACGAGATCAACCCGGGCCGGATCATCCTGCGCAACCTGAAGGCGTCCGAGACGATCGCGTACGGCAGCCTCCGCGCGGTGCATCCGCGGGCGGAGACGATCGACGGCGTGCCTTGTCTGAAGAGCGTCTCGGAACTCGCAGCCACGGCGGACCTCGCGGTCGTCGCGATCCCGGCCGTCGGGGCGCGCGACGCCATTCGGGATCTCTGTGCGGGCGACCTCGCGCGCGCGATCATCCTCATCCCGGGCGGCTTCTCGGAGACGGGGAACCGCGGGCTCGAGGACGACATCCGCGCGGCCCTCGCCCAATCGCGGCGCCTTCCCTCCGGAGGCCCCGTCCTCGTCGGCGGAAACTGCCTCGGCGTCGTCTCGAAGCACGCCTACAACACGTTTTTCCTTCCGCAGTACAAGCTTCCGTTTCACGACGCGCCGGGCGACCGCCTCGTCGCGGTGAGCCAGAGCGGCGCGTACCTCGTGTCGCTCACGAGCAACCTCGACGGTATCGTGTTTCCGCGCGCGTCGATCTCCTACGGCAACCAGATCGATCTCACCGCGGCGGACTTCCTCGAGTATTTCGAGATGGACCCGTCCGTCCGCGTCCTCGCGTTCTACGTCGAGGGATTCGCGCCCCTGGACGGCGCGCGTTTCGCGGCGATCGCGCGGCGCATCACGGCTGCGGGCCGGCACGTGCTCGTCTACAAGGCGGGCCGCACCGCGCTCGGCGCGCAGGCCGCGCGGAGCCATACGGCGGCTCTCGCCGGCGACTGGGAGATCGCCCGCGCCCTCCTCGAGGGCGCGGGCGCGATCGTGGCGGTCACCCTCGACATGTTCGAGGACTACGTCAAGATCTTCACGATGCTCGCGGACCGGCTTCCATCGGGGCGCCGCCTCGCGGTCCTCTCGAACGCGGGATTCGAGTGCGGGGCGGTTCTCGACCGTCTCTACGGCCTGACGCCCGCGGTGCTCGCGCCCGGAACGAAGGCGAGTCTCGCGGCTTGCCTTCCGTCGATCGCCCACGCGGACAATCCCGTGGACGCGACGCCGATGGCGGGCACCGCCGAGTTCGTCGCCGCGGCGGAGGCGCTCCTCCGGGATCCCGGAGTGGACGCGCTTCTCGTCTCGCCGATCCCGGTCACTCCGGCGCTCGATGACCTCGCGCCCGACCTCTCGGGCGCGCACACGGAGAATATTTTCTCGCCGGGCTCGCTCGCGCAGGAGCTTCTGCGGCTCTCCCGCGGGACGGCAAAGCCCTTCGTCGTGAACGTGGACTCCGGCCGCCTGTACGACGATTTCGTCGGCGTCCTCCAACGCGGCGGGATTCCTGTCTACCGGAAGATCGACCGCGCCTCGCGCGCGCTCTCGGCGCTCTGCGCCTGAGGGCGCGCTTCAGGAGTTGTTCGGGTTGTCGCGGGTTCTCAGGTAGTAGTACAGGCGCTTCCCGGGATCCTGCGGGAAGACGTTCACGCGCGACACGCGATACGTCGTCTCGCGCTCGCCTTCGAAGACGAAGCACGTGTCCACCTGGGCAGCGCCCGCAGGCAGGAGCAGATTGCCCCAGCGCTCAGAGGTCTTGCCGTAGCGCGCCTTCGGGTCGAACGACGCGGTCTCGCTCATGCCGACTGACCGTTCGGGGTCGGAAGGTTCGCCGGCGCGACGACGGCGGACACGAGCTCGGCGCTCTTCTTGTCGACGCCCTCCTGCCGGGCGTGCTTGTGCGCGCGGGCGGCCCGGATGAAGTCCTTGAAGAGCGGGTGCGGCGCGGTGGGCTTGCTCTTGAACTCGGGGTGGAACTGGCAGCCGAGGAACCACGGGTGGTCGGACAGCTCGACCATCTCCACGAACTTGCGGTCTGGCGACATGCCGCAGAACGTCATGCCAGCGTCGCGCAGGACCGGCAGGTACTCCTGGTTCACCTCGTAGCGGTGGCGGTGGCGTTCCCAGATCGTGGCCTCGCCGTAGGCGCGCCGCGCGAGCGTGCCCTCGCCGAGGTCGCACGGGTATTTGCCGAGCCGCATCGTGCCGCCGAGCGCGTCGATCCCGATGAGGTCGCGCAGCATGTAGATGAGCTTGTGCGGGGTGTTCGGCTCGAACTCGGTCGAGTTCGCGTCCTTGATGCCGCAGACGTTGCGCGCGTACTCGATGACCGCGCATTGCATCCCGAGGCAGATCCCGAAGAACGGGACTTTCGTCTCGCGCGCGAGGCGGATCGCCTTGAGCTTGCCTTCGATGCCGCGCCGGCCGAAGCCGGGGCCGACGAGGATCGCGTCCGCGCGGGCCAGCGTTTCGGGAAAGCCCACGGACTCCAGCTCTTCGGAGTCCACGAAGGCGATCTTCACTTTCACGTTGTTCGCGATGCCGCCGTGGTGGAGCGCCTCGTTCAGGGACTTGTAGCTGTCGCCGAGCTGCACGTACTTGCCCACGAACGCGATCGTGACTTCTTCCTGGGGGTTCTTGACGCGGTTCACGATCGATTCCCACTTCGCGAGGTCCCGGTCGTAGTGGGGGAGGGAGAGGTAGTCGAGGAGGATCTCGTCGAGGCCCTCGCGCGCGAACGCCAGCGGTACCTCGTAGATCGTCGGCACGTCGCGCGCCGTGATGACCGCACGCTCGTCCACGTTGCAGAAGAGGGCGATCTTCTTCTTCATCTCCTCGGGGATCGAGCGGTCCGCCCGGCACAGCAGGATGTCCGGCTGGATCCCGATCGAGAGGAGCTCCTTCACGGAGTGCTGCGTGGGCTTCGTCTTCAGCTCGTCGGATGCGGCGATGTGCGGCACGAGCGTGAGGTGGATGTTGATCGCGTTGCCGCGGCCCACATCCTGCCGGAACTGGCGGATCGCCTCGAGGAAGGGCAGCGACTCGATGTCGCCCACGGTGCCGCCGATCTCCACGATCACGACGTCGTTGTCGCCCGCGACGCGGCGGATGCAGTCTTTGATCTCGTCCGTGATGTGCGGGATCACCTGGACGGTCTTGCCGAGGAAGTCGCCGCGGCGCTCCTTCTCGATGACGGTCTGATAGATCTTTCCGGTCGTGACGCTGTTCGCCTTTCCGGAAATGGAGGAGGTGAAGCGCTCGTAGTGTCCGAGGTCGAGGTCCGTCTCGGCCCCGTCGTCCGTCACGTAGACCTCGCCGTGCTGGAACGGCGACATCGTCCCCGGATCCACGTTGAGATAAGGATCGAATTTTTGCAGGGTGACGCGGAACCCCCGCGCTTCGAGGAGCGCGCCGATCGAGGCCGCGGCGATTCCCTTGCCGAGACCCGAAACCACACCGCCCGTGATGAAAATATACTTGGTTCCCACGCTACACCTCCGCTACGGCTCTTTGTCTTTCTCTTCTTTCTGTCTTCCTAAGAATCTCTTCGACTCTTCTCGCATCCTCCTCGGTATCGACGCCGATGGAATCGCTCGCCGCGTCGAGCACGGCCATCGCCATCCCCGCCGCGAGCGGGCGAAGCTGCTCGAGGCCCTCGGCGCGCTCGAGGGGATGCGGAGGGAGCGACGTCCACCTCGCGAGGGCTTCCTTGCGGTAGCCGTAAAGCCCGAGGTGTTTGAGCGTCGGCAGGGACGGCTCGGGCCGCCGGCGGTAGGGGAGCGGCGACCGCGAGAAATAGAGCGCGCGCCCATCGTCGCCGCGCACGACTTTTACGTTGTTCGGGTTCGCGATTTCAGCCGGATCATCGATGGGCAGCGCGACTGTCGCCAGCGGGAACTCGGGATGGTCGAGGAGGAATCCCGCCACGCGATCGATGTTCTCGGGATCCATCATCGGCTCGTCGCCCTGTACGTTCAGGACGACCTTCACGTCGAGGTCCTTCACGGCCGCGAAGACCCGATCCGTGCCGGACGGCAGCGCCGGATCGGTCAGGACTGCCCGGCCGCCCGCCGCTTCTACCGCGCGCGCGATCCGCTCGTCGTCGGTCGCGACGAGGACGAGCGAGACGCGCCTGGCCTGGAGCGCCCGCTCGAGAACCCGGACGACCATGGGGGTTCCGGCGATCCGGTGGAGCGGTTTTCCCGGAAAGCGCTCCGCCCCGAAGCGGGAGGGGATGACGGCGACCGAGAGAAAAGGGGAGTTGGTCGCCGGCCGGTGCACGTTCGATATTAACATCGGCATGCGTGAGCGCGTCAACGATCGCCGGGCGGCCTTCGGCCAGCCGCCTTTTCGCGCTCGCCGTGACGCTTCTCGTCCTCGCGGGTCTGGTGATCGCTGTCAGAGGCCGCTTGGCCGACCCCCTTCCGGGCGCCTGGTGGATCGGCTTCTGGGACAAGGCGCGCTTTGGTGCGCCCGCGGAGTTGGCTTTCGCGACACGGTTCCGGCTGGAGCGGGCGGCGCCAGGCGCGCGCGTCAAGCTCCGCGCCGTGGGGATCGGGACTGTTTACGTGGACGGCGTGGCGATCGCGGAAGGCACCGGTACGGGCGACCTCGCGGTCCCGCTCGCGTCGGGGGATCACGAGATGGTCGTCGTCCTCCGGCATTCCGAAGGCATCTCGTCGCTCAGGCTGCGCCTCGAAACTCCGGAAAGAGTCGTCGTCACCGGCCCGGGGTGGCGGGTCGATGACGACTTGAGGAGGATGGAAGAGAAGGGATTCGGGGGAGCCCGCTATCCGGCCACCTTGTTGGCGCGGCCGACGATTTCTTCGTTGGATTCGCTTTCGTCCGCGAGGTCGTGGAGGGGAAGGGGCGACGTCTCGAGCGTCCCCTCGAGCGCGCGGATCCCTTCACGGGCAGCGACGGAGTAGGAGTTCGTCTCGTCGTACCCGGACGCCGCGACGACCTTCTCGTACGTGAGGAGGGCCTTCGTCGGCTCCTTCAGGGCGTAGTGGTACGTGTGGGCGACCGTCATGCGCGCTTGCAGGTCGTACGGGTTCAGCCGCAGGATCTTCGCCAGGAACACGAGCGCGTCGCTGTAGCGCTCCTCTTCGAGCGCGACCTCCGCGCGGTGGCGGTAGAGCGCGACCTCTTCCTCGAGCGTGAAGTCCTCGCGCGACGTGGCGCTGAAGGGCGACCGAAAGGACCGGAAAAGCTTCTCGATCATTCGCTCTCCTGACCGTTCCCGAATTGTGGGGGCCGATTCGCGACCCACGACATGTTGGGGAGAGCTTAGGGCATGCACGGGTTTAAATCAAGGGGAAGTCCAGAAAAAAACAGGCTAAATAGCTTATTTTCCTTACTTCATTCGGTCGCCGGCCATAGAATTAAGCTGATATCAAAGAAAATTAGGCAGTATTTGGCCTTTCCCTTATTTCATTCAAAGACCTTAAACTATTTGTTCTTAATTACTTACGCCGATTTGCGGCGTATTCGGCGGCGAGGAGAAAGCCTTCGCGAGAGGCCGCTTCGGGGAATCCCGACGCGATTTCGCGTGCCCTCTCCGCGTAGGTCTCGACCATCTGGCGGGCGCGCTCGAGGGCGTCGTGCCGGTGCACGATCTCCAGAATCTGCTCAGGCCGGACAGACGCGAAGCCCTGCTCGGCCACGACCTTTTCCACGAGCTTGCGCTCGGCGCGCGTAGCGTGCGGCAGGCAAAGGATGAGGGGCAGCGTGAACCTCCCTTCCTTCAGGTCGGAGAGGACCGGCTTGCCCAGATCGACTTCTTTGGCCGTGTAGTCCAGCACGTCGTCCTGGAGCTGGAACGCGATGCCGAGCGACATCCCGTAGTCCCAGAGGCGCTCGCCCCAGATCTCGCGGCTCTCGCAAAACGCCTCGGTCACGAGAAAAGACGGGATCTTGCACGAGCCCGCGAAGAGCAGCGCCGTCTTGCGACGCACGATGTCGAGATAACCCTCGAGCGTGAGGTCGAGAAGCCCGCGACGCTCTGCGCCGATGATCTCGCCCTCGGTCATGCGGAGCGTGACGTCCGAGAGGAGGCGCAGAACGCGCAGGTCGCCCTCCTGAAGCGCGATCTCCATGGATTTCATGTAGAGGAAGTCGCCGAAAAGGACGGTCAGCTCGTTGCCCCACCGGCGATTCACGCTCGGCCGGCCGCGGCGCAGCTCGGCGTCATCGATGATGTCGTCGTGAACCAGCGTCGCCGTGTGCAAGAACTCGATCATCGCGGCGTAGCTCACGTCGCTGTCGCCTTCGTAGCCGAGGAGATGCGAGCCGAGGAGCAGCAGCGCGGGCCGTATCCGCTTGCCGCCGCCCTCGACCAGGTAGTCGCCGATGAGGGAGATCGTCGGGATCCCGGAGCGCGTGCGCTCCTGGAGGAGGGTCTCGACGAGCTTCAGTTTGCCTTCGATCGGGGCGAGCGCCGAGAGGAGCCGCCTCCCGTTCTCCCGCTCTTCGGCGGGGAGCGTGGCGACGAGCAGCCGGTCTTTCAGCGAGGTCTGGCTCATTTCGGCGGGGTGCATCTTACCGCCCCTCCCGGTCGCGGGCGCCGGTCCCGTAAGCCGCGTGTCTAGCCGCGGAAATTCGTGAACTGAAGAGGGATGCCGAAGTCCGCGCCGCGAAGGAGCGTGATGGCGGCCTGCAGGTCGTCCTTCTTCTTGCCGGAGATGCGCAGCTGCTCGCCCTGGATCGCGACCTGCACCTTCAGCTTGCTGTCCTTGACGGCCTTGACGATCTCCTTCGCCTTCTCCGACGGGATTCCCTGTCGGATCGTCACGGCCTGACGTACGGTGCCTTTGGACGCCGGTTCGATCTTGCCGTAGTCGAGCGCTTTCAGGGACACGCCCCGCTTCGCGAGCTTCGTCTGGAGGAGGTCCGTCACGGCCTTCAGGCCGAACTCGTCGTTGGCCGTGAGCGTGAGCTCCTTGTCCTTCTGCTCGATTCCGGCCGCGGTGCCCTTCAGGTCGTAGCGCTGCGCGACTTCCTTCTGGGCCTGCGCGACCGCGTTCGCGACCTCGGGGAGGTTGACTTCGGAGACGACGTCGAACGTGGGTTCAGCCATGGGTTCACTCCGAAAGGATCTTCGTACCCTCGGGCGGCACGAGAACGAAATCCGTGTCCGGACGTTTCGGCCCGGACATCTTCTGCGTGAACGTGAACGTCGTGCGGTTGCCCGCGGCGTCCACGAGGACGAGCCTTTTCACGTCGCCCGAGGGGGCCGCGAGAAGCGTGAGCGACTTCGGGTCGCCGCCGGCGCGCGGCGTCAAGGTGAGCTCGGTCAAGCCGGTGTCCGTCGCGACCGCGCGCGCTGCGTAGCGGGCGAGGAGCGCTTCAGGCGACTCGAGGAACACGAGCGGCAGGCGCGCGCGCTCCTCCGGCTTCAGCGTCCGCACGACGAGCTGCCGGTCGGCTGCCACGAACTGGCGGGCGGCCCTGCCGTCGAACGTGAAGACCTTTCCCTCCGGTCCGTCGTAGTCGAAACGCACGCGGTCGGGCGCCTGCAGGATGAGCCGCCCGGTCTCGGGCGAGGTCTCGGCGAAGCCGGCGGGCGCGTACGTCTGGACGAACGTGGAGCTGACGGAGGGAGAGGAGGAATAGGCTTTTCGGATACTCGCGAGCGTGGCATGCGCGTCGATGGGCGCCGCCGCAGCCGCAGATGGCGCTTCGGCCGGCTTCGCCGGCCGTGCTTCGAAGGTAAGAAGGCAGGCGAAAACGGCGGCGCCGAACAATTTACGTTGCGCGGTCAGGATGCTCGGGGGTGTATTCACTTTCTAAGAAAATCTTTCTTTATTCTTCTCTCAATGTCTGAAGTGCCGCCGTCCCGTGAACACCATCGCGATTCCCGCGGCGTCCGCCGCGGCGATCACGACGGCGTCCTTCACGGAGCCGCCCGGCTGAACGACCGCCGTGACACCCGCCGCCGCGAGGACCTCGAGGCCGTCGGGAAACGGGAAGAACGCGTCTGACGCCGCGACCGCGCCCTGCGCGCGCGCGCCTGCCTTGCCGGCCGCGTCCCGGCAGGCGTCCACGCGGCTCGTGCGCCCGCCGCCGATGCCGTACGTGGCGTTCTCGCCGGCCACCACGATGCCGTTCGAGACGACGCCGCGCAGCACGCGGTTCGCGAAGGCGAGAGAGCGCCGTTCGGCGTCCGACGGCGCGCGTTTCGTGACGACTTTCCACTCCGACGCCTCGTCGGGCTCGAGGTCACCCTCCTGCACGAGGAGGCCCCCGTCGATGCCGCGCGCCTCGAGGCGCGGGCGCGGGCCGTCCTCTTTCTCGACCGTAAGGACGCGCAGGTTCGGTTTTCTCGCGAGGACCGGCTTCGCGTCGTCCGCGACGTCGTGCACGACGATGACCTCGAGGAAGCGCGACGTGAGCGCGGCCGCGGCGGGGCCGTCGAGTGTGCCGGTGTATGCGACGACGCCGCCGAATCCTGCGACGGGATCCGAGGCCCACGCGGCCTCGAAGGCGTCCGCCATCGCGGGCGCCGTCGCCGCGCCCGAGGGGATGCGGTGCTTCACGATCGTGAGCGCGTTCGCGCCCACGATCCGCGAGGTGTAGAGGGCCGCGTCGGCGTCGAGGAAATTGTTGTACGAAAGCTCTTTCCCCTGCACGAAGCGGTAGCGTGAGAGGGCCGGTGCCGCCGCGGCGGCATCGGCGTAGAGAGAGGCCTTCTGGTGCGGGTTCTCGCCGTAGCGTAGCGGCGCCGCGAGCGAGAAGGAAAGAGTCAGGCGCTCGGGAAACGTCTCGCCCGTCTTGGCCGAGAACCAGCGCGCGATGGCGGCGTCGTAGGCCGCCGTGCGCCGGAAGACCTTCGCGGCGAGACGCCGGCGCGTCTCGTCCCCGAGCCTGCCGTCGTTCGCGGTCAGCTCAGCCGCGACGAAGGCGTAGTCCGCCGGGTCGCAAACGACACCAACGTGCGCGTGGTTTTTCGCGGCCGCGCGCAGGAGGGATGGCCCTCCGACGTCGATCTTCTCGATGGCCTCGCGAAACGGGGCATCCGGCTTCGCGACGGTCTCCTCGAACGGGTAGAGGTTCACGACGACGAGGTCGATCGGCGGGACGGCGTTCGCCGCGGCCTCGCCGCGGTCGCGCTCCTCGGCGCGGTCGAAGAGGATCCCGCCGAAGAGCTTCGGGTGGAGCGTCTTGACCCGCCCGCCGAAGACCTCGGGGAAACCCGTGAGGTCGGAGACGTTCCTGACGGGCAGACCCGCCGCCGAGAGATGCGCGGCGGTACCGCCGGTCGAGACGAGAGAGAAGCCGAGCCCGGCGAGCGTGCGGGCGAAGTCGAGGAGCCCGGTGCGGTTCGAGACGGAGAGGAGTGCGAGGCGGGGGCTATTCACGGACGACGTAGGGTCCTTTCGCGGCGGGGTATTGCGTGACGGAGGAGGCATCCCCTCCGGCGGTCTTCCAGACCCAGGCGAGGAGGCGCGTCGTGAGCGTGACGGCCGCGTCGTAGCGATCGCGCGCCGTGCCCGAGGGAAGGGCTGCCGCCGCGAGCGTCTCGGGAGCCGCGAAGGGCTCCCTAGAAAAGCCGAGGAAGCGGGCGTTCGCGGACGTGCCCGCGGGCACCGGGCTCTGTGGCGCCTGCGCGCGGGCGAGCTCGTGGACGATCCCGCCGGCCTGGTAGGCGATCTCGTCGAAGGGTGTGTGGCGGCGGATCGCCTCCGCGAGGGCGCGGGCGCCACGGGCTGCGGCGGCCCGGTGTGCCGCTGCGTCGCGGGTGCCGGCCTCGCCGGCCGCCGCGTCGCTCACGCCCTGCATGAGACGGTGGCTCTGGTTCGCGAGCTGGCGCTTGAAATCCGGCGGCGCGAGGGAGGCGGCGTCTGCGGCCATGCGCCTCTCGTCGGCGAGCGCCCACTCCGTGCCTCGCGCGGAAGGGGCAGGGAGCACGAGCAAAGCGGCAAAGGAGACGAGGAGCGGGCGGCAACGCATCGCGGCGGGATTGTACGGGTCGCCCGCCGCCTCAGAAGATCTTCAGGAACGTAAGGCTCACGACCACGCCGGTCTGACCTCGGTTTCGGCCCGCGACGGGGGTGCCGGCGTCGAACCGCACGAGCGTGGACCACGGCCCCGGCACCTCGCCCGAGAGGCCTGCACCGCTGAAGTAGGCCCAATCGAGGCCAGCGGCGGGGTCCTTGACGCGCGCGTCCTCGTAGGCGGCTTCGAGACGGAAGGCGTCGCCGAAAACGTATCCGTACGCGAACTTCGAAGTGACGGCCTCCTCCGCGCGGAGCGCGCCCGAGCGAAAGCCGATCAGCGACGTCCCGCCGAAGAACCCGAAACTGTATTTTGAAAAACGGTCCGTGTTGCTCGAACCAAGGTAGGAGAGCGACGTCCTGACGCGTTGAAACCGCGGGAGGTGAAAGTCCTTCGCGAGCTGGACGGAAAACGTCCGGAACTCGGCCTTACCGGGGTCGTAGTCCGGATTGCCCGGCAGGCCCCATTTGTCCCATTGCGAGCGCTTGTTCCACGAGTACCCTCCCGAGAGAGCCCAGCCTCGAAGGTCCCAGACGACCTGGCCCTCGAGCCGCGTGACCCAATGGTCGGAGGGAATCGTGAACGCGGGCGAAGTGTCCGAGTCGGCCGCGAAGTCGCGGTGCGTCTCGCCGAGGGTCGCCGAGAGCTTGACGTGGCGGCCCAGAGGGACGCCCGCCTTGAAGTTTCCCGCGAAGGATCGCGACTTCACGCGTTGGGCTTTGTCCTCCGTCCCCTCCGCGTACAACGAGTCGGTTCCCCGGATCGCGATGCCGAAGAGGTCGACTCCCGTGTCGATGGTCGTTCCAAAGAGGCGCGGCTGGTTGTACGAAGCGGCCAGGAGGACCCCGCCGAAGAACACCTGCAGTTGCTCGTGGCGCTTTCGGAAGTCGAGGTCGACGTAATAGATCCCGAGAAGAGGAAGCGGATAGTCATACGAGCCGTCGTAGAAGACGCCGCCGAGGCCGAACAGGCGAGCGTGTTTCGTGTCCTCGGTGACGACGCGCTCGCCCTCCTTCGTCTTCTCGAGATACCGCACGCCCTTCTCCGTGTCGCGCACCATGACGTCAGGTGACGCGAACGCGGTTTGGCGCTCCGAGAGGAATTCCGGCGGGTCGATCCGGACGTCCGAGAGCGTGCTCTCGCGCTCGATGACGGTCGTCCGCGAGAAGGTCTTGAGGATCCACTGCCCGGTCGTATGCGTCGGAAGGCGCAAAGGCAGCCCGCCGTCCGGCGCGGGCACCTCGTTGAAGTCCGACAGCTCGTCCACGGCCTGGATTTCGGCCGTGAGGTTGAGCTGGCGGGTGCGTGTCCGGATGGCGGCGTAGTCCGATTTCGCGACCCAGACCGTGCCCGCGTAGAGCGGCTTGTCGGAGGCCGCGGCGCGCGGCGTGAAGTCGAGCGCCCAGCAGGGGACGCCGTTCACCGTGTTTTCGCCCGCGAGCGTGTAGCGGTAGGCGTCGTCGAAGGTCAGGGCGAGAGGCATCTCCGAGACTTTCTCGGGCTGGAGGAGCGGCAGCTCGGGAATCTTCTTTCCCTTCCAGCGCACGCCGTTGAAATACGCCTCGCTCCAGGCCCAGTCGTAGCCGCCGCCCTTCTCGTAGAAGAACTTCCCCGCGAACGCGAGGTCGAGCGTGTTGTTCAGCTCCGCGAACCGGAAGCGCATCGACATGGTGTTCCGCGCCGCGAGGGTCTTCCAGCGCGCGTCACGAGCCGCGCGCCACGTCTGGTGCTTCGCGAGGATCTCCTCGACCGTGAGGCCGCGCGTCGCGGCGACGCCGACGACGGCCTTCGCGGCTTCCGAGGGGAGCTTCTCCCGCGCGACGAGCCGCATGCCGACCGGCCCGTTCGCGAGCGAGAGCGAAAGGCGCGTGGGCACGCCGGCCGCGGGGAGCTCGAGTTTCTTCGAGGCGCCCGTCTCGAGCTCGAAGACTTCGGCCGAGGCGTACGCCGTCTCGTCGAGGGTCAGAGAGAACGCTCCGGACGAGGCGCCGCCCGCGGGCGTCGTCCCGGGGATCAGAACGACTCCACCGAGATCCGTTCCGGAGACGAAACGGAAAGAGTCGAGAGCTTCGCCGTTCGCGGCGGACGCGGTCACGGCCCGCGAATCGAGCCCGAAGTCTCCGTCGAGGAGGCCCGCGAAGCGCTCGAAGACGACGTCCTGAGAGGGGCTCCATGAAGGACTCGCGACGACGAAGGACGCGTTCTCGGCCGCAAGACGGGCACCGGCAGCGAGCAGCGCAGCGGGGGTAGCCATCGTCGCGCCGAAGTCGACGAGGGCGGGCTTGCCGAAAACCATGTCATCGACCACGACACGGATTTCGCCAGGAGCGGGTCGGGCCAAAGGGGTCACGCCGACGATATCGACATAGGCCGCGTTTTCTTCTGAAAAGAGTTGTTTGACGTCTCGCGGCGCGAGTTCTCCGTGCGCGACGGGGCCGGCTGCGAATGCGATCCGAACGTGCGGCGCTGCTGCGCGCACGCCTGCGGACGCCTTTCTAAGCAAATACGACCTTGCCTTTGGATCGAAACGTGCCTCTTCGGACCACCCAACCTCGTGGATCCCCGGAAGGTGCGCGCTCGCGAAACCGATGGTCACGAGATCCGTCGCCTTCGCCTCTCTGAGAATCTCTCCGAGCCCGGGCCACAGGTCTTCGACCGTCGCCGATTCCGCCGCGCGGACGTCCGGCGGAATGGTGACGTCGGGCAGCTCGAGCGCGAGGCCCCATCGCCAGCCGGCGCGATGCGCATCCTTCGCGAGGGCGCGAATTGCGTCCCGCGAGGCGGACGTTTCGGTGCCCCAGGCTTTCGGGTCGAGCTCGAGGAGCAGCGCCGGGGCATTCGGCGAGAGCGGAGTCGCCGGTTTTCCGGCAAGGCGCCCGATCCGGGCGTCTCCCGGAGCGATCTTCAGCCAGGGAGAGAGAGCGGGCGTTGGAGCAGACGCGTCGGCGGGGCTCGGTGGAGCCGTCGTCGCGGCGAGCGGCAGAAGCCAGAGAAAGAACGAGAGGAGCCGGCGCCGCATCGTCCGGCATTCTACGGGTGCCGGACGCCGTGTATCGGGCGTCGCGTCAGGGAATCGTCAGGAAGTCCTCGGTGGGGGTGCAAAGGAGCACGCTCGCGAGCCACGCCGTGAACAGGATCGTCGCGACCCCGAGGAGAAGCTCTCCCGCGAGCAGGAGGGGCGCCGACGGGTCGAGATTCGCCTGGTGCCGAAGGAAGCCCGCGCTGACGAGGACCGTTCCGGCGAGATAGATCCCGAACTGCCAGGCCTGGAGCGCCTTGGGAGGCCGTCGCTGGTACTTTTTTTCCGCAAAGCGCGCGAGTAAAAGAAAGAGGGTCGGGAGGAATGCCGCGAGAGCAAGGACCCGGAGAGTCGGCTCCGCCATTTCGTGATGAGTGGAAGAAGCGGCGGGGAAGGCGGCGCCGAGCGCGACGACGGTGGTTTCGAGGAGCGCCGTCGTGGCGATCGCGAGCATCCAGAAGCGGAGCGCCTCGTTGCGGGTCCTCGGGAGGCGGGTCGAACCCGTCACCGGACGATCGGGCGTTTCGAGGGGCGCCTTCGCGTCAACGCTCACGGACACGGCCTCCCTTGTCCATAAGACGACGGGACCGGGCCCGCGGTTTACGCCGCGGGCCCCGGATTTACTTCTTTTTTTCCGAAGCGGCGATGGCTTTCGCCGGCGGCTTCGGCTCGGGCGGCGTCGCCGCGGGAGCCTGAGCCGGGGCGCCGAGGACGTCACCCGTCGGAAGCCCGAGATTCGCCCGGATCTTCCTCTCGACCTCGGCGGCCACGTCCGGGTTGTCGCGGAAAAACTGCTTGGAGTTCTCACGGCCTTGCCCGATGCGGAGGTCGCCATAGCTGAACCACGCACCGGACTTTTCGACGATCTTCATCTCGAGGCCGATGTCGATGAGCTCGCCCGTCTTCGAGATTCCCTCCCCGAAGGCGATGTCGAACTCGGCGACGCGGAACGGGGGCGCGACCTTGTTCTTGACGATCTTCACCTTCGTGCGGTTGCCGACGACGACCTCGCCGTCCTTGATGGCGTTGATGCGCCGGATGTCGATGCGCACCGACGAATAGAACTTCAGGGCGCGGCCGCCGGTCGTCGTCTCGGGGTTCCCGAACATGACGCCGATCTTTTCGCGGATCTG
>PLZI01000038.1 GCA_003152095.1 Acidobacteriota bacterium | reverse complement strand
GAGGCCGTAGCGGTCCGCGAGCTTCGTCGAGAGAGAAGCGGGCGCGGTGATCTTCACGGAAGGCGGGAGGTCCGACGGGTTGAAGTGAATGGGAGAGAGGTAGAGCTTGATCTCGGGGGAGAGCGCCGCGAGGTGAAAGCGCCCGATGCCCGTCATCTTCACGATGGAGTTGAACGGGAACGTGAAAACGACCCACGGCGACCACTCGCCCACTTTCAGCGTCACGGGCGACGAGCCCTTCGGCGCGACCGTCAGGCTGCCGCCGTCGGCCGCGACGGTCAGCGTCATCGGCGCCTTGATGACGGGCGGCTCCTTGAAGAGCTTGTTGTACGGACCGAAGACCTCGGTCTCGATCGTGCCCTTGTTCGACTCGAGCCGCACGAGCTCCACCGAGAACTCGTTCTTGTTCTTCGGCGCGAAGAACGGATCCGACGTGTAGTAGCTGGGCGTCCCGACGCGCCCGCGCACGTCCGTCACGCCGAGCCCGGAGAGCAGCCGCCCGTGGTCGTAATCCACGGCGGGAAACGTCACGGGCACGTGCATGACGACGGACGTAATCCCCTTTCGTCCCGCCTCTTCCCAGAACGGCGTCCCGCGGCGGTTGTTGATTGGCCAGGGAATTTCGGTGGGCAGCAGCGCCGAGAGTCGAACGCCAAAGAAGGCAGCCACGACACACGCGGCGAGACTCGCGCCCAGGACGGCCACACTCACGCGCTTTCTCAGAAATCTTCCGGCGCCCGCGACGAGCACAAAGGCAATAAGCGCAAGCACCGCCGGAACGGCAATCCGATTCGCTTTTCCGAACAAAAAAGTCTTGCTCCCCTCTTCCGCGATCGCGAACTCGGGGCGATACGTCTTCGGGTTCCGCTTCAGAAAATCGAAGATCATCGTGCGGCCGGGGGAAAGGCCGGTCGAGAATGTCGACCACGACACCGGCGTCTGAGGGGGGATCGTGGGCGTGAGTGCCGAGAAACCGCCCTTCGCGGCGAGCGCCGCGAGATTCGGCAGCCGGCCCTCCGCGACGCCTTTGGCAACGAGCGTGTGGTCCGCGCCGTCGAAGCCGAGGACGATGACACGCGGGGGGGCGGCGGCGCGGGAGAGGCCCGGGAAGGCGAAGAGCGCGGCCGTGGCGAGAACTACAAAACGAAGTGGTTTCTTCTGTTCAGGCACGCCGCATTCTAGCGCCCGCAATCGTCCGGCCCGCGACGGCGCAGAGCACGATCGCGCCCCCGAGAAGCGCCCACGCCGAGGGTCTCTCGCCGACGCCGAGGAACGCCCAGAGCGGGTTGAACATCGGCTCGAGCATGCCGATCAGCGAAGCCTCCGCGGCCGGGACGACGGTCAGGCCGCGCACGAAGAGGACGTAACTGATTCCCAGCTGGACAATGCCGAGAAACAGAACGAGAAGAATCCCGCGCCCGTCGAGCGCGAGGTGGCCAAGTCCGAACGGCAGCGCGAGCGCGGCTGCGAGGAGATTCCCGGCGATCACCGAGGGAATCGCGTCGCCCAAGGCGTCGCGGCGGAGCATCAGGATCACGAGCCCGAAAAAAAAACCCGACACGGCCGCCACGAGATTCCCGGCGAGCGCGCCCGGATCGAGCCTGCCGACGAAAAACAGGGACATACCCGCAAGCGCCACGGCGACGGCCACGGCGTCGACGCGCCGGAAGCGCTCCTTGAGAAGGAACGGAGCGAGGGCGAGGACGTAAAGCGGGCCCGTGTACTGGAGGAAGATCGCGTTCGCCGCGGTCGTCATCTTCGTCGCCGAGACGAAGCTCAGGATCATGAGCGCATACACGAACGTGGTCGAGAACGAAGCGTGCCGCCAGCGCACGCGCGATGGGTGGAAGACGACGAGCAGGAAGATCGCCGACACGAGCGACCGCCAGAACGCGACGCCGAGCGCCGGCAGCGGGACGAGCTTGATCGCAAGCCCTCCGGTGGACCAAAGGAGCGCAGCCGCCGCGACGAGGAGCCGCCCTCGCCTCGCGGAAAGGGGCGCCGCGGATGCGTTCACGCCGTCTTGCGTCTGATCGCCGCGATCGAGACGTCGTCGTCGCAGGCGACCCGGCCGAGAAAACGGTCGAGCTCCAGAACGAGGGCGGAGACAATCTCGTAAGGCCGCGCGCCCGCCTTCCGAGAGAGAAGGTGCTCGATGCGCGCATCGCCGAACTCCTCGCCGCTCGGCCCGCGAGCCTCGGGGAGCCCGTCGGAATGGAACAGGAGCATCTCGCCGGTTGTGAGGGTCGTGGAGACGGGCGTGTACGTCGCATTTTTCTTGATGCCGAGAGGGTATGAGCCGGCGCCGAGGCGCGCGACGATGCGCCCCTCGGCGTCCAGCTTGAGGACCGGCGGATGGCCCGCAACGTAGGCCGTCACGGCGCCGCCTGGCTCGAGGAGCGCATAGACGCCGGCGAAGAACGAGCGGGCGTTCCCGGTCTCGCACAGCACGCGGTTGAGCGACTGGATCATCGCGCCGGGGGACGGATCGACGGGAAGCTGCGTGCGGAACACCGCGTGCGTGACCGCCATGACGAGCCCCGCGGCCATTCCGTGCCCCGAGGCATCGCCAAAGAGGATCGCCAGACGCCCGTCCGCGAGCGGCTCGAAGGCGTAGAGGTCGCCCCCGACGGTGTTCGCGATCCGGTTGAAGCCGCCGAGCTCGAAGGCCCCGATCTCGGGCAGGACGCGCGGCACGAGCTGCGCCTGGAGCTCGCGAGCCATGACGAGCTCGTCCTTGAAGTGAAGCTTGTCGACGAGTTCCATAGCGAGCAGGAAGGCGAGCGCGAGAACCGTCACGAAGAGCGCGAAGAAAGCCCAGGATGCCTGGCCGGGCCAGGAGTCGCCTCCAAACCTCTCGACGAACGCGAGGAGAGTGAGCAGGAGCGCGAGGGCGAAGACAAGCCGCCGCGGCGGCGCGAGCCGTTTCGCGAGGCCGAAGACGATCGCGTTCGTCTTTCCAAGGGCCCTCTTCCACCGGCGGGGCTCGGCGGCGATCTCGTCCTCGTGGTCCGTGAGGAAGACGCGGGTCGCCCGCCGAAAGTCCACGTCCCACATGCCGCGGACTTCGTCGGCGTCGAAGGAGTGGGCCGTCTCCTTCGCCAGGCTCTTCCAGTCCGTCGTCATGCGGTTTCTCGACTCTTCTCTTACGGATTCCGGGCGGGGCGGGTTCTCATCCCGAGTCTATCCGGATCGCGAGCAGCTCCTCGAGGGACTCGATCCTCTGCCCGACCCCGAAGCGATACCCCCGGAAAGCCACGGGCGCCTGCCGGGCCGCCTCGGCATCATATTTCGAGTCGCCGACGAAAAAGCATTCGGCAAGCGGCACGCGAACACGAGCCGAGGCGAGTCGCACGACCGCCGGGTCCGGCTTGCCCGCGCCGGCCTCGTTCGCTGAGGCCACGGCGTCGAGCAGCGGGGCGAGGCCGGTAAAGGAGAGGATCCGATCCGCGAGCGGCCGGTTCGTGTTCGTCGCGAGCGCCGTGCGCACACCCACGGCGCGGAGCGCCCCGAGGACGCTGGCGGCTTCCGGGTTCACACGGATCGCATCCAGCCTGTCCGCGAAAAATCGCGCGTACGCCGCGTCGATCTCTCTCCCGGTGCGCTCCGGCATGTACATCGCGCGGTCCGCTTCGGTGCCATTCCCGTAAATGGCGTCGAAATCCTCGCGGGAGATCGCGGCGTGGCCGAAGTGCGTGAGCGTCGCGTTGTAGACGGAAAACCATGCGTCCTCGGAGAAGACGAGGACGCCGTCCATGTCGAAGAGCACGGCGCGCATCCTTCGATCTTCACATGAGCCATCGGAATCCCGGCTACGCCGCCGGCCTCTCGACCGACGGCCGCGGCCGGGCTCGTTCACATCGGGCAGGCCTTTCTGACGTTCGGCGGAACGACGCTCCTCAGAACTGAGCGGTCTCCGTCGAATCCGCCAGCGCGGCCGTGGAAAGGTGGCCCGCCGCGATGACGCTCGCCACGTCGTCGAAGTAGCCCGTCCCCACCTCGCGCTGGTGCTTGATGGCCGTGTAACCCGCCGCCTCGCTCGCGAACTCCGCCTCCTGGAGGCGGGAGTACGCCGTCATGCCCTCGTCCTTGTAGGCGCGTGAAAGCTCGAACATGCCGTGGTTGAGCGCGTGGAAACCCGCGAGCGTGACGAACTGGAACTTGTAGCCCATCGCCGCGAGCTCGCGCTGGAACTTCGCGATCGTCGCGTCGTCGAGCTTCTTTTTCCAGTTGAACGACGGCGAGCAGTTGTACGCGAGGAGCTTACCGGGATGCGCCGAGTGAACCCCCTCGGCGAACCGGCGGGCCTCGGCGAGGTTCGGCTCGGCCGTCTCGCACCACACGAGGTCCGCGTACGGCGCGTACGAAATGCCGCGTGCGATCGCCGCGTCGAGGCCGCCGCGCATGCGGAAGAAACCCTCGGGCGTGCGCTCGCCCGTCAGGAAGCGGCGGTCGCGCTCGTCCACGTCGCTCGTGATGAGGTGCGCGCCGTTCGCGTCGGTGCGCGCCATGATGAGCGTGGAGACGCCGCTCGTGTCGGCGGCGAGCCGCGCGGCGACGAGCGTGCGGATGAAGGCGGAGGTCGGGACGAGCACCTTGCCGCCCATGTGTCCGCACTTCTTCTCGGCCGCGAGCTGATCCTCGAAATGGACGCCGGCGGCTCCGGCTTCGATCATGGCCTTCATCAGCTCGAACGCGTTCAGCGGACCACCGAAGCCCGCCTCGGCGTCGGCCACGATCGGCGCGTACCAGTAGGTGCCGTTCTTTCCTTCCGAGTTGTGGATCTGGTCGGCGCGCTGGAGCGTCTGGTTGATGCCCTTGACCACGGCCGGCACGCTGTTCACGGGATACAGGCTCTGGTCCGGATACATCTGGCCCGCGAGGTTCGCATCGGCGGCGACCTGCCAGCCCGAGAGATAGATCGCCTCGAGGCCCGCCTTGACCTGCTGGAGCGCCTGGTTGCCCGTGACAGCGCCGAGCGCGGAGACGAAGCCCTCCTGGTAAAGAAGATGCCAGAGGCGCTCGGCCCCCATTTCGGCGAGCGTGTACGTGACCCGAACGGAGCCGCGGAGCCGCACGACGTCCGCGGCCGAATAGCCGCGGACCACGCCCTCCCAACGCGGATCGGATTTCCAGCGGGCTTCAAGGGAGCGGGCGTCGTCTTCGAAATGGCTGACCATGGTCTTTCCCTTTCTGAGAATGATTCTTTACAGCCAGTGGATCAATGTCAATAAAGAATTTGTCTGGAATAGGTTAAGACGTCACATCAGATCGCACCTTTCAAGAAAAGCTGTAATGTGTTGTAAATTTGCGATAGCATTGCCGCCCGGAGAGGGTCCGATGGCAAAGAAGAGCAACATGGGGCGCCGCGTGCGCTCCCTTCGCAGGCAGAACGTGTTGACGCAGGCGCAGCTCGCCGAGAAGCTCGGAATCTCGGCCAGCTACCTCAACCTCATCGAGCACGACCAGCGGCCGCTCACAGCGGCGCTCCTCGTGAAGCTGGCGCAGCTCTTCCGGGTCGAGGTCGCGACCTTCGCCCAGGACGAGGGTGCGCGCCTCGACGAGGACCTACGCGAGGTGTTCGTCGACCCCCTCTTCGAAGAGCACGAGATCACGACGCACGACGTCGCCGAGCTCGCCGGGCAGCCCGCGGCGGCGCGCGCCGTCCTCACGCTCTATCACGCGTACCAGAGCTCACGGGAGACGGTGGAGGCGCTCGCGGCCCGGATTTCGGAGAACGCGCAGCTCCCGGGGACGGATCTCGCGGGCCTGCCCTCCGAGGAGGTCTCGGACCTGATCCAGAGGAACCGGAATTACTTCCCGTCCCTCGAAGCCGCCGCGGAGCGGCTGGTCCGCGAGGCCCGGCTCGACCCGGACGATCTTTACGGGACGATGGTCCGCCACTTGCGCGACGCCCATGGCGTCGAGGTCTCGATCGTGACGCTCGAGCGCAGCGGCACGGCGCTGCGCCGATACGACCCAGAGACCACGCGCCTCTTTCTCTCCGAGGTCCTCGCCCCGCGCAGCCGGAATTTCAACATCGCCCAGCAGATCGGCCTCCTGACGCTCTCGAAAGAATTCCAGGAGATCCTCGACGCCGAGCACCTCACGACGCCCGACTCGGTCGCGCTCGGCCGCATCGCGCTGTCGAACTACTTCGCGGCCGCGGTTCTCATGCCGTACGAACCGTTCCTCGCCGCGGCCGAGGTCGTCCGGTACGACATCGAGCTCCTCGGCCACCGCTTCCGGACGAGCTTCGAGCAGGTCTGCCACCGCCTCACGACGCTCCAGAGGCCCGGCGCCGCGGGCGTGCCGTTCCATTTCGTCCGCGTGGACATCGCGGGAAACACGTCGAAGCGCTTTTCGGCCTCCGGCATCCGCTTCGCACGCTTCTCGGGCTCCTGCCCGCGCTGGAACGTGCACAAGGCGTTCATGTCGCCCGGCAACATTCGCACCCAGCTCTCGCGCATGCCCGACGGCTCGCGCTACTTCTGCATCGCACGCACGATTCGCGCACGCCGCGGAGGCTACGGCTCCGGGCACACGCTCCTCGCCGTGGGGCTCGGCTGCGAGCTGTCGCAGGCGAAGCGACTCGTCTACGCGGACGGCGTGGACGTGACGAACGACGAAGCTCTCGTCCCGATCGGCACCTCGTGCCGGCTTTGCGAGCGCATGGACTGCGAGCAGCGGGCGTTCCCGCCCGTGCAGCGGCGGCTGTCGATCGACGAGAACGTCCGGGCCGTGTCGTTCTACGCGCCGGGGCCGCCCGCGAGCTGAGCCTCAGCCCGCCGCAACCGCGAAGCGCCTCACGATCTCCCCCGCCGGCTCGACCTTCTCGATCGTCGCGACGCTCTTCCCGGCCTGCCAGCAGTCGCTCGACGTCGCGCCCTTGAGCGACGCGTCCTTGAGCCGGAACGCGGACCTGAGCGAGTAGTACCCACGGACGAGGTGCTTCGTCTTGCGGCCCTTGAGCATCAGGCGCGCGAGCGGGCCGGCCGTCGTGCCCATGCGCTCGATGAAGGGCGTCCGGATGACGGACAGCGGCACGCCCGTGATTCTTTCGGTCGCGACGATGTCGTCCTCTTCCGCGTCGAGGATGGCCTCCTTGTAGTCCGCATGGGCCGTGCACTCCGCCGTGGCGATGAAACGCGTGCCGGCCTGAACGGCGGCGTAGCCGATGTCCAGCATCGCCTTGAACTCCCGCTCGCTTCCGACGCCGCCCGCGCATACGAGGGGGACCCTGAGGCCGGCGAGCGACGCGTACAGCTCCTCCGGGCCCAGGTTGCCAAGATGCCCACCGGCCCTCCGGTTCACGCAAATGAGGCCGTCCACGCCCTTCGCGAGGGCCTTTTCCGCCCAGCGCCTGTCCACGACGTCGTGGTAGACGACGCCTCCAGCGGCATGGACACGCGCCACGACCCATTGCGGATCGCCGAGCGCCGTCACAAAAAATCGCACGCCCTCCTCGAGCGCCTCATCCACCCATCGGGCCATCCGCCTGGCGTAGACCGCGGAGAGCGACTTCTCCGTGAGCACGTTCATCCCGATCGGTTTCTTCGTGAGGGCCTTGATCTCGCGCAGCCCGGCGCGGAACTCGCGCTTGTGGACGAAGACGAGGGAGAGCGGCTGGACGACGCCGAGCCCTCCGGCCTCCGAGACGGCAGCCACGAGCTCGGGGTTGCTGCAGGGGTACATCGCACCGCAGATGAGCGGCACCTCGACGCCGGCGGTCTCGGTGAAGGCTGTCTTCATCGCGTCCGCGGCCCCGCGACGAGCTCTTTCCCCGATGGCGCCATCCCGCCCTCCCCGCGCGGATCTTAGGGGAAGCGTGCATCCCGCAGAGGACGCTTCCGGTGGCATGCTTCGTGAGAGCACGTCCGCATGCGCCGCTCGTTTCTCCGCCCCGTTTCCCGGCTCCTTCTCGTCGCGCTCGCGCCGCTCGCGCTCGACGGCTGTGTCTCGATCGGCGTCTCGCGCACCGCGCTCAACTCCTCGCCCGACGCCTCCGCACCGCCGAAGGGCGCGCTCGCCGTCTCCATCTACGAGAAGGCCTCCGAGCGGGACGCCGGGCGCGTCGCCGCGTTCCCGGTCCTCTCCGACCTCGCCCGCGTGACCGCCAAGGGCGAGGAGGCCGTCGGCCGCTCCATGGCCCCGGCGTGGGGCATCTCGGACCTGCCGCCGGGGAAGTACCGCCTGCGCGTGACCCGGCGCCTCACGTCCGAGGGCGACATCGAGGCCCTCGAGAACCCGGGCGACAAGACGTTCGAGGTGAAGGCCGGCGAAAAGACGACCCTGAGCGTCGTCCTGAAAAAAGTACCGGTCTTCTGGATCGTCATGGCGGCCCTCACGATCGTCGCCCTCGTCGTTCTCGCGATCGCCAGCGCTCATGACGTCCACCTGCCGCCGCCTCCTCCATTCCCGCTCCCGCCGGTCTTCGTCGTGATCCCCCTCGGCGGCCAAGGCGTAGAGGGCTCTCCCGCCCCTGGCGCGGCCGACGTGTTTCCGGCGAAGGGCTCGGTCGTGTCCGCGCGCCGCCTGACCGTCACGTTCCTTCTCACGGCGCCGCTCGCGCCCGCCGGCATCGGCGAGAACGCGATCCTCGCGCTTGGGTCGAAGTCGGGCGAGATCGCGGGCACCGTCTCGTATCTCGAGCGCGATGGGCTGCTGAGGTTCTCGCCCTCCAGCGACTTCGCGCCCGGCGAGACCGTGACCGTCACGCTCGACCTGTCGAAGCTCCGGGGCGGGGGCGGAAGCTCGGGCAGCGGCAAGGTCTCGACGAGCTTCCTCGTGCCCGTCGCGCGGGAGTAGCGAACCGGCGGCGACTGAGTCCGGGCTTGACAATGACCGGCCGGTCAGTACAAATAACACAGTGGTCAGTTTTCTGAGCTAACTATTCAATCGATATGCCCACGAAGAAACAGGTGGTCGAGGAGTTTCGTTGCCACGCGATCTGCGAGGCCGCGATGCGCGTGGTCGGCCGCAAGGGGCTCGCGAAGGCGACGGTCCAGGAGATCGCCCGCGAGGCGGGAGTCGCCAAGGGGACGGTCTACCTGTACTTCCCCTCCAGGGACGCGATCCTCGAGAAGACCGTCGAGGCGGCGGTCGGCCAGCTCCTCGAGCGCCTGCGATGCGCGGGAGACAAAGGTCGGACGTTCGCGGACTCGCTCGAGCTCGTTCTCGCCGCGCAGTTCGCCTTTTTCGATGAGAACCGGGACTTCTTCCGACTCTACTTCGCCTCGGGAGAGTCTTCGGAGGACCGCAGGCTGCGCCAGAGCCGGAACTACCGGGATCACATCGAGCATCTCGCCGAGATCATCCGGAGAGGCCGGCGGCGCGGCGAGGTGAAGAGCGCCGATCCCGAACGCGCGGCCATCGCGATCGCGGGCGCGGCCCGGGACCTCATCCTCCGGCGCATCAACGAGAAGAAGCCGCCGGCTCCCGAAGTCGACGCGCGCTTCCTGCGGGAGCTCGTGTTCCGGGGCCTCGAAGCGTCCGGGAGAGACCGCTGATGTCCGGCCCCCTCCTATGCGCCGTCGACCTCACAGACCTCGCGGGAGGCGCGGCGCACTTCGCGGCGACGCTCGCCCGCGTCTTGGGCTCCTCCGTCACGCTGCTGCACGCGACCGAGCGCGGCGACGCGGAGACCGATTCGACTCGCCTCGCGGCGCTGGCCGGCCCGCTCCTCGAGGCCGGCCTCACCGTGCGTACCGAGCTCGCCACGGGCGATCCCGCCACGGCCATCGTCCAGCGGGCCGCTGCGCTTCGGGCTTCAGCCATCGTGATGGGCACCCACGGCGGTCGAGGCCTCGAGCGGCTGATGCTCGGCTCCGTCGCCGAAAGCGTGCTGCACCGGGCCGGACGGCCCGTCGCGACGGTGCGCGGCCCGGGCCACGCCGAAGGACCGATCCGCAGGATCGTCTGCGGCGCTGACCTCGAAGATTCCGCGCCGCTGCGTTACGCCGCGGCGCTCGCGCGCCGGACCGGAGCGGAGCTCCTCGTCGTTCACGCCGTCGAGGATCTGCCGGAAGAGGGCGGACACGGCCTCGTTCCCGCGTCCTACCGACCCGCTCTCCTCGAGGAGGCGCGCAAGAGCCTAAGCCGGGCGGTCGCCAGCCTCGACCTCTCTTCGGGGCACGTCTCGACCCGCGTCGTTCCGGGCTCGGCTTCGCACGCCCTTCTGCGGAGCGCTGACGACGAATCCGCCGACCTTCTCGTGGTCGGCATCCGTCCTCACGTCCTCGGCTCCACCACTCACCCGATCGTGCGCGGCGCCACCTGTCCCGTCCTCACCGTTCCCGGCGGAGCCGGCGGAGAAGAAATCGAATGACCAGACGCTTCCTCGTCCTCGCCTTCCCTCTCGCGGCCTTCGCCTGTTCCCGCGCGAAGGCCCCGGCGCCCGCTCCGCCCCCGAAGGTCGTCGTGACGCCCGCGATCCAACGCGACGAGCCGATCCTCCGGGAGTGGATCGGCACGACGGAGGGGGACGTGAACGCGGACATCCGGCCGCGCGTGGAGGGTTACCTCCTGAGGCGCGTTTACAAGGAGGGGAGCTTCGTCCCGCAGGGCGAGCTCCTCTTCGAGATCGATCCCCGCCAGTTCGAGGCCCAGCTCCAGCAGGCGGAGGCCAACCTCGAGCAGGCGAAGGCGGCGCTCGCGAAGGCCGACCTCGACGTCTCCCGCGCCGAGCCTCTCGCGGTCCAGCGGGCCGTCAGCCAGCAGGAGCTCGACAACGCCCGCTCCGCGCAGCGCGGCGCCCGTGCCACGGTCGGCGCCCTCGAGGCGGCCGTCGCGCAGGCGCGCCTCAACCTGTCGTGGACCCGGGTCACGTCCCCGATTCCGGGCATCGCCGGAATCGCGCAGCAGCAGGTCGGCGACCTCGTCAACGGGCAGACCGTGCTCACGACCGTGTCCAAGGTCGATCCGCTTCGCGTGCTCTACCAGCTCGGCGAGCAGGAGTACCTCGAGCTCGTGCGCGACCCCGCCATGCGGAACACGGATCTCGAGCTCGTCCTCTCGGACGGCACCGTGTTTCCCCCCAAGGGGCACGTGCTTCTCACGGGGCGCAACATCGACGTGCGGACCGGCACGATCGCGGCCATCGGACTCTTCCCGAACCCGGGGAACCTTCTGCGTCCGGGCCAGTACGCGAAAGTGCGCGCCGTCGTGAAGGTGCGAAAGGGCGCGATTCTCGTCCCCCAGCGCGCGGTCAACGAGATGCAAGGCGCGTATCAGGTCGCCGTCATCGGCCCCGACGACAAGGCGCAGATCCGGACGGTCAAGGCGGCCGAGCGCATCGGGAGCCTGTGGGTGATCGAAGAGGGCCTGCGCCCCGGCGAGCGCGTCGTCGTGGAGGGGTTCTCGCGCGTGAAGACGGGGACGCTCGTCTCGCCCGTGGACGCCGCGGCCGCGGCGGCTTCCGCGGCTTCCACGATTTCGGCGACGGCGGCGCCGCTGACCTCAAGCGCGGGGAAGTGACGTCGTGGCCCGCTTTTTCATCAACAGACCCATCGTCGCGATCGTCATCGCGATTCTGACCGTCCTCGGCGGGCTCATCGCCATGCTCGGCCTCCCCGTCGCACAGTTCCCCGACATCGTCCCGCCGCTCATCCAGATCCAGACCTCCTATCCGGGCGCCGACGCGCTGACGATCGAGCAGTCCGTCGCGACGCCGATCGAGCAGCAGATGAACGGCGTCGAGGACATGCTGTACCTCCAGTCCGTGAACGCGAACGACGGCACGATCACCGTCCGGGTCACATTTGACGTCGGCACAGACCGCAACGCCGACCAGGTCAACGCCCAGAACCGCGTGGCGCAGGCGCTGCCGAGCATCCCGGTCGAGGTGAACCAGTTCGGGCTCACCTACCGCAAGACGCAGGGCACGCCGCTCATGCTCATCTCGCTCTACTCGCCCAAGGGCACGTACGACGGCCTGTTCCTCGGGAACTACGCGCTCATCAACGTCAACGACGCGCTCTATCGCGTCAACGGCGTCGGGCAGGTCCTGAATTTCGGCGCGTCCGACTACGCGATGCGGATCTGGGTCCACCCCGACCAGCTCGCGAAGCTCGGCCTCACGGTCGGCGACCTGACCCGCGCGGTCCAGCAGCAGAGCACGGTGAACCCCGCGGGCCAGGTGGGCGCCGAGCCGGCCCCGAAGGGACAGGAGTTCACGTACACGGTCCGCTCNNCGGATCGAGCTCGGCGCCCTTTCGTACAAGCAGATAGGCCGGATGAACGGAAAGGCCGCGTCGATCATCGCCATCTTCCAGGCGCCGGGGTCCAACGCGCTCGCCGTCTCCGAAGCCACTCGCAAGACGATGGAGGAGCTCAAGCAGCGCTTCCCGGAGGACATCGACTACGCGGTCTCCGTCGACACGACGGCGCCCGTCACGGAGGGCATCCGCGAGATCGTCATCACTCTCTGCGAGGCGATGCTTCTCGTCCTCCTCGTCGTCTTTATCTTTCTTCAGAACTGGCGGGCGACGCTCATTCCGCTCGTCGCGGTGCCGGTGTCGCTGATCGGCACGTTCGCCGTCTTTCCGCTCCTCGGCTTCTCGATCAACACGCTCTCGCTCTTCGGGCTCGTCCTCGCGATCGGGCTTGTCGTCGACGACGCGATCGTCGTCGTCGAGGCCGTGGAACGCCACATCGAGGAGGGGATGACGCCGCGCGACGCGACGCTCCAGGCCATGCGCGAAGTGTCGGGCCCCGTCGTCGCGATCGCGCTCATCCTGTCGTCCGTCTTCCTGCCGGTCGCCTTCCTCGGCGGCATCCAGGGTCGCCTGAACAAGCAATTCGCGGTCACCATCGCGATCTCCGTTCTCATCTCCGCCTTCAACGCGCTCAGCCTCGCGCCCGCCCTCTCGGCGCTCTTGCTCCGTCCGCGAACGGAGAGCAAGGGCCTCCTCGCGCGCTTCTTCGGGGGCTTCAACCGCGCCTTCGAGCGCGCGACGAGGGGCTACATTTCGGTATCCGGCCTCCTCATCCGCCGCTCGCTCATCGCCCTCCTGATCCTCGGAGGCTTCGCCGTTCTGGCGGGGGGCCTCGGCAAGAAGATTCCGGGCAGCTTCATCCCCGAGGAGGACCAGGGCTATTTCTACTTGAACGTCCAGCTCCCGGA
>PLZI01000132.1 GCA_003152095.1 Acidobacteriota bacterium | reverse complement strand
GGAATGCCCCGCGGCACGGCGTGGACGTGGGAAGCGCCGCTGCCCGCGCCAGCGGTTCCTGGGCCATGATCCACGGCGTGACCGAGACGCCGCTTCCCCCCGAGACGCTCGCCGTGCTCGCCGCGCTGTCGGGAGAACGGCCGCTCGTCGTCTTCGACCTCGAGACGACCGGCGCGGACCGGCTGACGGACCGCATCGTCGAGATCGCCGCTCTCCGCTTCGGCCCGAGCGGCGCGGTCGCGACCTTCGAGACGCGCGTGAACCCGGGCGTGAAGATCCCCCGGGAGTCCACGCGGATCCACGGAATCGGCGATGCCGACGTGGCCGGCGCGCCGGCGTTCCCCGAGATCGCGGGCCGGATTCTCGAGTTCTTCGCCGATGCGGACCTCGCGGGTTACAACGTGCGCGCCTTCGACGTTCCCGTGCTTCTCCGCGAATTCGCGCTCGCCGACCTGCTCTTCCCTCTCGAGGGCCGCCGCATCGTGGACATGCAGACGATCTACTTCAAGAAGGAGCCGCGCGACCTCGCCGCGGCCGTTCGCTTTTTCGCCGGGCGCGAGCACACCGACGCGCACTCGGCGCTCGCGGACGTCATCGCGTCGGCCGAGGTACTCGCCGGCCAGCTCCGGCGCTATACGGACCTCCCGCGTGACGTCGCGGCGCTGCACGAGATCTCGCGGCCGCCCGAGGGCCGGTTCGCGGACCCGGACAAGCGATTCCTCTGGCGAGACGGGGAGATCGTGTTCGCCTTCAGCGAGCATCGCGGCAAGACGCTCGTGGAGGTCGCCGAAAAGCATCCGGGATTCCTCGACTGGATGATCTCGAAGAGCTTCTCGGAGGAGTCCAAGCAGATCGCCCGCGACGCCCTCCGGGGCGTCTTCCCGAAGAAGCCGTGAGCGAGCCGCAACGCCCTTCGCGCGGCCTCGGGAGGCGGCGCGGCCGGACCGCGCGCATCGCGCTCCTCACGCTCGGCTGGATTCTCCTCACGTTCGGATTCATCGGAGGCCTTCTTCCCGTCATCCAGGGCTGGCCGTTCGGCGTCGCCGGGGCCGCGATCCTTTACGTGGAAAGCCGCTGGGTACAGCGCAAGGTGAGGCGGTTCCGCCAGCGGAACCCGAAGTTCGAGCGCACGTGGCTGAAGGCGCGCGCGTGGCTCCGGGAGCGCCGCCGGGCCCGCCGGGCCCGCGAGGCCTCAGCCGCCACGCGGCGCTGACCGGACGCGCGCTCGAAGTCGCGCGGGGCGCTCAGTCCATCTGCCTTCTCAGGAACGTCGGGATGTCGAAGACGTCCTCGCGCGGGTCGCGTATGTTGATGAGGTTCACGCCGTAGCCCTGATCCTCCGGGATCGGCGCCTCGGGGGCCGTGCGCGCACGCTCGCGCGCTTTCTCCGCGGGCCGCGCGCCGCTCGGCGTGACGGGAAGCGACACCTCCCGGCGCGAGGCGAGCGCGGCGGGCGCGTCGAAGCCGGTCGCGATGACGCTGATCTTCACCTCGTCCTTCATGTTCTTGTCCAGCACGAGGCCGAAGATGACGTTCGCTTCCTCGTCGGCGGCCTGCTGGATGATCGCGCAGGCCTCGTTCACCTCGGCGAGCGTGAGGTCTTCGCCGCCGGTCACGTTGATGAGGATGGCGCGGGCGCCCTGGATGGACTGCTCCTCGAGGAGGGGATTCGAGATCGCGCGCTGCGCGGCCTCGACGGCGCGGTGCTCGCCCGAGGCGGTGCCCGTGCCCATGAGGGCCATCCCCATGTTCTCCATGACGGTCTTCACGTCGGCGAAGTCGAGATTCACGATGCCCGGCACCGTGATGAGGTCGCTGATGCCTTGCACGGCCTGCCGGAGGACATCGTCCGCGATGCGGAAGGCTTCCCAGGTCGTCACGTTCCGTTCCACGAACGAGTAGAGACGTTCGTTCGGGATCGTGATGAGCGTGTCGACGTACTCGCGCAGCTCGGCGATGCCGTCTTCCGCGTAGCGCAGCTTGCGCCGCCCCTCGAACGCGAAGGGCTTCGACACGATGGCGACGACGAGAGCGCCCGCCTCGGACGCGAGCCGCGCGACGACGGGCGCCGCTCCCGTGCCCGTCCCCCCGCCCATCCCGGCCGTGACGAAGACCATGTCCGAGCCCGTGAGGACCTGCGTGATTTTCTCGGCGTCCTCGAGCGCGGCATTGCGCCCGACCTCGGGGTTCGACCCCGCGCCCATGCCACGCGACGTCGTGAGGCCGAGCTGCAGCTTCGTCGTCGCGCGGTTCACGCGGAGCACCTGCAGGTCGGTGTTCGCCGCCACGAACTCGATGCCTTTGATGCCGGCCTGGATCATGCGGTTGACGGCATTGCCGCCACCCCCGCCCACACCGAGGACTTTGATTTTCGCGGGAGGAGGAACCTCGTCGTTCAACGAGATCGGGAGCGACAAACGTGGGTCCTCGTCGAAAAGGATCATGTTCTTTCCTCCATCGATATCACAGAGCGGTGGATGCGGGGAAAAGGTTCTTGAGCGAGCCTTTGAGCTTGTCGAAGAGGCCCGAGCCGGCCGCGCGCGAACGCCTCTTCGGCGTGTTGGCGCTGCCGCGGCCATAGAGAAGGAGCCCCGCGGCGCAGGCCCACTCCGGCGAAGCCACGACGTCGGTCAGCCCCCCGAGGCCGCGGGGCACGCCCCGGCGCACGGCGACGCCGAGGACCTGCTCGGCCACATCGAGGAGGCCGTCCAGCTCGGAGCCGCCACCCGTCAGGACGAGTCCGGCGCGCAGCTCGCCGGCGGGGACTTCCCGGACCGACTCCTCCCAAAGCAGCGTCAGGAGCTCTTCGGCGCGCGGCTGGAGGATCTCGGCGATCTCGCGCCGCTTGACGGGATGAACGCCGCGCCCGCCCGTGAGCGGCACGTCGAGCGACTCGCTTTCGTTCACGAGCGCGGCCATCGCTGCGCCGTACTTTCGCTTGAGGCGCTCGGCATCGGGCACCGGGGTCTTGAGAACGACCGCAAGATCGTTCGTGAAGTGGTCCCCGCCCACGGGCAGGACCGACGTGTGCGCGAGCGCGCCGTGCCGCCAGACGGCGATCTCCGTCGTACCGCCACCGATGTCGGCGAGGACGACGCCGAGCTCGCGCTCGTCGGGGGTCAGGACGGCTTCTCCCGCGGCGAGCGGCTCGAGAATCATTTCGAGCACCTCGACGCCCGCGCGGTTCACGCAATTCTCGAGATTCTGCATCGTGGCGACGGGCACCGTGACGACGTGGACGTCCGCCTCGAGCCGACTGCCCACCATGCCGAGCGGATCGGCGACGCCGTCCTGCCCGTCCACGACGAACTCGCGCGGGAGCACGTGGAGGATCCCGAACTCCGAAGGGATCGGGACGGAGCGCGCCGCGTCGAGCGAGCGCTGGATGTCCTCGCGCGTGATCACGTGGTTCTTCGCGGCCACCGCGACGACCTGCCGGCTGTTGAACGACTTCACGGCCGGACCGGCGACGCCGACGACGGCGCGCTCGATCTGGGCACCGGCCATGATCTCGGCCTCCTCTGTCGCGCGCTTGATCGCATCGACCGTGGCCGGCACGTCGATGATCGCGCCCTTGCGCGCACCCTTATGCGTCGCCGTGCCCTTGCCGATGATGTCGATGCGGCCCGTCGCGTCCGGTTCGGCGATGAGGGCGCAAACTTTCGTCGATCCGATGTCCAGACTCACAAGGTACGAAGCTGGCTTGGGCATTCGGCGTCCTCTCACGTCTTCCCGTGCCCGGCGTCGCCGGGCGCTTTCAGCACGATGCGTCCCGCGAAACGCAGGTCTGCCTCGGCCAGAGGCAGGGCGTGGCGGTCGAGTTCCGGGCGTAGGGCGAGAAAGGCGCGCCACAGCGGCGCGGCCCGCCTCGGCTCGGCGGCGTCGGGTCCGAACAGAAGGCGTGCCTGGGCAATGCGGTCCGTCACCGCGAAGCCCTCGGGCACGAGGGCCACGTCGGAGACCCGCGCGAGAAGCGCGGGGTCGTCGACGCGAAGCGTCTCGAGGAACGCGGCACCCTTCGCGAGCGACGCCGCGTCGGACGCGCCGGAGAGGACGACGAAGTCGTCGCTCTTCGAAAGGGCGCGGCCCGTGTACGGACCGGTGAAGCTTCCGCCGCGATCGATCGTCCACAGCTCGCCACCTTTGTCGGCGCGCACCACGAGCGCGACGGGCGGTCGCGCGACGACGCGCACGGTGATCGTGTCGGGTACGACGCGGCGCGCCGTCGCGGCCGCGACCCACGAGCGCTTCGAGAGCTCGGCCACCGGCTGTTCGAGGTCGAGAAAGAGGAGCGGGCGCCCGATCCACGCGTCCGTCAGCTCCTCGGCCTCGACCCGCCGCGCCTCTGGAACGCCCTCGAGGACGACGCGATTCACCGCGAATCGCGGATGCACACGGAGGACGAGAACGCCGCCGAGGAGGAGGAGCGTCGAGAAAAGACCGAGCCCGACCGGAACGAGAAGCCGGCGCCCCGGGCGCCGCCGGCTCGGGCGAATGGTCCGGGATGCGGGGGGACGGTAGAAGGAGCTCAGGCTCTCCCCTCTTCCTTTCGGAGAAAGTCCTCTCCGAACCGGTTCACATCGCCAGCGCCCATCGTGATGAGCAGATCGCCGTCCTTCAGCTCGGCGTCGAGAGCGGGCCGGATCTCCGCACGGTCCGGGAGGTAGCGCGCGGCGCGGTGCCCGCGCGCCATCGCGGCGTCGGCGACGAGCGCGCCCGTCACTCCCTCGCGCGGCGCCTCACGCGAGCCGTAGACCGGCGTCACGAGGAGAACGTCCGCGTTCAGAAACGCCGCCCCGAACGCCGTCGCGAAGTCTTTCGTGCGGGAGTAGAGGTGCGGCTGGAAGAGCACGACGAGGCGCCGGTCGGGGTACGACTGGCGGGCGGCCGCAAGCGTCGCGGTCACCTCCGTCGGGTGGTGCGCGTAGTCGTCGATCACGACGACGCCGCCCTTCTCGCCCTTCTTCTCGAAGCGCCGGATGACGCCCGCGAACGCCTCGAGCGCCCGCGCGGCGATTCCGAACGGAATCGAGAGCTCGCGCGCGACGGCGAGCGCTCCGAGCGCGTTCTTCACGTTGTGGAGACCCGGCACCCGGAGCGCCATCGGACCCATGAAGTCTCGGCCCGCCGTCACGACGAAGCGCGAACCGATCCGCTCGAGCACGAGGTCGCGCACCGTGACGTCGGCTTGAGGCGTCAGGCCGAACGTGACCACGCGTCGCGAGACGAGCGGCCGGATCTCCTGCACGTTCGGGTCGTCCAGGCCGAGGATCGCGGCACCGAAAAAGGGCACGCTTCGCGCGAAGCGCGCGAACGTCTCCTGGATGTCGGCGAGATCGCGGTAGGTGTCCAGGTGCTCGAGGTCGATGTTGTTGACGACNNGTCCGAGTCGCGCCGTGCCCACCTCGCGCATGCGGCCGCCCACGATGATCGTGGGATCGAGGCCCGCCGCCATGAGGATCGCACCGGTCATGGACGTCGTCGTCGTCTTGCCGTGCGCGCCGGCGATCGCGATGCCCCGCTTGACGCGCATGACCTCCGCGAGCATCTCGGCCCGCTTGATCACGGGGATGCCGGCGGACCGCGCGGCCGCGACCTCCGGGTTCGTCTCGTTCACCGCGCTCGAGTAGACGACGACGTCGNNTCGAGCCCGACGCTCTTCAGCAGCTCGGCGAGGCCGCACATCCCGATGCCGCCGATGCCGACGAAGTGGAGGCGCTTCACGCGAAGGAAATTCATGAGCTCAGGCCGCCTCCACTTCGAACAAAAGGTCGCACAGGCGCGCCGCCGCGTCCGGCTCGGCCGATCGGCGCGCCGCCTCGCCCATCGCGAGAAGGCGCAGCGGATCGCCCAAGAGGCCCATCAAGGCTGCCACGAGCGTCTCGTCCGTGCCTTCCAACTCCGCCTCCGAGAGGACGACAGCCGCGCCTTCCGACTCGAGCGCGCGCGCGTTCGCGTCTTGATGCCCATGCGTCGCGGCGGCGAACGGCACGAGAAGCGCGGGTCGTCCGGCCGCCGCAATCTCCGCGACGGTCATCGCGCCCGCGCGCGCGACGATGAGATCCGCGGCTGCGTATGCGGCCGGCATGTCGTCGAGAAACTCCTCGACGGCGGCGCGATCCGCCGAGAGGCCGAGCTTCGCGTAGGTCTCCACGACGCCCTTCGCGCGGTCCTTCCCCGCCTGGTGGACGACATCGAACGCGATGCCCGCCGCGGCCACCCGCGCCAGCGCCAAAGGGACGAGCCGATTCAGGATCTGCGCGCCCTGGCTGCCGCCGACGACGAGAATTCGCAGCCGGCGATCCTTCGCCCGCGGGGAGAGAGACAGGATTCCGAAGAATTCCTCGCGCACCGGATTGCCCGTCACGATCGCGCCGGGCAACGCCGCGGCTCCGCGCGCGGTGCCGACCGCGACGCGTTTGGCCACGTGGGCGAGAAGTCGATTTGTAAGACCCGGAACCGCGTTTTGCTCGTGGATGAGGGTCGGGACTCTCCGAACCCACGCCGTGGCCACGAGCGGGCCCGAGGCGTACCCGCCGACGCCGACGACGGCACGCGGGGCGTGCCGCGCGAGAAGGCGAAGCGAATCGAGAAATGCCAGCGGGAGCGCCCGGAGGCCGTCGAGGCGGGCGCGCCAGCCCTTTCCCACGAGGCCCTTCGCGCGCACGAGCTCGAGGGAAAAGCCGGCCTTCGGCACGAGCGTCGTCTCGAGCCCGCGCACGGTTCCCACGAACACGATCGGCACGCCGGGCCGCCGCCGCCGGATCTCGCCGGCCAGCGCGAGCGCCGGGAACACGTGGCCGCCGGTCCCGCCACCCGCGATGAGGAATCCGCGCTCCGTCATGACGCGTGCTGCGAGAGGTTGAGGAGAATCCCGACCGCAAGGAGGTCGGCCCAGAGCGCCGACCCGCCGTACGAGAGAAACGGCAGCGGGATTCCCTTGGTCGGGAGGAGCGAAAGCACGACGGAGATGTTGACGAGCGCCTGCACGACGATCATCACCGAGAAACCGATTCCCAAAAGGCGCCCGAAGGAGTCGGGCGCGTTCGCCGCCGCGCGCACACCGCGGGCGAAGAGAAAGCCGAACAGTCCGAGGACCGCGGCGCAACCGATGAGGCCCAGCTCCTCACCCACGATCGCGTAAATGAAGTCCGTGTACGGGTAAGGCAGGAAGAAGAGCTTCTGCTTCCCGTGGCCGAGGCCGAGGCCCGTGAGGCCGCCCGTGCCGACGGCGATCAGCGATTGGATCGCGTGGAAGCCCTTGCCGAGCGGATCCGCTTCGGGATGAAGGAACACGGCGATGCGGTCGCGCCGATACTGCGCCGTCCACACGAACGCCGAGAGCGTGGGCACGAGGAGCAGCGCGGAGCCGAGGAAGTACTTCAGCGGCAGGCCGGCGAAATAGAGCATCGCGCCGGCGATCACGAAGTAGGTGAGGGCGGTGCCGAGGTCCGGCTCGAGGAGGACGAGACCCGCGAGGAGGGCGACGAGCCCGAGGACCGGCAGCAGCGTGCGCGTCGGGTGCGTGATCTCCCGCTCCCGCCGCGAGAGCAGCGCCGCGAGCGCGACGACGAGCCCGATTTTCGCGAACTCCGAGGGCTGAATCGACTTGATGACGCCGAGAGACAGCCACCGCCGCGCGCCGTTGATGGGAGCCCGGAAAAGGACGGCGACGAGCGCGCCCGTCAGAAGAACGAGCCCCGCGCCGATGAGGCGCGGGTCGTTCAGGCGGCGGTAGTCGATCGACATCGCCAGGAACGCGAGGAGCGCGCCGACGACGACGGCGACCGTCTGCTTGATCACGAAGAAGTACGCGCCAGCCGGGGCCGCGGAGGTTGGCAGGTAGATCTGCATCGCCGACGCGCTGTAGATCATGAGGAGGCCCGTGAACACGAGCAGCACGACGGAGCCGAAGAGAAGGCGGTCGAAGGCGAGCTTCTTGGCCATCAGCGCCTCCCCGCCGCGGCCGGCTCGGGCATCGCCCTGACGAGCGCCTCGAACACCTCGCCGCGATGCTCGAAGTTGCGGAACTGGTCGAGCGACGCGCACGCGGGCGACAGGAGCACGGCGTCGCCCGGCTCGGCATGCGCGGCGGCGTTTTCGAGGGCTTTTTCGAGCGTACCGGCGACCTCGAGCGCCACGCCGGGGAGGCTGCCGAGCGCCTTCGCGATCCCGGGCGCCGCCTTGCCGATGGCGAGGATGCGCTTTGCTTTCCTGAGGGCGAGCGGGCCCAGGCGCGAGAAATCGTCGCCCTTGTCCTTCCCGCCGAGGATGAGATGCACCTTTCCATCCGGGAATCCCTCGAGGCTCTTCAGGGTTGCGTCTACGTTCGTGCCCTTCGAGTCGTTCCAGTAGCCGACGCCGTTCACCGTACGCACGAGCGCCGTCCGATGCGGCAGGCCGCGAAACGTGCGCAGCGTCTCGACGACGGACTCGGGCGTGACGCCGAGCGGGAGCGTCGCGGCGAGGGCCGCGAGCGCGTTCTCCACGTTGTGCGCGCCCGGCAGCGAGAGATCCGACCGCTTGGCGACGACGCGCGGCCCCTTTCCCGTCACGTCCGCGAGAAAGAGGTCGTCGGCGAGCCAGGCGCCCATGCGCGGTGCAATGCGCCGCGAGAACGCGAGGCGCCGCGCGCGCGGGCGGATGCGCGCCACGAGCGGGTCGTCGCCGTTCAGGACCGCGACCTGCGCCTCCCGCTGGTTCTCGAAGATGCGTGCCTTGGCCGCGCCGTAGTCGTCCATGGAACGGTAGCGGTCGAGATGGTCGGGCGTGAGGTTGAGGTGTACCGCCACGTCGGGCGCGAAGCGCCGGATGCCTTCGAGTTGGAAGGACGACAGCTCCACGACCCACGTGCGTGGCACCGTGCCGCTCCCGTTCGCGCCCTCCTTCGTCGCGAAGTGGATCCACGGCGTCCCGAAATTCCCGCAGGCGACCGCGTAATGGCCCGCGGCCTTGAGAAGCGCGGCGGCGAGCGCCGTCGTCGTGGACTTCCCGTTCGTGCCCGTGATGCCCACAACGACGCCCGGCAAGAGGCGCGAGGCAAGCTCGACTTCCGCCAGCACGGGGAGCGCACGCGCCCGCGCCGCGTCGAAAACGGGAAGCGTCAACGGGATTCCGGGCGACACGACGACGAGGTCGACGCCCTCGAGAAGCGACTCGGGATGCCCGCCCAGGACATAGCGCACGCCGGGGCGCTCCACGAGGCCCTCGGGATCGGCCTTCGCGTCCGAGCCCGTCACTTCGACACCGCGCTCCGCGAGGGCCGCAACGGCGGCGCGGCCCGAGCGGGCGAGGCCGAAGACCGCCGCGGAGCGGATCTCGGGCAGGTCGGGTCCGAGCGAGAGCGTCATCGGAGTTTCAACGTGGAGAGCGCGAAGAGCGCGAAGAGGATGGCCACGATCCAGAACCGGATGATGACTTTCGATTCCGGCCATCCGCCGAGCTCGAAGTGGTGGTGGAGCGGCGCCATGCGGAAGATGCGTTTTCCGCGCAGCTTGTAGGAGCTCACCTGCAGGATCACGGAAGCGGCCTCGACGACGAAGAGGCCGCCCACGAGGACGAGCAGAATCTCCTGCTTGATGAGTACGGCGACGGTGCCGAGCGCCGCACCGAGCGCGAGCGAGCCCGTATCGCCCATGAAGACCTCGGCCGGATGCGCATTGAACCAGAGAAACCCGAGCGACGCGCCCACGATGGCGGCGCAGAAGACCGCGAGCTCGCCCGTGCCCGGCACGGATGGCACGAGGAGATAGCTCGCGGCCTTCACGTTTCCGGCGATGTACGCGAGGATCGCAAGCGTGGCCGACGCGACGAGCGTCGCGCCGATCGCAAGGCCGTCGAGGCCGTCCGTCAGGTTCACGGCGTTCGACGAGCCTACGACGACGATCGTGGCGAGGAGAATGTAGAAAATGCCGAGGTCAGGATGAACGTTTTTCAGAAACGGCAGGGCGACGTGCGTCGCGTCCGCGCGCGCTTCGAAGAGCTTCACGGACGCCCACGCGACGCCGAGGCCGATGGCCGTCTGCAGGACCAGCTTCTGCCGGCCCGAAAGGCCCCGGTTGCTCTTGTGCGACACCTTCCGCAAGTCGTCGCCGATGCCGATGAGCATCGCGAGCATCGTGGCGGCGAGGGCGACCCACACATAGCGGTTCGAAAGGTCGGCGAAAACGAGCGTCGGCACGACGATCGCGAGGTTGATGAGGACGCCGCCCATCGTGGGCGTGCCGGCTTTCACGTGGTGGCCCTTCGGCCCTTCCTCGCGGATCGACTGACCGATCTGACGGGAGCGCAGCCAGCGGATGAGGGCCGGGCCGAGAAAGATCGAGAGGAGGAGCGCCATGAGCGCCGCGTTCGCCGCCCGGAACGTGATGTACCGGAACACGTTGAAAAGCGGCACCCGGCCGTGCAGCGGATAGAGCAGCCAGAGGATCATCGCGTCGCCCCCGCACGCTTCGCGAGAAGCTCCTTCGCCACGGAGCGGTCGTCGAACGGCAGCCTGCGCCCGCCCACGACCTGATACGTCTCGTGCCCCTTGCCCGCGACGAGGACGACGTCCCCCGCGCGCGCGAGCGCGAAAGCCTGGGCGAGCGCCTCGCGGCGATCCGCCACGTAGCGCGCGCTCTTTCCGGCGGCCTCCACGCCGGCGCGGACGTCCCTCAGGATCGCTTCGGGATCCTCGGATCGTGGGTTGTCGGACGTCACCACGACCTCGTCGGCGAGCATCACCGCGATGCGGCCCATCTCGGGGCGCTTGCCCTTGTCGCGGTCGCCGCCGCACCCGAACACGGCGATCACGCGGCCGCCGCGCGCCGCGGCGATCGGCCTGACCGTCTTCAGCACGCCCTCCAGGGCGGCGGGCTTGTGCGCGTAGTCCACGAGCACGGTGAATCCGAGCTCATTCGGAACGGCTTCGAGGCGTCCCGGGACGATCGTCACGGCGCCGAGGCCCACCTCGATCTCGGCGGGCGAAAGACCCAGTGCGAGGCCGGCGGCGGCGGCGGCGAGCAGGTTTTCGGCGTTCGGCCGGCCGAGGAGAGAGGAATTTATTGTTAAGAGGGTTGCCGATTGGTCCGTCTTTTCACGCTTCAGTGGGGCCGACTGTAAGGGTGTTTTTTCTTTGAAGGTGAATGGAGCAAGGGTCGAGACCTCGAGCCTGGTTCCGGTCATCGTGAGCGTCGCGCGCCCGACGACCGTCGCGAAGAGATCCTCCCCTCGCGGTGCTGCGCCCGCACTTTGTACTTTCCCCTCTTCCCCTTCTAAGAAAAAACCAACGGTTCGTCTTGCGTCCAGTCCGCTCGCGAGGCGAAGACCATACGGGTCGCCGAGATTGACGACCGCCTTTCCCTTCGGCTTCAACAAGCCGAAGAGGCGCACCTTTGCCTCGAAGTAGTCGTCCATGTCGCGATGGAAATCGAGATGCTCGTGCGAGAGGTTGAGAAAGACCGCGACGTCGAACGAGCAGCCCGCGAGGCGTTCGAGGACGAGCGCATGCGAGGAGCACTCCATGACCGCGGCCGTGCCGCCGTCCTTCACGAGCGCCGCGAGCATGGGCTGCAGCTCCGTCGCCTCCGGCGTCGTGTGCGGCGCGGGGACGATCGCCGCGTCGCCGCCCGCGCCCCGGTAGATGATCGTGCCGAAAAAACCGCGCTTCGCGTGGCGCCCCGCGAGAAGGCGGTCGAGGAGATACGTCGTCGTCGTCTTTCCGCTCGTGCCCGTCACGCCTGCCATCACGAGCCGCTCCGAGGGCCGGCTCGCGAGGAGCGCGGCCACGAGGCCCGCGGAGCGCCGGGGATTCTCGACCTCGAGGTAGGGCACGCCGACGGCCGTCGGTGCGGGTGCAAGGCCGAGCGCCGCGACGGCGCCGCGCGCGACCGCGTCGGCCACGAAGCGGCGGCCGTCGGCTTTCAGGCCGGGCAGCGCGGCAAACAGCGTTCCGGGCGACGCCGCGCGCGAGTCGTGCGTCACCGCGAGAACCTCGGGGTCTCCGGGGGTGCCCGCGCTCCGGTGCGGAAGGTCCGCGGCGAGCGCCGAGAGCCTCATGGCGTGTCTCCCGCCGCCCGTGACGGTTGGAGAACGAGCGCACAGGCGGCGCCGCGCTCGGCGGGCGCTCCCGCCGGCGGATCCTGCGACACCACGAAGCCCGTCCCCGAAAGCTGCGCCGAGAGGCCGCGCGAGGCGAGGAAGCGCACGGCGTCGCGCGCGCCCTTGCCGGAGACGTCCGGCACCCTGTCCTCTCCGTCGCCGCCGCGATCCACCCGGTTCACGGCGGGTACGAGGTCGTCGGCGTGGAGGCGGGCGCTGAGCACGGAGGCCGCGACGACGCCCGCGCCGAGATCCGCGATGAGCACGGAGGGGCGCGTGGCGTCGGCGGGAGCGGAGGGCTCGCGCAGGATTCTGAGCGCGTCCGCGCTGATCGCGGCGAACACCGGCGCCGCGACCTCGCTGCCGTAAGTCTTTCCCCTCGGCTCGTCCACGACGACGGCAACCACGACGCGCGGCCGTTCGGCGGGCGTGAATCCGATGAACGACGCAACGTAGCGGTCTTTCGAATAGCCCCCGCCCTGCACCGCTTTTTGCGCCGTACCGGTCTTGCCGGCGGCGGTGTAGCCCGGAATCGCGGCGGCCTTTCCCGTTCCCATCTCGACGACCCTCTGAAGGAGGACTCGCATCTGGCGTGCCGTCTCCTCGCTCATGAGCCGCCGTGGAGTAGGCCGATCGATTCTCCGATCCGCGTCATCGGGGCTCCGAATCGAATCCACGAGATGCACGGGCGGGAGCACGCCGCCGTTCGCGATCGCCGCGTAGGCACGCGCCATCTGGAGCACCGTGACGCCGATCTCCTGGCCAAACGCCATCGTCGGCAGCGTGAGGGCGCTCCACGCGGCTTTGTCCTCGAGGATTCCCGCGGTCTCGCCCTCGAGCTCCACGCCGGTCTTCTGGCCGAACCCGAACGCGCGCACCGAGTTGTAGAACGGCACACGGCCGAGGGTCATCGCGACGTGCGCGATTCCGATGTTCGAGGAGTGCGCAAGGATGTCGCCGATATTGAGCGTACTCCAGCCTTTGCCGCCATGCTCGTGAATCGTGTTGGATCCGACGGTGAGCGTGCCGCCGCCGCAGTCGATCAGGTCGTCGAGCCCAATCGTTCCGGAGTCGAGTGCCGTCGCGGCGGCGACGATCTTGAACGTCGAGCCCGGCTCGTAGACGTCCGCGAGCGGCCGGCAGCGCCGCGCCTCGGCGTCGACGTCGCCGAAGCGATTCGGGTCGAACGTGGGCCACGAGGCGAGCGCGAGAATCGCGCCCGACGCCGGATCGAGGACGACGGCCGAGGCCCCGCGCGCGTGCGACTCGGCCACGATCTTCGCGAGCTCGCGTTCGGCCGCGTGCTGAATACCAGTCCGAAGGGTGAGGGTGAGCCGCGCGCCCTCGTTGCCCTCCGGCGACGCTTCGCCGCCCGCGCGCGCGCGTGTGGCGTAGGAGCGCTGCGCGGCGTCACGCAGAAGCGTCACGCGCGCGGGCTTGCCCCGCACGTCGGCGTCGAAGCGATATTCGAGGCCCGCGAGCCCTTGGTTGTCGGTGCCGACGTAGCCCAGCACGGCGGCCGCGAGCGTCCCCTCCGGGTAGCGACGCGTCGACTCCGCCACGAGCTGGATGCCCGGGAGGCGCTTCTCGGCGACGAGGGCCCGGACGCGCGCGGCGACTCCGTCGCTCACGCGTCGCGAGAGCCATACGAAGTCGCGATCCGGGCTCGCGAGCTTCTTCGCGAGCTCGTTCGCCGGGTGCCGAAGGAGGGGCGCGAGGAGCGCGGCTTCCTGAGCGGCATCGGCCACGTCCGATGGGATCGCGAAGACCGACTCGGCGCGCGCGTTCACCGCCAGCAGCGTGCCGTCGGCGTCGCGGATGACGCCGCGCCGGGGCGCGAGCTCGACCGTGCGCTCCTGCTGCTTGCGGGCGCGGCGCGTGAACTCGTCGCGCCTGAGGACCTGAAGGTCCACGAGCCGCACGAGCAGCACGAGGATCCAGAGACCAACCACCGCGAGCAGGAGAAGAGCCCGGCGGTCCGGGCGCGGCGCGGCGCTCAGGGCACGACCTTTCCCGGCGCGTGCGCCGGCGCCTTGGCGTCACTCTTGGGAACGGGCGGAGAGACGAACGGGGAGCCGAGGGCCACGTCCGTCACGAGGATGACCTGGTCCAGTGTGGGCGGCACGAGGCCCAGCATGCCGCGCGCGATGGGCTCCACGCGCGCGAGCGCCGCGGCCTGGGCACGGTCCATCTCGAGCTGGTGTTTCCTCTCGACCAGCGTCTCCTTCATGCGCGCGAGATTCGTGATCTGGTACCCGAGGCGCACGGTCTCGACGTTCGCCCAGATGGCGAGGAAGAGGACGACGGCAGGCGGCACCGCCGCCAGCGCGAGGCCGACGAGCTCGCGTGTTCGCTGCCGGTCGCGCTCCCGCACGAGATAGATGTTTTCGACCGGCCGGCGAACCGCGTATGCCACGAGGGGCCTTAACGCGAAGGCGTGCCCGGACCGGCGCCATCTTCGGCGACGCGCTCGAGGACGCGCATCCGCGCCGAGCGCGCGCGGGGATTTTCGCCGAGCTCGGCGAGCGTAGGACGAACGGACTTGCGCGTGACGAGGGCCATGACGCGGCGCCGCGAGCACACGCACACCGGGAACGAGGGCGGGCAGGTGCAGCCCGCCGTGTGGCGCTGGAAGGCGTGCTTGACGATGCGATCCTCGAGGGAGTGATAGGAGAGGACCGAGAGCCGTGCGCCGAGCGCGAGGCGCGCAACCGCGTCGTCGAGGAAGCGCTCGAGCTCGACGAGCTCGCGGTTCGTCGCGATGCGCAGCGCCTGGAAAACCCGAGTCGCGGGGTCCTTGTGCATCTCGCGCTTGGGTCCTAAGACCTTCAGTACGAGCCGCCTCATCTCGCCGGTCGTTCCGATTGGAGCCGTCTTTCGAGCCTCCACCACCGTACGGGCGATCGGTCCCGCCATACGCTCCTCCCCCCATTCGCGGAAAATCCGCGTCAACTCTTCCCGTGAGGCCGCCGCCACGAGATCGGCGGCCGTCGGTCCGCTGGCGCCCATGCGCATGTCCAGCGGGCCTTCTTTCATGAACGAAAACCCCCGCTCCGCGCGGTCGAGCTGCATCGACGAGACGCCGAGATCCGCGAGGATCCCGTCGACACGCGCGAGGCCGAGCCGATCGAGGTGCTCCGCGAGATCCTCGTGACGCCCCTCCACCGTGACGAGGCGCGCGCCGAACGCCGCGAGGCGCTCTCGGGCAAGGCGCAAGGCCTCGGGATCGCGGTCGATCCCGACGACGCGCGCATCCGGCGAGGCCTCGAGGAGAGCCCGCGCATGTCCGCCGAGGCCGAGGGTCGCGTCGACGTAGACACCGCCGCGCTCCGGCCGGAGCGCGGCGACCACCTCCCGGAGGAGGACGGGGACGTGGACCGCGCCGGCGTCGGCCACGGCGCGTCAGACGAGATGTCGTGCGAGTTCGTCGTAGTCCTCATCCGTGATCGTGACCGTGCGCAGGCTCTTGAGATGCTTCGTGCGGTCGACGAGCTTCAAGTGATCGGTCTGGCCGAGAACGAGCGCGTCGCCCTCGATCGCCGAGACCTCGCGTAAGAGCGACGGCACGAGGAGCCTCCCCTGCGCGTCCATGCGTGCCACCTGCCCGTACGTGTTGAAACGCTCCTGGAACTTCGCTTTCGCGCGATGGATCGGGGGCATCGCGGCGAGCTTTTCCTCGAGCGCGTTCCATACCGGCATCGGGAAGATCAAAACGTCGGCACCGGAAATGGACGTCAGGAAGAAATCAGGCCCGAACGTTTCCTCGATCGACGCGCGGAAGACGGACGGGACCTTGAAACGGCCCTTCTCGTCCACCGTCGTTTCCGCGCTGCCTCGAAGGCGGTCCATACTCTTCCCCTGGAAAAGCAGCTCGCGTTGACGTCACGGAATCCCCTAGGACCCACGAACCGCCACGTCTAACCACTTATTTCCACCGCGAGTATCCGGCTCGAATCGGGGCGGCGTCAAGCGAAATCCCTGCGCCGAAGCACGTTGCGGGTGTACCGGCGCGGCGGTGTACCCTCCCCGGTGGTGACCGTCCCAACCCTCTCGCCGGCCAACGCGCGCCTCGTGCTCGACCCGGACTCCTTCGGCGCCCTTCTCGCCGCGCTCGACGCGCGGCCCGGAGCCGACATCGCGCTCGACACGGAGGCGGACTCCTTCCACCACTACTTCGAGAAGGTCTGCCTTCTGCAGCTCGCCTGGGACGGCACGGCCTATCTCGTGGACCCTCTCCAACCCCTCGACATCGCCGCTCTCCTCGCGCGCCTTGCTCCGCGGCGGCTCCTCATGCACGGCGCCGACTACGACCTCCGCCTCCTCCTTCGCGGGTACGGCTTCCGCGCGACGTCCCTCTTCGACTCCATGCTCGCGGCGCAGCTTCTCGGCGAGAAGGAGATCGGACTCGCCGCGCTCCTCTCCGCCCGCGCCGGCGTGACGCTCGACAAGGCGCACCAGCGCGCCGATTGGAGCGAGCGGCCGCTCACGCCGCCGATGGTCGCCTACGCGGCGGCGGACGTCCTCCACCTCGCCGCGCTCGTGGAGTCGCTCACGCGCGACCTCGAGACGAAAGGCCGCCTCGCGTGGCACGCCGAGGAGTGCGCACGGCTGGCCGCGACGAGCTTTCCCGCCACGCGCGAGGCCGACTCCGAGAACGACTGGCGGATCAAAGGGACGAACGCTTTCACGGACAAGGAGCGCGCGTTCGCGCGTGCCCTCTGGGAAGCGCGCGACGCCCGCGCCCGGTCTCTCGACCGTCCTGCGTTCCGCGTTCTCACGAACGAGCGCCTGCTCCTCGCCGCCAAGCCAGCCGCCGCCGGTGAAAGAGATCTTGGGAAGCTCTTTCCAGGTCCGCGCGCGTTGCCGGATGCCTTCGCGCACGCCTTGCGCGAGGCGCTCGCGCGCGCTGCAGCCCTCGCGCCGGCCGAATGGCCGAAACCCCGCCGCGGCGAGCGGGTGGGAGCCGATCCCGCGCTCGACCGCGAGGTCGAGAACCTCAAGAAGTCTCGCGACGCGAAGGCTGCGTCGCTCGGCCTCGACCCTCGCGTCCTCGCCTCGAAAGCGATCCTTACGGCGGCGGCGAAGACGCGCCGCGAGAAGGGACGCCTGACAGCCGATCTCCTCGTCACCGAAGGCGGGCTCTCGCGCTGGCGTGCCGAGCTCCTCGCGAGCTGACCGGCGATTCGGACAGACCCCCGCTGGACGGGTTTTCAGAACCTCATGAGCAGCGCGGCGGACGCGTCTCCCTGCAAGAGATAGTTCGTGCCGTAGTACGTGGTGCAGCCGTAGAGCGTGCCGCACGTGTCGAATCCGCTGTTGCTGGAGTGGAGGTACACGGGCATCCAGCGCAGTCCGACGCGCGCCCCGAGGGAGTCGTTGACGTAGAACTTGATGCCGGCTCCGAGACTCGCCGAGAAGCGCTTCAGCGCCGTGAGCTCGGGCGCGGGCGTCAGGACTGTGACGCCGAAGAGGAGGTCGAAGAAAAGGCGCGTCTTGCTCGAGGTGTCACCCGACTGCAAGAGCCCGCCAATCTGGAGCGTATCGATGTTCAGGTGAGAGAGCTTGTCGTCGGCCCCGGCACTGGCCGCCTTGAGGCTCGCCTTCAGCTCCGAGTCCTGATGGCTCCAGAGGATCTCGAGCGAGCCCCACGGCCGCACCGCGTACTCCGCGGTCATGCCGAAGCTGAGCGAGTCCGGGACCTTCACGCTCTCGACGTAGGTGTTCGCGACGCTCGACGTCGTGCCGCCGACCCGCCAACCGACGGTCGGCGCGAGCTCGAAGCGGCGCTCGGGCGGGGAGGCCGCCCGGGAAGCGCCGCTCCCATCGCCGCCAGGGACGGCCATGACCTCCATCGAGGCCGCGGGAGCCACGGGTGGCGTGTAGTAGACCTTGCCGTCCGGCGAGACGCGGATGACGGCCTCGCGTTTCAGCTTGTCGAGATACTCGGCGAGCTTCTTCTGGAACTGCGTGTCCTGCTCGCGCTTGAGCAGCTGGGCCTTCACGTCGGCGAACGGCTTGTACGAAACCGGGATCTTCTCGATCACCTTCACGAGGTGCCAGCCGAACTTCGTCCCGATCGGATCCGACACCGTGCCGACGGGTAGCGAAAACACGGCTTTGTCGATCTCGGACGTCAGCTCGCCCCTCGTGACGATTCCGAGATCGCCGCCGCGGCTCTTCGTGGCCCCATCCGAGTAGTCCCTCACGACGGCCTCGAACTTCGCGCCGCCCTTGATGAGGTCCGACGCCTCCTTCGCCCGGCGCGCCGCCCGGGCGGGATCGTCGCCGTTCGAAACGAGGATCTCGGCGAGATGCGCCTTCTCCGGCACGCGCCACGATTCCTTCTCGCGTTCGTAGATGACGCGCAGGGCGTCGTCCGATAGGTCCACTTTGCTGTTCACCTCGCGCCCCACGACGCGCTGCAGCGTCACGGTGCGGCGGAGCTGGTCGCGCAGCCGCTCGATCGTGAGCCCCGACTGCGCGAGGGCCTTGCTGAAGTCCTCGTCCGTCGTGACGTTGTTCTGGTCCTTGAGCCGCTTGATCTGGTCCTCGATCTCGGCGTCGGACGTGACGAGGTCGAGCTCCTTGGCGCGGTCCTCGAGGAGCGCCTCGTTCACGAGCTCTTCCATGACACTCTTTTTCATCTCCTCGCCCTTGGCAGCGGTGGGCGGGGGGCCGGCCTCATGCACGTTTTGGTCGATGCGCGCGTCGAACTGGCTCTGCGTGATGATGCGCGAGTTCACGTGCACGAGGATGCGGTTGACGACCTCGCCGGCCCGAAGTGGCGCGGAGGCGAGCGCGAGAGCGGCGGACACGACGGAAAAGAGGACACGGGGACGCCGGAATGACTTCACAGGGGCGCAGTCTAGCGAAATCCGGGCCGGAGCCCGCTTTTACTGCGGTTCGGCGTCGCGCGCGTTCGTTCCGACGTACGGGAACGGGAGGTGGTCTTCGACTACGGTCACGGGAAAGCGCAAGCGGGCCCCGGCAATCGCGTTCTCGAGGGCCTTCCCGCTGCGATCCTCGGCCACGGCCATACGGAGCGCCGGCAGCGCCTCTTCGAACGTCACGTCGCGCCCGTCCAGCCGTTCGTCCACGCGGAGCACGTGAAAGCCGTGGGGCGTCGCGAGCACCGCGCTCGTCTTGCCCGCGGGAAGGCTCCACACGACCTTCTCGAACTCACGCGGCAGGTCCGTGCGCGCGAGCAGGCCCAGCGAGCCGCCGGACGAGGCATTCGCCGCGATGCTGGACTCACGCGACACGTCCGCCCACGGCACGCCTTGTGCGAGACGCCTCACCGCGGCGTCGGCATCACCCTTCGCGCGAAAGAGAAGCTGCGACACCCGCACGAGAGCCGGCCTCTTGAAGCGTTCGGGGTGCGCGTCGTATTCCAATCTGAAGTCCGAGGCCTGAAGCGTCTCGAGCCCGGCCGCGCGCGTGAGGAAGGCGCGGCGACGCTCCGCGGGAGTCGCCCCCGGAGCCGGCGGCTCGGCGGCTTCCACGGCGCGCGCGAGCAGCACTTCGTCGAGGTACTGGTCGAGAAGGCTCGACAGGACGCGCGGCGAGACGTTCTTCGGGTCCTCGCTCGTCGCCTTTTTCGCCCAGGCCATGAATTCGTCCAGCGTGACGGGCCTGTTACCCGCCATCGCGACGGTTTCCAGCCGCGCCGCGGCGCGCGGGCCGCTTTTCTTCGCGCAGGCCTCTGTGGCAAGTACCGCCGCGAAAGCGGCGAGGACGAGCAGAGTCGCGGCGCGCCTCAATTGGCCCCCTCGAGGAGTGAGACCGGCAGCACCGCGCGCGCGTTCACCCGGGCGAGATCGAGGAGGGCTCGCGCCGCGCGGCTCGAGACCCCAGCGCCGTCCGCCGGGATTCCGCCGAATACATTCGGAAGACGAAATGCATCGGGGCCAGAGGCGAGGAGCTCCCCTTTCCGCAACATCGCGACGACTTTATCCGGATCGAGGCGGTGGTCCTTCTCGAGCGACGCGGCGAGCTCGTCGCCCCGGCGCTGGATCGCCTTGACGCCGAGCGACCGCGCGAGGAGCCGGAGGCGCGCGAGGTCGAGAAGCCGCTCGAACGCGGGCGGCGGGGATCCATAACGGTCGGACGCATTCGCCGCCTCGAGCTGCAGCGTCTCCTCGTCGGATGCGGCCGCGATCTTCTTGTACAGCGCCATGCGCAGGCTTTCCTCCGGAATCCACGCCGCCGGCAGCGCGAGCGGCAGGCCGAGCTGAAGCGTCACGTCGCGCGTCTCGGGCACCGGCTCGCCCTTCATCTCGGCCATCGCCTCCTCGAGGAGATTCACATACGTCTCGAAGCCCACGGACTCGATGTGTCCCGACTGCTCGCCGCCGAGGAGGTTACCCGCGCCGCGAATCTCGAGGTCCTTCGCCGCGATGCGGAACCCCGCGCCGAGGTCCGAGAACTCCTGAATCGCGCGCAGGCGCCGGCGCGCGTCGTCCGAAAGCGGCATCCCGGGCGGCACGAGCAGCCAGCACGACGCGGCCTTGTCGCTGCGGCCCACGCGCCCGCGCAGCTGATAGAGCTGCGAAAGCCCGTACATCTCGGCTCGGTCGATGAGCATCGTGTTCGCAGAGGGGATGTCGAGGCCATTCTCGACGATCGTCGTCGCGAGGAGAAGATCGGCCGCACGCGTCACGAACGCGCGCATGGCGCGCTCGAGCTCACCCTCCGACATCTGCCCGTGGGCCGTGACCACCCGGACGTCCGGCACGAGCTCCGCGAGCTTCTCGCGCCAGAATCCCAGCGACTCGATCCGGTTGTGGACGACGTACACCTGCCCGCCGCGGTCCACCTCGGCGCGGATCGCGTCGCGGATGACGGCATCGTCCATGGGTACGACGTGCGTCGCGATCGCGAGGCGGTCTTTCGGCGGCGTCTCGATCACGGAGAGATCCCGGATGCCCGCGAGCGACAGATGCAGCGAGCGCGGAATCGGCGTCGCGGACATCGCGAGGGCGTCCACCGAGGCGCGCCACTCCTTGATGCGCTCTTTTTGCGCCACGCCGAAGCGCTGCTCCTCGTCCACGACGAGGAGGCCGAGATCCTTGAACACGACGTCCTTGCTCAGAAGGCGGTGCGTCCCCACGGCGACGTCGAGCGTCCCTTCTGCCAATCGCCTGAGCAGCTCCTTCTGGTCGTCCTTCCCGCGGAAGCGCGACAGGATGTCGATCGAGACGGGGAAGGCGGCGAACCGCCGCTTCAACGTGCGGAAGTGCTGGTCCGCCAGGATCGTCGTCGGCGCGAGGAGCGCGGCCTGCTTTCCGTCGAGCACACACTTGAACAGCGCCCGCATCGCGACCTCGGTCTTCCCGTATCCCACGTCGCCGCACAGCAGCCGGTCCATCGGCTTGTCCGATTCCATGTCCCGCTTCACGTCGCGGATCGCCCCCGCCTGGTCGGGCGTCTCCGTGTATTCGAACGCCTCCTCGAACTCCTTCTGCCACGGCGAGTCCTTCGAGAACGCGTGTCCGGGCGCGGCCGCGCGCCGCGCGTAGAGCTTCAGAAGCTGATCGGCGATGTCCTTGACGGCCTTCCTGACGGATGACTTTCGCTTCTCCCAGCCGAGGCCGCCGAGTTTGTCGAGCGCGGGCAACGCCCCATCTCCCGCGGACGCGTATTTCTGAATGAGGTCCAACCGCTCGACAGGCACGAGCAGCTTCGCGTCGAGAGCGTAGCGCAGGTCCACCATCTCACGCGTCAGCCCCGCGTCCTCGATGCGCGCGAGCCCCGCGAACCTTCCGAGGCCGTAGTCGCGGTGCACGACGACGTCGCCCACCTTCAGGTCGCGCAGGTCCGACAGGAACGCCTCCGACGCGGACTTCCGCCGCGGCGCCTGCGAGCGCGGCTCTCCGAAGAGGTCCGTCGCCGTGAGCAGGAGGACGCCCGCCGGACGGAACAGGAAACCCGAGCGCGGGCCGCCCGAGACGACGCGACACGCGCCCGGCGCGAGCGGCGAGACCACGTCCTCGGCCTTCCCCTGATGCTCGATCTCGTATTCGGCGAGGAGGCGCTCCACGTGCTCGCGCTCGCCCTTCGTCGCCGCGGCGAGCAAGACGGCGAGACCGTCCTTCCGCGCGCGAGAGATCTCTTTCGTCACGTCCGGCAGCCGGTCCTCGTACGAGAGGACCGACTCCGCTCCGATCGCGATCGTCTCGCCGACCGGCACGGCCGCGGCGAGGGCCACGAGGGCGCGGGCCTGGAGATCCTCCGTAAGGCGATCCGCGTCGCCCGCGAGGCGCGTCGGATCCGGCACGACGCGCCCGGCCTTTCGGGCCTTCTCGTAGTCGAGGTTGAGGACATCCGCCGCACGGACGAGCTCCGCGGCGATGGCGTCGGCGTCGTCGACGGCGAGGATGAAATTCCTTGCGTGGTCGAAGACATGGGCTTCTTCTCCGGCGAGAAGAGGCAGCAGCTCATCGAGGCCGTCGTTGCGGCGCGCGAGCGAGAGGTCGCGCGGCACCGGCGGGTCGTCGTCCGCCGTGCGGCAGTCCGCGAGCACGCGCAGCGCTGTCTCGCGCGTGGCGCGCGTGTCGGGTGCGAGCGCCATGGGCGGGAGCGACACCATCGAGAGCGCACCTGTCGAGCGCTGCGTGTCCGGGTCGAAGGAGCGGATCGACGCGATCGCGTTCAGGTCGAACTCGATGCGCACGGGCTCCGAGAGATGCGGCGGGAAAACGTCGACGAGACCGCCGCGCACGGCGAGGTCGCCGGTCTCGGTCACGAGATCCGCGCGCGCATACCCCTCGTCGAGGAGCGTCTCGGTGATGCGCCCGGGCGCTACCTCGTCGCCCGTGGCGAGCATGCGCGTTCGCTTCCGGAAGTCGTCCGGCGGCGGCAGGCGCCGAAGCAGCGCGCGCGCCGGGATGACGAGAAGCTCCACGGACCCTTCCGCGAGGCGCGTCAGCGTCCCGAACTCCTCCCGCCTGACCTTCAGCGAAGGCGCGATCTGCTGGTAAGGCGACAGCGCCGGCGCGGGAAAAAACGCCACACGCTCGTCGCCGAGAACACTCGCGGCGTCGCGCGCGAAGGCCGAGGCATCGCGCTCGTGCGCGAACACGACGAGCCATTTCAGCCCGAGCGGCACGCCGACCGCCTCGAGGAGATACGGCAGCAGGCCCAGGGGCGCCCCTGTCAGAGACACGCATCCCGTCGACGTCCCGAGGACCCCCGCCTCGATGCGCCCGGCCAGACGCTGCACCGCGGGCGCGGCGGCAAGCGTCTTCAAGAGCGGATCCCTCCGCCGCGTCACGCAGGGATTATGTCCGAAGCTCTAGTGCGCCTTGATTATTGTGACGAGAGCGGCTTGCCTTCAGTTTGAGGTTGGAGGCGCATCCGTGAAGTCGACCCGTGGTGTCTGTTTTTTTCTTTTCGTGATCCCGCTGGTTGCGTCTCCCCCGCTCAGGGCCGAGGCCTCGACGCGCAACGAAGAGATCGAAACCTGTCTGAGCTGCCATGGTGAGAAGGATGCGTCACTCACGCTTCCGAGCGGCGAGAAGCAGTCGCTCTACGTGCAGCGGGACGTTTTCGAGAAGTCCGTTCACGGCGCGCGGCAGGGCTGCACCGGTTGCCATCCCGCGCAGGCCGAGGTCCCGCACCCCGAGCTGAAGGCAAGAGACAAAGCCGCCTTCGTCGCCGGCTTCAAGGACCTCTGCAAGACCTGCCATTTCGAAAACTACACGAAGGCTCTCGACGGCGTGCACTACCAGATCCTGACGAAGGGGGGCAGCGCGCCCTTCTGCGTGGACTGCCACGGCGCCCACGACATCGCGAGCCCAACCGTGCCGCGCACGAGGGTCTCCGAGACGTGTGGGACCTGCCACGGCGACATGGCCGAGACGTACGCGAAGAGCGTCCACGGCCTGGCGCTCGCCGCGGGCAACCCCGACGTGCCCGTGTGTACGGACTGCCATCACGCGCACGACATCGCGGACCCGCGCACGAAGGACTGGCGCCTCACCACCATCGACCTCTGCGCGAAGTGCCACACGAACAAGACGATGATGGGAAAGTACGGCCTCTCGACGAACGTCCTCGCGTCCTACCTTTCCGACTTTCACGGGATGAGCGCGAAGCTCGCCGCCTCCGGCGAGAAACCGAAAATCATCACCGCGCTCTGCATCGACTGCCATGGCACGCACGACATCACGAAGGCGAAGGACGGCAGCTCGCAGGTGCTGAAAGCGAACCTCCAGAAGACCTGCACGAAGTGCCATGCGGGAGCCTCGAAGAACTTTCCAGCCGCGTGGCTCTCGCACTACGAGCCGAGCATGAAACGGGCGCCTCTCGTGTGGGCCGTCGGCGTCTTCTACAAGATCTTCATCCCCTTCATCATCGGAGGGCTCTGTCTGCAAATCCTCCTTCACCTCTGGCGCGTGCTGGTGAACCGATGACCGAATACGCCATCCGCTTCTCGAAGAGACAGCGCTTCGAGCACGCCATCGTCATGACGACGTTCGTCCTCCTCGCGGTGACGGGCTTCCCGCAGAAGTTCTTCGAGACGGGCTGGGCGCGCGGAATCGTGAGCCTCATCGGAGGCCTCGACCACCTCCGCTTCATCCATCGCGTCTCGGGCATCGTGTTCTCGCTCTTCACGATGTGGCACATCGGCGTGGCCGTCATTCTCGCGGCGCAGCGGAAGATGAAGCTCACGCTGCTGCCGAACCGGCAAGACTTCAAGGACGCCGTCCAGCAGCTCCGCTACGACCTCGGCCTCGTGGAGTCGCAGCCCGCGTTCGACCGCTTTGATTACCGCCAGAAGTTCGAGTACTGGGGGCTCGTCCTCGGCGGCCTCGTGATGATCATGACGGGCCTCGTCCTCTACTTCCCCATGCTCGTGACGCGCTTCTTGCCGGGCGAGCTGATTCCCGCGTCGAAGGTCGCGCACAGCAACGAGGGCCTCATGGCCTTCCTCGTCGTCATCACCTGGCACATCTACAACGCCCACCTGGCGCCCGGCATCTTCCCGTACGACTCGAGCATCTTCACCGGCCGAATCAGCAAGAAACGGCTCAAGCACGAGCACCCGCTCGAGTACGCGCGTCTCTATGGTGAGCCCGCGCACGACGAGCCCGCACCTCCGGCGCCGGAGACACCGCCGACGCCGTGATCTCGGGAGATCGCCCGCGTCCCGGGGTCCGCAATGCCCTGCAGACGCGCGCTCTCCTTCTCGTCGCCTTCGGCCTGCTCGCGCCGCTCGTCATCCTCGGGTTTCTGATCTCGAGCGCCCTCGACGACCTTTCCGCCCGCGTCGTTCGCGACCAGCAGCTTCTCGCCCGCAGCGCCGTCGCCCACGTCGAGGAGATCGTCCGCGACGAGCTCGAAGGCCTCTACGGCGGCGGCGTCGAGCCCGACAGTCCCGCCCGCCGTGCCGCGCTCCTTGCCACGTATCGCCACTCACGCCTCTTCTCGAGTGTTTTCCTTTTGAGCCCAGGCGGCGAGATCCTGTGGGAGGAGCCGGAAGGCGGGCATCGCGATGACCGCCTGTTGGCGATGCCCGCCGCGCAAGAGGCGATCGCGACAGGCCGCCGCGCCGCGTCCGCGCTGACGACGCTCAAGAACGGCGCGCGGCGCCTCTTTCTGTTCATCCCGCTCGTGGATCTCGACGGAAAGGCCACGGGCATGGCCGGCGCGAGTCTCGACCCCGCGCGGCCGGCCTTCGCGAACCTCCTGCCCGCCGCGCAGACGGGCGAGGGCCTGACGACCGAGCTCGTCGATGCGGCGGGCGAGGTCGTCGCGACGACGGACGCCGGCCCCGCGCGGACCCCACCCGTCGACCCCGAATTCCTGAAGCCGCTTCTCCAAGACCGCCGACCGTTCGCCGGCCGCGTGGGAGACGACGCCGTCGCGTTCGCGCCGCTGAAGCTCTTCCCCTGGGGCGTCGTCGTACGCGAGCGGGCGACCCACGCGTTCGCGCCCGCGTTCACCTTTCGGCGTCGGATGCTCGCGCTGACGCCCGTCTTCCTCTCGCTCGCCGCGCTGTTCACGTGGGGCGCGGCGCGCAGCGTGCTCCGGCCGCTCTTCGTCCTCACGCGCGCCGCCGAACGCATCACGGGCGGCGACCTCGCAGAGCCCATTCCGCCTCTCCCCGACGACGAGGTCGGCCGGCTCGGCCGCTCGCTCGAGACGATGCGGGTGCGTCTCGGCGCCTCGCTCGACGAGATCCGAAGCGCGAACGAGCAGCTCGAGGCGCGCGTCGCGAGGCGCACGCAGGAGCTTCAGCGCCTGTACGCCGAGCTTCGCGACCGCGATGACCGGCGCGCCGAGCTGCTCAAGCGCTTCCTGAGCGCGCAGGAACGCGAGCGCATGCGCATTGCGCGCGAGCTGCACGACGAGACGTGCCAGACCATCTCCGCCCTGTCCTTTCGGCTCGAGAGCGCGCTTGGCGAGCTGCCCGAAGGCGGGACGCGCGCGCGCCTCGAGGAGGTCAAGGTCCTCGCGGGACGCGCCCTTGACGACCTGCACCGCGTCATCTTCGACCTGCGCCCGTCGATCCTCGACGACCTCGGCCTCCTCGCCGCCGTGCGCTGGTACGCCGCGCGCCACATCGAGCCGCTCGGCATCGCCGTCAGGTGCGAGTTCGAGGACGTCGAGAGCCGCGTGCCCAAGGAAGTCGCGACCGCGGTCTTCCGCATCGTTCAGGAGGCGCTCCTCAACGTGGCCCGCCACGCGAAGGCCGAGAACGTCCTCCTGCAGATCGCCGCCGACGAGAAGCGGTTGCTCATCGAGATCGAGGACGACGGCCGGGGGTTCGACCCGAAGAGCGCGGAACGGCCGTCCGAGACGGGACGCGGCCTCGGCCTCCTCGGCATGCGCGAACGCGTGGAGATCCTCGGCGGGAAGATGAGCCTCGACTCCGCGCCCGGGAACGGCGCGCACATCACGCTCGAGATACCGATTCCGCCAGAGGTCTTCCATGCCTAGGACGCGCATCGTCATCGCCGACGACCACGCTCTCATGCGCGAAGGCGTGCGGGCTCTCCTCCAGAAGGCCGACGACATCGAGGTTGTGGGCGAAGCCGAGGATGGACGGCAGGCGATCGATCGTTGCGTCGAGCTCCTGCCCGATGTCCTTCTCCTCGACATCGCGATGCCAAACCTCGGCGGCCTCGAGGCCGCGCTCGAGATCCGCAGGCTCTGCCCGCGCACGAAGATCATCGTCCTCACGCAGTACGAGGACCGCGAGTACGTCGCGCGCTTCCTCAAGATCGGCGTTTCGGGCTATGTCCTGAAAAAGGCGGCAGGCGCCGAGCTGGCCTCGGCGATCCGCGCCGTCGCCCGCGGCGGGCTCGTGCTCGCTCCCGAGGTCGCGCGCGTCGCTCTCGAGGAGCGCGAGGCCGCGGCCGCCGGCACGGAGACCGTGGACGCGTACGAGACGCTCACCGACCGCGAGAAGCAGGTCCTGAAGCTCGTCGCCGAGGGGCACAGCAACAAGGAAATCGCCGAGCTGCTCGGCATCGGCGTGAAGACGGCGATGTCCCATCGCGAGCACGTCATGGGCAAGCTCGGCGTCCATGGGCGCACCGAGCTCATCCGCTTCGCCCTCCGCCGCGGGATCATTCAGGCGTGAAAAAAGGGAGGCGCGCCGCGCCTCCCCCCGTCCCCTGGATCTTGATCGAGGGCGTCAGTCCCTCGCGGGCGCGGGCTGCGGCTTCGCGGCCGTGAGGGGCTTCACGGCCTTTTGGAACATCGCGTGGAGGAAAAGCGCGATGCCGACGAAGGGCAGGAACATCACGAGGGTCGCGCCGAAGATCGGCGCCCCGAGGAGCATGAGGAGCATCGGCACCTTCAGATAGACGTCGGCAGCCGTCCCGGGCAGGACGCCGGTCTTACCGCTCACCGTCTCGAGGTTCCAGCCCTTCTGATTGAAGTAGAACCCACCCTTGACCTTGCTGCCGCCTTCGATCCGTTTCATGACGTACTCCTTTTCGTTTCTCTTCTCATGCGACGTTGCGACGCTTGCCGGTTCAGCGGGTCTCACGGGCCGGTTCGGCGGTCTTTTTGGCCTTGTCGAGTCCCGCCACCTTGCGGAGGCCGGCCGCGGCGAAGAGCGCAAAACCGACGAAGGGCAGGAAAATGACGAGCGTGGCGCCCAGAAGCGGCGCGGCCACCAGCATCGCCAGCGTCGGAACTTTCAGATAGAGGTCATTCGCCTTGCCGGGCAGCACGCCTTTCTTCCCGTTTACGGTCACGAGGTCCCACGTCTTGCGGTTCAGATAGAAGCCCCCGTCGACCTTGTTTCCGCCTCTGGTTTCTTTCTTGTCTGTTCTCATGGCGTCCTCCTTGCTGCTGACAGGGACAATGTGCGGCCCGGGCAGGCTTTCCTCAATAGGGACGGGACCCGAATCGCCAGGGAAAAACACCCGAGGCGCCTCGGGCAGATTCCGGAGGAGGGTCCGAAAGAGTGCGGAGGGGGAAAAGCCAGCGGTTTAGAGCAGTCCGACGGCGCGCGAGGCGAGAACCGCGACGATGAGAAGCGAGATCAGCGACTGGAGCATCGTCAGGACCTTCGCCCAGCGCGAGAGGATGGGCGTGTCGGTCGGCGAGAAGGCCGTGCTGTTGTTGAACGCGATGAAGACGTAGTCCACGAACCGGGGCGACCAGTCCGGCGGCCCCGGCGCCCCCTCCATCATCTGCGGGAAGAAGAAGGCTCCCTCCGTATGGGCGCCGCGGCCGGCGCGCGCGTGCGGCCCGCCCGCGTCGAGCCTCCAGTACCAGAGCGCAAAGACCAGCACGTTCGTGATCCATAGGCATGCGGCGGACTTCGCCAGCTCGGCGGGCGTCTCGCTTTTCTCCGGCAGGCCCACGATGAGGAGGACGAGAGAGCCGACGAGAGCCAGCGTCACGATTCCGCTCACGAGAAGGCCGAGCGCGCGGTTGAGAGAAGCGTGGCCCGCGCGATGCGCGATCACCGTCGGAACGAGCAGCGTCACGACGAGCGCGAGGAGCACCCAGCGCGGGCCGACCGTGAGCGTGGGCGGGAGCGCGAGGTTGAGGACGCCCACGGCGATGAGCGCGAGAAGCGCGGGCCAGCGGGCCTCGACCCGCGAACTCTTCGGAGAAGCCATCGGCGCCAGTCTAACGGGCGGCGGCCGAGCGGAGGTCCGCGCTCGCCTCGAAGGTGCGCGAAGCGCCCGGTTCGTGACGGGCGTCAGGCCGCGGAAAACGGAACCGGCGCCGAAGTGATCCCAGTCCGGCGCCGGCGAAAAAAAGCTGAAAGCGAAGAGCTAAGAGCTTAGTAGCGACCGCGGCCGCCGCCGCCGCCGTATCCACCGCCGCCGCCGCGGTTCTCCTGGGGCTTCGCCTCGTTCACCTTGAGCGCGCGGCCGTCATTGTCCTTGCCGTTCAGGGCGCCCATGGCCTTCTGGCCGTCCGCGTCGGACATTTCGACGAAGCCGAAGCCCTTCGAGCTGCCGGTGTCGCGGTCGGAGATGACGCGCGCGGACTCGATATTGCCGAAGGGCTCGAAGAGGGCGCGGAGGGTGGAGTCGTTGACGGAATAAGAGAGGTTTCCAACGTAGAGCTTCATGGGGTTCCTTTGTTGAACGCCCGTCCAGAAGGACGAGTGCGGCTGGAAGATGGTGATGAAAGGTACGGTAAGGGTCGACGGGGACCTTTCGGTTCTCGGTCCGCTCCGTCAGTACGAGAAAGGGCGAACAGGGGGAGTATAGCGCATTCCCGCGTGGCTTCACATCGGAGAGGACGGCGCTGCGGAATCCTCGTCCGGATGGACCCCCAAGGAACGGCTGGTCGCCACTCAGATCCGACAGTTGCTCCAGCTTGTCGGGCGGCATAACCTTCAGCCGGTCTGGCGAGGAATGAAGGACGACCGCAGCAACTCGCCTAAGGAATCCACGATGACCACTCCCGTACCCGCCTGGGCCGCACCCTCCGCGAAGGCGCCGCTCGTTCCGCACCCGATCACACGCCGCGAGCCGGGGCCGCGCGACGTCCAGATCGAGATCCTCTACTGTGGCGTCTGTCACTCCGACATCCACCAGGTCCGCGACGAGTGGGGCGGCTCGATCTTCCCGATGGTGCCGGGCCACGAGATCGTCGGCCGCGTGACGAAGGTCGGCTCCGGCGTCTCGAAGTTCGCCGTGGGAGACCTGGCCGGCGTCGGGTGCTTCGTAGACTCGTGCCACTCGTGCGACCCGTGCCTGCGCCACCTCGAGCAGTTTTGCCAGCAAGGGGCGGCCTTCACGTACAACGGCACCGAGATGGACCGCAAAACGCCGACGTACGGCGGCTACTCGACGCAAATCGTCGTCGCGGAGAGGTACACGATCAAGGTCCCGTCCGGCTTCGAGCTCGCGGCGGCGGCCCCACTCCTCTGCGCCGGGATCACCACCTATTCGCCCCTCCGGCGGTGGAAGTGTGCGCCCGGAAACCGCGTCGGGGTCGTGGGGCTCGGGGGCCTGGGCCACATGGCCGTGAAGCTGGCCGCGTCGATGGGGGCCGAGGTCACGATGCTCAGCACGTCGCGCGCCAAGGAGGCGGACGCGCGAAGGCTCGGCGCCCATGCCTTCGAGCTGACGAACGAGCCCAAGACGTTCAAGAAGCTGGCCGGACGGTTCGACATCCTGATCGATACCGTCTCGGTCGATCACGACGTCAACGCATACCTCGGTCTTCTCCGGACGGAGGGGGCGATGGTCGTCCTCGGCGTCCCGCCGCATCCGGCGTCCGTCGCCGGCATGTCGCTGATCCACGGCAACAAAAAGCTGGCCGGGTCCATGATCGGCGGCATCGCCGAGACCCAGGAGATGCTGGACTACTGCGCGTCGAAGAAGATCGTCGCGGACGTCGAGGTGATCCCAATCCAGAAGATCAACGAGGCCTACGAGCGGATGATCAAAAGCGACGTCCGCTACCGCTTCGTGATCGACATCGCGAGTTTGAAGGGGACCTGAGAGGGTTGACTCCTCTCCTTCCGGGACGTCCGGATCCGGAAAAGGTTCGACTCCGCCTCACGACCCACGTGGTCATGCAGCGGCGGTCCTGGACGACGGTCGTCTTCAGCGGATCCATCAGCTCGCCGCCGAGCTCGCCGGTGAGCGCCATCAACCTCTGCTCGTCGACGAGGAAGCGCTCGCTGCCGTCGGGAAGGTGGAAGCGCCCTTTTCCCAGCGGCGTGAAGCGGTCCTCCATTCCGATCGTCGAGGCCAGACGACAGAAGAGGACGCCGCCCGGCCTGACGAGCCGCCACGTGCCATCGAGCATCGCGCGGAAGTGCGCCTCATCGCGTGCGAAATGGAGGACGGCGCTGCTGATGACGACGTCCGCGGAGCGATCCGGGAAGCCGTTCGCCTCGACCGGCTCCGCCCTGAAATTCGAGGCGGGAAGGCGCGGCGCGAGCGTCCGGGCGAGCGCGCGCACGGCACGAATCGCGTCGGGGTCGGGGTCGACCGCCCGGACGTCGTAGCCCGCTCGCAAGAAGAAGACGAGGTTGCGACCTTGACCGCAGCCCGCATCGAACACGGCGCTTCCCGCGGGGATCCTTCCGCGCAGAAGCTGATCGAACAGGTAGATGTCGATCGACCCGACAAGCGACGCGAGGTCCGTCACGGCACCGTCCGCGGAGGAGTCCACGGGTTCAGTCTATAGACGGCGCACGAAGAGGCCGTCCTCAGTTCACCGTCTCGTCCGGGGGCTGGTCCGCTTCCGACCCCGCCTCCAGCTCCGCCGCTTCTTCCTCCAACTCCACCCTTCTCCGCCGCTTCCGGATCGCCGCGACGATCGCAAGAAGCGAGATTCCGAACCAGAGCACCGCACTGCTCGTGAGGATTGGGATCCAGCGCTTCAGCGTCGCCTGCCGCGCGTAGAACGCTTCGCCGATATCGAGGAGCGTCGCGCCCGTCGCGCCGCGCATCGCCTCGTCGAACGTGTCTCCGCGCGCGACGCGCGCGAGGACGATGCGCGGCACCGCCGGGCCGTAGCGCTCGAGGAGGTCCTGCACGAGCGTGCCCGACAGCGCGTATCCGTGCTCCACCTGCCGCCGGTCCCCCTGGAACAGGTCGTCCAGCTTCCAGAGCGGCACCCGCGGGCCCGACAACAGCCCCAGCGCCAGCTCGGTCTGGTCGCGCAGCCGCCACGAGCGCGCCGCGAGCATCGCGAGGCCCTCGTCGAACCACCGCGGCACGCGCCGCCCGCCGCTCGCCCGGTGGATGAGGACGTGCGCGACCTCGTGCGCGAGCACCTCCTCGAGGCCGCCGTCCGGGTACGACGGCGTGCGCTCGGCCAGAAGGACGACGACGTTCGAGACGCCGTCCGTGTACCCCGACACCCACGCCGGCACGGCGCGCGCGAGCGGCGACGACTCCGGCGCGAGGACGACGCGGATGTCCGGCCCTGGCACATCGAGGCCCACCAGCTCCATCACGCTCGCGACCCATGGACGCGGCCCGGCGAAGAGGCGGTTCGCGGACGGTGGGAGGCCGGGCTGGGGCTCGATGACGAGGCGTGTGGGTTCAGCCGCCGCGAGGAGCGAGGAGGCGAGGAGACCGGCCAGGACCCAGCACTTCGAGATGACGACTAGGGTACTGCGCCTCACCGCCCTCCCCACCCCCGGCATGATCATCTTGAATCATTGCGGCCGGCCGCCCGGGGGCCAGACGTTTGGACAGAGCCACGCCCATGATCCTCGGGATCGGTACCGACCTCCTCGACGTCGCCCGAATGGCGAAGGAGCTGGAGGGGAAAGGGGCCGGGTTCCGGAACACGGTCTTCACGCCGTCCGAGATCACGTATTGCGAGGCGAAGCGGTATCCGGCGCGGCATTTCGCGGCCCGCTTCGCGGCCAAGGAGGCGCTTTTCAAGGCCCTCGCGGGCTCGGCGTCGCGCGATTTTTGGCGCGAGGTCGAGGTCGCCCGGACGGAGGGCGAGCCGCCCCGCCTGCTCCTCCACGGCGGCATGAAGGAAGCAGCAGCCCGCCTCGGCGTGAAGAACATTCTGGTTTCCCTCTCACACACCGCCAGCCTCGCCGCGGCGAGCGTCGTGCTTCAGGGGTGAGCGCCATGTACGCGATGGAAATCCTCGAGGAGAAACGGCTCTGCAACATCGGCTCGTACGAAGAAAGACTCAGGGAGTTCGACTGGGCGATCGCCGAGAAGGAGATGGGGTGGGGCCGCGGCGATCCGCTCAACATCGGCTGGCACCTGACCGACCGGATCTGCCGGCTCGGCCTCGCGAAGAAACCCGCGCTCCTCTGGGAAGGCTCCGACGGGCGCGAGAGGACGTACACCTTCGGCGACCTGCGCCTTCTCTCGAACGCCGTCGCCGCCGCCCTCTCGCGCCTCGGCCTGCGGCCGTCCGAACGGGTCTGCCTCTTCCTCGACCGCGTGCCGGAGCTCTACATCGCTTTCATCGGGATCCTCAAGATGGGAGGGATCGTCCAGCCTCTCTTCTCCGCCTTCGGCGAAGAGTCGCTCTTGACGCGCCTTCTCGACGCCGGCACGGCGGCCGTCCTGACGCAGAAGAAGCACCTGCCGAAGCTGCGGCGGATCCGAGCGAAGCTCCCGGCCCTCCGCACGGTCGTCGTCGTCGACGCGGAGGGATTCGCACTGAGGGACGGCGAGGTCGGGCTCGACCTCGATTCCGAGCCACGCCCCGAAAGATTCCCCATCTTCCCCGCGACGGCCGAGACGCCGTCCATTCTCCATTACACGTCCGGAACGACCGGACAGCCCAAGGGGGCGCAGCACGTCCACCGCTCGCTCGTCTCGCAGTACCTGACAGCCAAGTGGGTGCTCGACCTGAGATCAGACGACGTCTACTGGTGCAATGCGGATCCCGGCTGGGTGACCGGGACATCGTACGGGATCATCGGCCCCTGGTCGAACGGCATCACGCAGGCCGTCCTCGACTCCGGCTTCGGGGCCGACCGCTGGTACGGCTTCATCGAAAGGCGGCGGATCAGCGTCTGGTACTCCGCCCCGACGGCCATTCGCCTTCTGATGCGCGAGGGGACGGAGACGGCGAAGCGCCACGACCTCTCCTCTCTCCGGCATCTCGCGAGCGTCGGCGAGCCGCTCAATCCCGAGGCGGTCCACTGGTCGCGTGAGGCGTTCGGCCTCCCCTTCCACGACACCTACTGGCAGACGGAGACGGGATGCATCGTCATCTCCAACTACCCCGGGATGCCGGTGAAGCCGGGCTCGATGGGGAAGCCCTTCCCGGGCATCACCGCGGCCGTCCTCGACCCGACGACGCTCGAGCCGCATGAGGAGCGGGGGCGCGTCGGGGTGATCGGCCTCCGCCCCGGCTGGCCCTCGATGATCCGCGGCTACTGGAACAATCCCGACGGCTATGCAAAGAAGTTTACAAATGGCTGGTACCTCACCGGCGACCGCGCCACCGTGGACGCCGACGGCTACTTCTGGTTCGTGGGTCGGGACGACGACGTGATCAACACGGGAGGGCACCTCGTCGGTCCGTTCGAGGTCGAATCGGCGCTCCTCGAGCATCCCGCCGTCGCCGAGTCGGCGGTGGTAGCCAAGCCCGACCCCGTGAACATGGAAGTGGTCAAGGCGTTCGTCGCGCTCAAGCCGGGCTTCACTCCGGGCCCGGACCTCGAGCTCGAGATCATGAACTTCGTCCGGAAACGGCTCTCCCCGATCGCGATGCCGCAGGAGATCGCCTTCGTGGCGTCGCTCCCGCGGAACCGGAGCGGCAAGATCGTCCGCCGGGTCCTCCGCGCGCTGGAGTGGGGCGAGCCGGTCGGCGACCTTTCGACCCTGATGGAGGACTGAATGGACGAGCTCAAGAAGACCATCCTCGACTACGTCCGCCGCGAGTACCTCGAGGAGGGGGACGAGCGCGAGCTGAAGACGGACACGCCGCTCATCACCGGCGGGATCGTCGACTCCTTCTCGATGGTCTCCCTCAAGCGCTTTCTCGAGAGGAAGTACGCCGTGAAGATCCCCGACGCGGACGCGACGCCCGAGGCCTTCAACACCGTCGACAGCATCGTCGAGCTCGTCGAGCGGTTCAAAGCAGTGGAGGTCTGAAATGGCCACCGAGACTCTCCCCGCGACCTTCCGCGACATCACCCGCGCCGAGCTCGAGGCCCTGAAGGCCGCCGGCCTCTTCAAGGAGGAGCGGTACATCCACGCGCCGCAGGGGGCCGAGATCGAGGTCGAGTTCCCCGCGGGCGCTCCGCTCAAGAAGGTCCTGAACCTCTGCTCGAACAACTACCTCGGCCTCTCCTCGCACCCCGACGTGCTCGCGGCCGCGCACGCCGGGCTCGACCGCCGGGGCTACGGCATGTCGTCGGTCCGCTTCATCTGCGGCACGCAGGACATCCACCGCGAGCTGGAGAACCGCCTGACGGAGTTCCTCGGGACCGAAGACACGCTCCTGTTTTCTTCCTGCCTCGACGCCAACGCCGGGGTCTTCGAGGCGATCCTCTCCGACAAGGACGTGATGATCGCCGACCGGCTCGTCCACGCCTCGATCGTCGACGGGATGCGCCTCTGCAAGGCGATGCAGGACACGTACAAGCACTCCGACATGGGGCACCTCGAGGAGAAGCTCGTCGAGCACGCCGGCAAGCGCTTCCGCCTCGTGATCACCGACGGCGTTTTCTCGATGGACGGCGACCTCGCGAAGCTGGACGAGATCGTGGCCCTCTGCCAGAAGCACGACACGATGGTTTTCGTCGACGATTCGCACGCTTCCGGTTTCATCGGGAGGACGGGGCGCGGCACGCCCGAGCGTTTCGGCGTGTTCGGGAAGATCGACGTCATCACCACGACGTTCGGCAAAGCGCTCGGCGGGGCTTCGGGCGGCTGCGTCAGCGGGCGGAGGGAGATTGTCGAGCTGTGCCGCCAGCGGGCGCGGCCGTACCTCTTTTCCAACACGCTGGCCTCGGTCATCGTGGCCGCGACGCTGAAGGTGCTCGACCTCGTCTCCGCCACGACCGAGCGGCGCGACCGGCTCGAGCACAACGCGCGGTATTGGAGGGGCCTCCTGACGCAGGCCGGCTTCGACATCAAGGCCGGCGAGAGCCCGATCGTCCCGGTCATGCTCTACAACGCGAAGCTCGCGCAGGACGTTGCGCGCGATCTCTTCGCGGAAGGGGTCTACGTCGTCGGCTTCTTCTTCCCGGTCGTCCCGAAGGGGCAGGCCCGCATCCGGACGCAGCTCTCGGCCGGGCACACGACGGCGCATCTCGACAAAGCTATCGAAGCATTCCGCAAAGTCGGGAAGAAGCACGACATCCTCGGCAAGTCGAAGAACGAGATCGTGGACAGATACGGCCTCTAGCGAGAGAGACCGGAGGAGGCGAACATGCTCGCGAGACGAACTCTCGAGGTCCCGCTTCCGGAGTGCGTCGTCCTGAACGACGTCGACCTCGAGCTGCTCAAGGCGAGTTTCCAGGCGCTCGTGGCTCTCCGATGCGAGAAAGGGCGCGAATGGGAGGGCCTCGTTAGGCAGCTGAAGGAGGACGGCTGGACGGTCCGGTGGGGCCTGACCTGGCGCGCCGAGGCCAAGCGGGGCGAAGACTACGAGGAGGCGACGGGGCCGACGCTCGACGACGCGCTCGCAGGCGTGGCCCAACTCGCCCGCCTCGACATGGCCGGCCGCGTGCCCTGAACGTCGGTCGCGGTGTCTCTTTCACGAACCGGCAAGCAGGCGGCCTACGGCGGGTCGAAGTTCCGACAAGACGGTCGAAAGGGACGGAAGGTCGGAGACGAGCGCGGCGAGTGACTGCGTCCAGGCTACGTCCACCTCTGCGAGCAGTCCCTTGGCGAAGAAGTCGTCCACAGACGTAAACGTCACATCTCTCATCTCGCATTTCTTCCGAAGAACGGCGGGAATCACACCGGCATCGATGCCCTTCTGACGGTCACCGAGAACGCGCCATAAATCGTAAAAGTCTCTTGCCCGTGGGCGGGTCCAGCCGCGCTTCACCCGCAGAGCCTCGCTCTGAAGAAGTGCTCTGAGCTTTTCCGCCACGATTTCTTCCAACGCATAGACGAGCACCTGGGCCTGAAGTCCGTCGTCATAGTTGTGAAGGAGCGGCCGGCGGGGCGCCGGCAGGATGACCGGTTCGTCGACCGTGATTTCGATCTTGATCGAGCAGAGTGGTGACCTCTGCCACGGGAGTTGCACGCGCGCCTTGAACGATTCCTGGCCTCCGGGATGCGGATCGCGGTGGTCGTCCCGCTCGAGATCCACGGTAAAGGGCCCTCGCTCAGCCAGCGTGCGCGCACTTTCATCCGCTGCTCGCCGAAGCGTTGTATCGAGGGCTTTCCCGGAAGGGGCGTTAACGGCGGTGTAGTCCAGATCCTCGGAGAAGCGGTACTCGCCGAAGTAGAGTTTCTTCAGAGCCGTGCCGCCCTTGAAGACGAGCGCTGATCGGAGCTCGGGCTCGGCGCTGATGGCCGCGAGAACATGGCCGACGACGTAGTCCTTGGCGACCGTGTCGAGCGGAAGACCAGCCTTGCGGGCGTGCTGCTGAAGTACTTTCTGGAGCGGGATCATGATGATGATGACGATGATGCCCGCCGGGCATTCGTAAAGTTGTCCTGCAGCATCCAGTCGCGGATGACAGGCCCTTCTGCCGGCCTCGTCGGATCGAGCGACTGAACGCGCTTCACCGGCACCGCCCGCAGCGGCTTGAGGACCGCGCGAGGGGCGCCCGCCGCCTCGAGCGCCCAGCCCAGACGCTTCGCCGTGACGACAACCTTGATTTCGAGGGCGTAGCGCGCCAGCTTTTCCAGGTCCAACGTCCGGCGGTGCTCGTCCAGCACGGAAACGGCCTCAGCAAGGCCACCAAACGTCCTCGGAGAAAGAAACAGCTCCAGCATCGTCCGTTCACGGTCCGTGATCGGCACCTTGTTCTCCGCATCCACCCAAACCTGCTCGATACCGATGAATCTGGTCGGCGACACCGAGAAGAACATGATGCGGAGGTCATCGACGACCCACGTCCGGGATGCGTTGGCAAGCGACCGCCTCTTGCTGCGCATGGATGGCGTCATGATCTTCTTCGTCGTCATGCATGTGATCGCCTGCGGAGCCTGGTCGGATAGTCCGTGAAAGTTCAAGGCCGATGCGTGGCTGATGGCCGACGGAGTGAACATCGAGGTCGCGATCGCGAAGTCGTGAGGTGCGCGGCTTCCGGGCAGCTTGCCGGTGACGGCGTACAGCCCGCGCTTGAGGCGACGAATCAGTCCCGCATCGGCCATCAGGGCGAGAAGGAGGTTCGTTCGAGCGAGCCCCAGGCGTCTCCTCCTGCCGGCTGCTTGCGCCTCCGCAGAGGTGAAGATTAGACGACCAGAGTCGACGAGCTCACCCAGAATCGCCAAGCCCCCGGTCTGGCCGTATGGCGTCTTCTTTCTCATACCTCTCGTACCACGTTAATATACTTTAACTAGATTTGCGCAGCAAGAGAGGTAGAAAGCAGATTTCCCGGTGACCCCCACGTCACAATCCCCCCGTGCCCGCTCCCCCCGATCCCTCCGTCAAGCGCCTGCTGCCCTGGATGGTGGCGGTGGCGTTCCTGATGGAGTCGCTCGACACGACGATCCTGAACACAGCCGTCCCGACGATCGCCGAGGCGCTGGGCGTGGTGCCTCTCAGCATGAAAGCGGTGCTGTCCAGCTACACGCTGAGCCTCGCCGTCTTCATCCCGGTCAGCGGGTGGATGGCGGACCGGTTCGGGACGCGCCGCGTCTTCGCGTCCGCGATCGCCCTCTTCACGCTCGGGTCGCTCCTCTGCGGGCTCTCCACGAACATCCACGTCCTCGTCGGCTGCCGCATCCTGCAGGGCATGGGCGGCGCGCTGATGGTGCCGGTCGGCCGCCTCATGATCGTGCGCACGTTCGAGAGGTCCGAGCTCGTGCGCGCGATGAGCTTCGTGTCGATCCCCGCGCTCATCGGGCCGATGCTCGGGCCGGTGGCCGGCGGGTTCATCGTGGGCTACTTCCACTGGCGGGTCATCTTCTTCGTCAACCTACCGATCGGCCTCCTCGGCCTCGCCCTCGTCTACCGCCGCCTGCCGGACTACCGCTCCGAGCGCGTCGACAAGATGGACGTCCTCGGCGGAATCCTCTTCGGCTGCGGCATCGGCCTCCTCTCCTACATCCTCGAGGTCTTCGGCGAGCACACGCTGGGCACGGGCGCGATCCTCGGCCTTTTCGCGCTCTCGCTCGTCCTCCTCGCCGGCTACTTCCGGCACGCCCTCGTCGACGCGCATCCCCTCCTCAGGCTCGGCCTCTTCCGCCTCCGGACGTTCCGGTCGGCCGTGATCGGCAGCTTCATCACGCGGCTCGGCGCGGGCGGGATCCCGTTCCTTCTCCCGCTCCTCTATCAGGTCGGCCTCGGCTACACGCCGGTGCAGTCGGCCTTCCTGCTGATGCCCCAGTCGATCGCCGCGATGGCGCTGAAGCCGTGGATGCCGCGCATCCTCGGGCACTTCGGTTACCGGCGCGTGCTGCTCGCGAACACGATCATCATGGGCGGCGCCATCGCGCTCTTCGCGACGATCGGCACCGGCACCCCCGTCACCCTCATCGTCGTCCTCGCGCTGCTCTTCGGCTCCGTCGCCTCGCTGCAGTACACGAGCATGAACACGCTCGCTTTCGCCGACGTCGCCGCGCCCGAAGCGAGCATGGCGAGCACGATCGCGAGCACCATGCAGCAGATGTCGCTGAGCTTCGGCGTCGCGGCCGCGTCGATCGCGACGGCGATCTTCATTCCCGACCGGTTCCGGTCACACCCGGGCGAGCTGCTCCACGGCATCCACCGCGCGCTTCTCGTCCTCGGCGCGATGACCGTCCTCTCCGCGGTCGTGTTCCGGGAGCTGAAGCCGGGAGACGGCGACAACGTAAGCCAGCACGGGGAGGAGGCGGGTGGGGAGTGAGGGCGCCGACGGCGGCCAGGCCCAACCTTCTTATGACTACACGGTATTCGTGTAGCCTCATCGGAGGTGCCTATCGCCGCCGCCGAAGTCGTGATTCGCGAGTGGATCGAAACCGCGAAGGCGCTCGGCCGGCCGATTCCGGAGGCTCGCGGGCGTCTCGCCTACGCCTGAGGACTCGTCCCCGCGAGGCGCAGCTTTCCAGCGTAGAGGAGCGCGGCGCGCACGTCCTCATCTGGAGATTCGATAGTCTCGCGCAATCCTGTCTTCCGTCTCGCCGGACGCCAGGCTATCGAGGACGACGGAGACGAGCACGCGGCTTCCCCAGCTCGTCGCCCACGAACGCGACAAGTACGCCGAGGCGATAGAGGCCCTGCGCACTGCCGCCTCGCGGGCGGCGGGTGAGCCGTGAACGCGCTACGGCTTGCCTTGGGGCTGCACGGGCACGGTCTTCGCGGGCTGCACGGGCGGCGCGGGCACGGTCTTCACGGGCTGCGCGGGCTGCTGCATCGGCGCAGTTTTTACAGGCGGCACGGCGGTTTTTACGGGCGGCGTGGGCTTGTTCTTGTCGGGATGAGTGCTGTTCGGCATGAGGTGCCTCCGTTACAAGATGTTGCAACCCGCGTGCCGAGGCTCAGCTCTGCGGCTTCGCCGGGCCCTTCTCGACGGGCAACTCGCTCTTTCGGCTCCACTCGTCCCACGAGCCGTCGTAAAGGCGCGCCTTGTAGCCGAGGCGCTTGGCCGCGAAGTACATGACGGTGGCCTTCTGGCCGATGTGGCAGTAGCTGACGACGGTGTCGCCGGGCTTGATGCCGGCCGCCTCGAAAAGCTTCGCCGTCTCGGCAGGGCTCTTCATCCGGTTGTCCTCGGTGACGAGGGTGTTGAAGGGCAGGCTGCGCGCGCCGGGGATGTGGCCGGCGCGGGGCATCGCGCCCGGATCGGCGCCGTCGAAGAACTTCGTATTGCTCGAATCGACAATCGCGACGCCGGTCGTGCCGAGGTTCGCCTTCACGAAGTCGAGGTCGGCCACGAATTCGGGATGCGGCTTCGCCGTGATCTTCCCTGGCTTGCGCTGGATTGCCGACGTGGAGTCGGCTGTCGATGCGACGACCGCGCCGCCAGCGGCCTTCCACGCCCGCATGCCGCCGTCGAGGATGGAGGTCTTGTCGCCGAGGCCCGCCGCGTCGAGGCTGAAATAAACGCGCGTCGTGGGCGAGACCCAGTCCTTGCCGAAGTAGACGACGACGCGCGAGTCGTCGCCGATTCCGAAGCTCTCGAGCTTCGTGCGCAGTTGGTCGGGCGGCAGAAGCCGGAGGATGAGCGCGCCCTCGGCCCGCGGGATCGAAAGGTCCTGCGGGTTCACGGGGATCGCGCCGGGGATGTGCTCCTTCTCGAAGTCGGCCGGCACCCCCACGTGCAGGAGGACGAGGTTTTTTTCGCCCCGGTGCTCGACGAGCCAGTCGGGCGTCACGAGCATGTCCGTCGCGGATGCGAGCGACGAGGACGCAACGAGGACGAGGCTGGCGAGGACGTTCTTCATGAGACCTCCGGCCGGGGTATATTCTGCGCCGGCGCGAGGCCGGGGCGGGCGCGTAACATTGCGCGCTCGCATGCCCGCAAGAAGTACGTGGGCCGATCTCTGGCCCCTCGACCCGGCCGTCGACTACCTGAACCACGGCTCGTTCGGGGCGTGCCCGAAGGCGATCCTCGACAAGCAGTCGGAGCTGCGGATGCGGCTCGAGCGCGAGCCCGTCGACTTCCTCGTGCGCGCGCTGCCGGGCCTCCTTGCGGAGGCACGCGCGGCGCTGGCGGGGTTCGTCGGGGCGGACGGCGACGATCTCGCCTTCGTCCCGAACGCGACCGCGGGCGTGAACGCGGTCGTGCGCTCTCTGGCGTTCTCTCCCGGCGACGAGATCCTCACGACGAACCACGCGTACGCCGCGTGCAAAAAGACGCTCGACTACGTGGCCGCCCGGACGGGCGCGCGCGTCGTCGTGGCGCAGGTGCCGTTCCCGCTGGGCGGCGAGGAGGACGTGATCGAGCCGGTCCTCGGGGCCGTGACGCCGAGAACGCGCCTCGCGATGCTGGATCACGTCACGAGCCCGACGGCGCTCGTCTTTCCCATTGAACGGCTCGTCGCCGGGCTTTTTGCACGCGGCGTGGACACGCTCGTGGACGGAGCCCATGCGCTCGGGATGGTCCCGCTCGACCTCGAACGCCTCGGGGCGGCGTACTACACCGCGAACGCCCACAAATGGCTCTGTGCGCCGAAGGGCGCTGCGTTCCTGCACGTTAGGAAGGACCGGCAGAAAGGCCTGCACCCCATCGCGATCAGCCACGGTTACGCCGGGGGCGAGGCGCGGTTCAAGGACGAGTTCGACTGGACGGGGACGGTCGACCCAACGGCTGCGCTCTCGATCCCCGACTGCATCGCGTATCTCGGCGGCCTCCTGCCCGGCGGCTGGACGGCCCTGATGGAGGCGAACCGCGCGCTCTCGCTGAAGGCGCGCGCCATCTTGTGCGAGGCGCTGGGCGTTTCGACGCCCGCGCCCGAGCCGATGATCGGCGCGATGGCGTCGGTGCCCTTGCCCGCGGTCGCACCCGGCAGCCCCGCCGCGCGTCTCGACCGCGAGGAGCTGGCGGACTGGACGCGCGCGCGCGGCGTCGAGGCGTGGTTCTACGACTGGCCGCTCGGCGGCGGAAGTGGCGGAAAACTCGTGCGGGTCTCGGCGCAGCTCTACAACACCGCAGGGCAGTTCGTCAGGCTCGCGGGCCTCCTCGCCGAGGCGCTGCGTGAAGGCTGAAGCCGGAAGGATCGACGCGAAGCTCGGGACGTTCGACACGGCGATGGTGGTCGTGAGCCTCGTCGTGGGGATCGGGATCTTCCGGACGCCCGCGATCGTCGCGCGTGATGCGGGGACGCCGGGCCTCTTCCTTCTCGCCTGGGGAATCGGCGGCCTCGTGAGCTTCGTCGGCGCGCTCACGTTCGCGGAAATCGGCTCCAACCACCCGCGTGCGGGCGGCTACTACCGCGTCGTCGCCGACTGCTATCACCCAGCGCTCGCCTTCATGCTCAACTGGGCGCAGACGCTCATGCAGGGCGCAGGCGCGGCGGGCGTCGCGTTCATCGGGGCCGAGTACCTCGTCGGGCTGCTCCTGCCGCCGGAGAGGCGCGGCGGAAACAGCGTCCTCCTCGTCGCGCTCGTCCTGATGCTCGTCCTGCTGCTCTTGAACGCCCTCGGGATCCAGATCGGCGCGGAAACGCAGAACGTCCTCTCGATGCTGAAGATCGTGATGATCGTAGGCCTCGCCGCCGCCGCGTTGGCCCTCGCGCCGAAGGCGGCGGGTTTGGCGCCCGCGGCCGCGCCCGCCGCGCCCGCCGCGGGCCTCACGGGCCTTGCAGCCGCGCTGATCCCGGTCTTCTACACGTACGGCGGCTACCACATGACGATGAACCTCGGCGCGGACGTGAAGGACGCGAAGAGGCGGTTCCCGCTCGCCGTGACGGCCGGGATGCTCACCGTGGTCGGCCTCTACCTCGTCCTGAACTTCGCGTACGTGAGGACGCTCGGGGTGGGCGGCGTCGCGGAGTCGAAACTCGTCGCGGCCGCCCTCGCGCGCGCGAGCTTCGGCGCGGCCGGCGAAGCGGTCGTGTCGGCGCTGATCTTCCTCTCGGCGGCCGGGTTCGTGAACGCGACCGTCCTGCAGATGCCGCGGAGCTATTACGCGATGGCCGAGGACGGCGTCCTGCCGCCGGTTTTCCGGCGCGTCCAGCCGCGGACGCAGGTGTCGACGGCCGGGCTTCTCCTTTTCGGGGCGACGATGCTCGTGCCCGCGTTCCTCCTCGGCTCGTTCGAGAAGCTCGTCAGCTACGTGATCTTCACGGACATGCTCACCCTCGTCGTCGTCTCCTCGACGCTGTTCGTCCTGAGGAGGAGCGGCGAGGGCGGCGACGGCGCGTTCCGGATCCCGGGCCCCCCCGTCCTCCCCGCGCTCTACATCCTCGCGCTGGCCGCCGTCGCAGCGCACGTGGCGTTCACCGAGCCGCGACTCGCGCTGGCGGGGACGGCGATCCTTCTCACGGGCGGTCCGCTGTTCCTCGTCGGGCGAAAGCTGAGCGGCGGCCCGCGCTAAAGGCTCTCTTCCAGCCGCCTCCAGGCCGCCGACGTGATCCTCCAGCTCCCTTTCTCGAGCTCGAGGCGCAGTTCGAAACGCCAGGTCGACATCCGCGGCAGAAAACCTTCGAGGCCGGCGACGGCGCGGGGTTTGCCCGACATCCTGACCTTGAAGGTCGCGTTCGCAGCCTCGGGACCCTTCGCGATGACCTCGTCCGAAAGGCTCAGCGAGATGCTCTCGTAGGCCGCCAGAGTGCGGCGGAGTAGATCGGCGGCGTCCGCCTTGTTCCCGCCCTCCGCGTCGCGGAACGAAGCGGAAAGATACCCGGCGACCGCTCCGGCATCGCGCGCCTCGGCGGAGGCGACGACACGCTTCAAGGTCTCGCGGACCGGATCACGCGGCTCGCGGCTGCAAGAGGCGAGCAACAACAGGGCCGCGGCGGTTCGGAGGAACCTGAGCATGACTGCGATTCTCGCCCAGAGGGCGGAGCGGACGCACCCGGACGTCGTTCGCGCTAGTCTTCCGGTCCAGATAAGGAGCGGTTCATGCCCGAAGGCCCTGAAATCGAGACGGAGAATCTGCACGAGACGATCAAGGAAGAGCTGGAGCACGACGGCGGCTCGTTTTTGAAGCGGATCGCGCTCACGACGGCGATCCTCGCGGCGTGCGCGGCCGTCGCCGCGCTGCGCGCCGGCGCGACCGTGAACGAGGCGCTCGTGCTGAAGACGGAGGCGACGCGCCTGCAGGCGGAGGCCTCGGACCAGTGGGCGTACTACCAGGCCAAGGGCCTGAAGGCCGCGGTTCAGGAGGCGTCGGCCGCCTCGTGGCTCGCGATCGGGAAGGAAGCTCCGGCGAAATTCACGGAGGAACAGAAGCGCTACAAACAGGACCAGGTCGAGATCAAGAAGAAGGCCGAGGAGAAGGAGCACGAGCGGGACGAGAAATCGAAGGAGGCGGACCATCTGCTGCACAAGCACCACGGCTTCGCGAACACGGTCGCGCTCTTCCAGGTGTCGATCGCGCTCGGCGCCGTGGCCGCGCTCACGCGCAACAAGCCCGTGTGGTTCGGGTCGATGGGCGTGGGGCTGATAGGCCTCGTTCTCTTCGCGATGGCCCTCCTCGGCTGAAAGGTCCCCGCGGGCGTCGCGTCCTTCGCCTTCGGGATGGGCGCTATCCTCCAGGAAGAACGAGAATGAGTCGATCCAGGCGTTCGCTCCTCACTTCTCTCCTCGGGCTTTCCCTTGCCTCGGGCCCGGCCCGCGCCGCGATCGACTCGATTACCGTGGATGCGAGAAGCCCCGTGTCGTCCGCCACGCTCAAGGGCCGGACTCCCGCAGCCCCGTGGAACGCGACGAATTCGGTCGAGGTGCTCTTCCACTACAACCTCGACTCCGCGACCACGGGCTATGTCGCGGTTTTCACGGGCGTGCCACCGAATCCCTCCCACACGGGTCTCGAAACCGTTTTCGAGATCTCGGACGAAGGTCCGGGCAAGGGTGCGAAGCGCTTCTCGGTCCTGTGTGACGGGAAGAGCGCCAAGTACGAGATCAAGCGGATCAAGGTCGCGCTCATGACGAAAGGTCCCGTCGGGCCCGTGACGCTGGCGACGAAGTTCCTGGACGTGGACTACACGTTCCAATGCCGGGGGACCAACCCGACTCCCTCGGCCCCCGTGAAATGAAGCCCGTCGGCGCGCGGGTGCACCTCGACAGCGGCACTCACGGACCTTCCGGTTCGGGGCGAATTCTACTCGTGCGTTTCGAGCTGCTTTTTCAACGCGGCGATCTGTCGTTCCGAGACCTGCTCCTTCGGGAGCGCCTCGGCCCACGCCAGAGCGTCCTCACGCGTCTTGCGTGCCGCCGCTCGGTCTCCCTTCTTCGCGTAGATGTCGGCACGTGCCGACAGAATGACGAGCTTCCGCGGACCGTACGCACGGGCGAGCGCGCGGTCGGACGCCGCGAGGGCCTCGTCGTACTTTTTCATGGCGCGGTACGCGAGGGCGAGGCGCGCGGGCGGGTTGTAGTCATCGGGAAAGTCGCGCTCGGCGGCCTCGAGCATCGGGATCGCACGTTCCGGCTGGCCCAGCTCGAGATATGCCGTCAGGCGATGGGCGTCGAACGCCGCTCGGGCGTCTTTCGTCTTCGTCTTCGCGGCCTCGCCATCGAGGTAGGCGGCCCAGTCCTCGAGCGTTTTTTTCTTCCCCGCCTCGTCGCCCGCCGCCTCGCGCTCGCCGACGAGCGTCTGGTAGAGCGCCGAGACGTCGTCCGCGGCAAGGCCCACGCGCTTTCCGGTGAGGACCTCGCGCGTGTCCGCGGCGAGAGCCTGAACGAGGGCGGCCTTTGGGGGCGCGTCCTTCGGAAGCGAGACCGCGCAGTCGAGGCCCGAGCCGGCCACGTTCGCGGCCGAGGGCGAGAAGCGGAGGTTCGGAAAGGTTTCGCGGGCGACGGCGGCGCAGGGCTCCGGCTGGTGGCTCGCCGAGAGCGCGAAGAGGAGCGACTCGACGGCGCGCGCATAGGACCTCGAGGACGGCGCCATGCCCTCGAGTGCCGCGCGGTACGCCTCGGCCGTTTCGGCGTTCTTGCCGTCCGCGAAGAAACGGTCCGCCTTCCCTAGNNCTAGGGTCTCGTCGGTCTCGTCGGGCTTGTGCATGCCGCCCGCGGCATTCGCGACCCGCTCCCCGTCGTCGAGGATGCGTTGGAGCTGCGGCACGGTGGCGCCGCCCACGTAACGCAGGACAACCTTCTCGGACGCGGGGTCGATGACGTAAAACGACGGCCATGCCTCGACCGTGACCTTCGCGAGGACGGCGGCATTCGCGCGCATTTCCGTGTTGATGGAGAGCCAGACGAACCGTCCGGCCTGTCGCTCGAGCGCCTTGTCGGTGAAGACGAAGGCCCTCATGGAGCGGCACGTGTGTCACCAGGGCGCCCAGGCCTCGAGGAAGATCGGCTTGCTTTGCGCGCGAGCCGTGGCCAGGGCTCGCGGATAGTCGTCAGCGATGAAGGGGAGGATTTCCTTGCCGGCCTCTTTGGCTGAAGAGGCAGCGCCGGGCGATGGGACGGCAAGGGACGCGACGACGATCGCCGCCGAAAGGGTCATTCGCATGCGGGAACTATACGGCGGGGCCGCCTCGAGGTTGCGTCAGCGCACGGAGGCCAGCGCCTTCTCCGTTTCGGCGAGGAGCGCTTCCGGGCCGACCGGCGCGCCCGTGGCCTGCGTCATCCAGAGGTCCGGCGCGATGTTTCCCAGTTTCGCCACGCGCTCGAACTCGGGGCCGATGGATCCGGCCTTCTCCATTTGCCGCTCGATCTGGAACGCGATCATGTGGCCGATGGGATAGTCCGGCAGGTAGAGGAACGATTCGATCATGTGCGAGTAGACCGCGAGGAGCGTGACGTCCTTCTCGCCGAGGACGGGCGCGTAGAAGCGGTTCCACACGTCGCGCGCGATCTGGAGCGTCGCGGCCTTCAGCTCGGCGGGCGTGGCCTCGGGGTGGTCGTACATGAAGTGCCAGACGCCCATGTCCACGAGCCCGACGCCCGCGATCTCGTACGTGCCCCAGAAGGCGTCGAGGGCTTTTTGCGCGCGCGCCTCGGCCGAGGGCTTCGCAAGGCCCAAGAGCTCGAGGTCGCGGCCCTGGAACACGAACGCGAGCGCCTCGGTGAAGGCCGTGTTCGGCACGCCCGAGAGGAGAGGAAAGTCGATGTCGTAGAGGGAGAACGTCTGCTCGACGGTGTGCCCCATCTCGTGGACGGCGATGTTGTAGCCCTTGTAGTTCATGCCGTCCTTGTCGACGCGGGTCCTCAGATACGCCTTGTAGCCCTTCAGGGCGGCGCCCGAGGCATGGCCGGAGCCGCGCGCGGGATGGACGTCGATGTGGGAGGCGACGTCGCCGGCCTTCTCTTTCGAGAAGCCGAGCTTCACGAGGAGGTTTGGGATGTCCTTCGCGTACGCCTCGGGCGTGGGGTACTTCGCCCGTACGAGGGCGTCGAGCTCGGCGGCGGACTGCGCGGGCTGCGGCCGGAAGCCGGGGTACCACACGTCGACGGGCGAAAGCTTTCGAGAAAGGCGCTTCTCGATGAGCGCCGCCACCTTCGGAACGAGCGGCGACGAAAGGACATCCTCGAGCATCTTCTTCACGCGCGCTTCAGGGATCTGGCGGTCCTCCTCGAACCTTCGCGCGATGAAAGTAGGGGCGGTGGGAGAGAAGGCATCGGCCTGCCGGACGGCGCGGAAGCACGCGAGAAGAGTGGCGTAGCGCGTGTCGGGCTCGCGATCGGAGGCGACGCTCTTGGCGCCCGCGTCCTTCGCGGGAAGGTCGGAATCCTTCACGGCGGCGGGCCGGACCTCGTTCGTGAAGGGGTTCCAGTCGACGTTCGGGTTGTCGAGCACGGCGCGCGGGATCGTCTGGTCGACGATGCGCTCCATGACCTTGCGGATCGCGCGCTGCTTCGCGGGCCCGCGCTCTTTGTCGGCGTAATCGGACTTGATCTCGTCGCGCAGGTTCCAATGCGACAGGAGGCGCATCTTCGGCGGGAAGAGGCGGCCGCCCTTGTCGTCCACGAGGTGATGCATCCAGATGTTGTACGAGGCGATGTACTGAGCCGCGTCGGAGTAAGCCTTTGCGATCGCGAGATTCACGCTCGCGGGGACGCGGGTCGCGAAGCGGTCGGCGAGGCGCGCTTCCGCCCACTGGCGGCGCGTCCACGTGGCGCCGAGGCGGAGCTTCTCGTCGAGCGTGTACACGGGGAAGTTGAGGAGCGTCGTGAACGCGAGCTTGTTGTCGAAGAGGTCATCCGTGAGGTGCGCGCCCGGGTCGTAGCCCGCGAGCACCTCGTCGAAAGGCAGGATCGGTCCGCTGTCGAGGTCCACGTGCATGCGCAGGTCACGGCCGGCCTCGCGCATGTGACCGTCGAGCGAGGTGAGAGCGGCCGCGAGGCGCGTGAAGAGGGCGTCGCGCGTCGCCGCGTCGGCCGCAGTGTTCGCGCGCGCGAAGACCTCAAAGGCCGCCGCGTCGCCGTCGGCCGGACGCCACAGCGCGGCGGCCTGCTTCTTGCCGCGAGCTTGCTCGGGCGTTTCGCCCCGCGCGGCGAACATGGCGAGTCCGAAGAGAAGGAAGAAAAGGCTTTTGCTCCCGTGCATCATCATGCGCGGATCTTAGCGGCTGAGCTCGGAGCAGCGGGTTTATGGCAGCGGGACCGGCGTGATACCGCCTTCCGCGATGTTGAACGTCGTGCCACCGCCGCTGTCGAGCGTGAGGATGTAGCCTCCCGGCGCGAGATTCGTCATGCGCCGGAATCCGGTCTGGCCGGTCGCGTCGGCGGTAATCGCGATTCGCCCGTCCGTGTTGAACAGCGTGTACGGGTACGGAATGCCCGACGAGTTCTTCAGCGTGCCGCGCAGGATGCCGTTCACGAACGACTTCGGACCGACCGAGATGTCGGCCGTGCCGCCCGGCGTGAGGCTGACGGGCAGCGGCTGCTGCGAGGGCGCCGTGACGCTCGGAATGTAGACGGTGGCGTAGCCGCTGGCATTCACGAAGAGTGAGTAGCCGCCCGGCTGGAGCGACGGGATCTCCCCGCTGCCGGTCGAGTCGAGCGCGATCGTGCCCTGGAAGACCGCGTTCTTGTTACCGTCGAGGGCGCGCGCCGAAATGCTGCGCATCGGGACGCCGTAGAGCCCGTCGCGCGCGATGATCCCGATGCCCTGCCCGTGTACGAGGTCGATCGAGAGGCTGTCGGTGCTGCCATCGTCGGCCGCGGTGATCGTACGGTTGTCGAACTGGTAGTCGGTCATCTGCGAGTTGAGCGTGTACGACTGGGGCGGGACGTCCGTGAACTGGAAATGCCCATTGCTGTCCGTCGTCGCCATGCGCTGCATCGGCGTGCCCGTCCCAGCGGCAGCGGCGAGCGAAACCGTGGCGTTGGAGAGCGGCTGCTTCGTGTCGGCGTCGTTCACGACGCCCGACACGCGCGCCGTGGGAAACGTCAGGTCCAGGTTCTGGTCGCTCGTGAGAGAGATTGTCTGGCGGACCTGGGCGCCGTTGCCGGCGAGAGGATTGGATGTGGCGGTGACGGTGTACGAGCCTTCCTGCAGGCCCTGAAGCGTGTAGGCGCCGCTGCTGTCGGTGCGGGTCGTGGCCTGCCTTCCGCCGCCGCCCTGCAGGCTCGCGAGGACCATCGCGTTCGCGGTGGGCTGGCCGGCCTGCGCGACATGGCCGGTCAGGTTGAAGCCGATGTCGAAAACGATTTCCGCAGGGAGCACGGGCACGTCGTCGCTGGCCGTGACTAGATTCGTCGCGCTGCGCGAGTCGCCGAGGCCGTCACCCGCCTGCGCGCGGAGAGTGACCGGGCCCGCCGGCACATTCGTGATCTGGAAGCTGCCGTCGCCGCCGACCTTGGTGCTCGCGACGAAGGCCTGAGCGCCGTTCGCGGTCACGGTCGTGCCGTTCTTCCAGTTGTCCGGCAGTCCGGAGACCGTGCCCTGGATGGTGGAGCCGCCGGAAAGCGAGAGGACGATGTCGTTCTTGGAATCGCCCGCCTGAAGAACGAAGTCGGTGAGATTGCTCGACTGGCCGTTCAGTCCCGCCGAGACGGTGTAGCGGCCGGCGCCGAGGTGGTCGAACTCGAAGTGCCCCTGGCCGTCCGAGGTCGTCGTCTGGCTGCCGCCGAGGATGCGCCCGAAGCCCGCGTCCCCCGCGCCCGCGAGAGCGACCTGCGCGTTCGGAAGCGGCTGGCTGCCGAGCGCGACGACGCCGCTCGCCGAGCCGCCCCCCGTGAGCTTGATCTCGACGGTGCCGCCCGTGTCCTTCACGGCGGCCACCTCGCTGCCGTCCGTGTAGTCAGGGTTCTTCGCGGTGACCTTGACCTTCCCCATGGGGATGCCTTCGATCTCGAAATGGCCGTCGGCGTCGCTCGTGATGTCCTGGGAGGGGTCGAGCCCCGGGATCGCGCCCCCGCGACCGCCGAAACCTCCTCCCGGCCCGCCACCGCTGTCGGTCGCCTGGTACGTGATGTTCGCGTTCGCGACGGGACGCCCCGAGCGCGCGTCCGTGACGCGTCCCTTGAGGACCACGCCGGGCGTGGCCCGCACCTCGACGCCGTCCTTCACGCCGTTCTCTTCCACGAGGAGGTTCGCGACGCGGGCCGGCTGGTAGCCCTTCGCCTCGACGACCACCGTCCACGGCCCCGCGGGCACGTCTTCGAGCGTGAAGGAGCCGTTGTCGGTATTGAAATCGCGCTTCTGGCCGATGCCCGTCTGCGCGCCCACGCCTCGGGCGACGAGCCGGATGATGGCGCCGCCGCCGCGGTCGGGCTCGAACGAGACGGAGAAGTTCTTGAGGGGCTGGCCCGCGCGCGCGTCGAGCGCGGTGCCCGTGATGCGGCCCGTGCCTGCGACCTGAATCTCGACGTTCGCCGCGGGCGCCACGACGCCGCGCTTCTGCGGCCCGAGGCCCGCGCCACCGAAGACCGAGAGGTCGTAGGCCTGGCCGGGCTTCAGCCCGTCGATCACGAAGAGGCCGTCGGAGGCCGTCGCGAGATCGGTGCCCATCCCGCCGAGGATGCCGCCTCCTCCTCCGCCTCCCGCCCCGCGGCCCCCACCCCCGCCGACGCGCACCATGAAGCCCTCGGCGCCCTCGCCGCTCTTGCGGCGGACGATTCCCGAGATGCTCGCGCCGGGCCCAAGGGTCACCGCGATCGGGTCCACGCCCTTGTCCGTCACCTTCACGGGATCGACCCGCTCGGTCGCGAAGCCGGGCTTCTTGATCTGGAGCGCGTACTCACCGATGGAGATCCCCTTGACGTGGAACGTGCCGTCGGCGGCGGTCTTCGTCCTCGGGCGCGTGCTCGCGCCTCCCAGGCGCGCGAAATTCGCGACCATGCCGCCCGCGCCCGCGCGGAAGTTGACGGACGGATCGACCTCGACCTCGACGTCCTGAATCGGCAGGTTGTTGGTGTCCTTAACGACGCCCGAGATCGTCGCGCCGCGGTGCATCACAACCGCCACGTTGGGCTTCGTTCCGCCCGACGGAAGCGACAGGCCGGCCAGCGTCGCGCGCTCGAAATCGGCGTGGCTCACGAAGAGGCGCTGGTTGTCGCCGGGGGCGAGCCGGGTCGCCTTGAAGGTGCCGTCGGCGCGCGTGCGGAACGCCGTGACCTCGTTCCCGACGCGCAGCATCCGGCGGATGCCGGCGAGCGCGTTCTCACCTCCGCGCATGAGCGATCCGCGCGCCGCCGCGACCGGCGCACCAGTCTCGTCCACGACCTTCCCGATCATCGTCGCCCCCAGCGTCACGGCGATGTCGAGATGCTTCGCCTCGCCGGGCGCGAGCGCGAGATCCGGCTTCGCCCAGGGAACATAGCGCGCCTCGTCGACCGTGAGGCGGTACTTCTGCGTGGGTACGCCCTTCAGGTGGTACGTCCCGTCGGGGCCCGTGCGCACGAGACGCGCGAAGCCGTTCGCCTTGAGGAAGACCTTGGCGCGCGGCACCACGTGCCCCGTCTTGTCGTCCACCACTTTGCCCTCGAGCGCCGCGGGCAGCGCGAGAGTGATCGCGAGCGACTTGCCCTCGCCGAGGGGAAGTTTGACGTCAGGCCGGCCGCCCCAGCCGGCGTCCCCGGCATCCACGACGACGGCGCCGCGCCCATCGGGAGCGTGCGGAATCGTGAACCGCCCCTCCGCGTCGGTTTCGATCCATCGCGTCGTTGCCTTGGCGCTCTCGAAGCGCACGAGCGCGCCGGCGGCGGGTTTCTTGTTCGCGCCGAGGACGACGCCGGTAACCGGCTCGCCCGCGACGACCGCGATCGGCCTCGGAATCGCGCCGGCGCGCAGGCCCGTCTGGAGCGTCGGCGCGAGATTCGTCTTCTCGATCGTGATGCGGTTCCCCAGCGCGCTCGCTTCGTCGAACTGAAACTTTCCGTCCTCGCCCGTCACGACTTTCCGCGTGACGACCCGGAATGCGAGGTCATCGCCGCCGGCGACGCCGGCCTCGAGGGAGACTTCCGCTCCTGCGAGCGGCTTGCCGGACGCATCCACCGCCACGCCCGTGAGCTTCTCGCCGTGCGGCAGCGTGTGCTCGCCAACGTCCTCGGATTCCGCGGCGTCGTAGACGTCCTCGAAGAGCACGGGGACGACGCCCGCGCCCTCGACCCTCACGCGGAAGAGCTTCTCCTTGCCGGGCTCCGACGGAACGGCGAGGACGAACGAGCCGTCGGCTCCCGTGAGGACCGACGCGATCGGCTTCGGCGGATCGCCCCCCTTCATTTCGCGGCGCGCTTCCTCGCCCGGCGCCTCCCAGGGCACCGCCGAAGCCGTGACGCCCAAGGCCGGTTTGTCGGCACGATCGGAGACGAGGATGCGCCCACGGATCTCACCGGCCGCCGCAGCGCCGGCCGAAAGAGCGAGCGCGAGAAGCAAGAGCAGGGAGAGGCCACGGGCCATCCCGCGAGCGCCGGAACGACGATCTCGAAGCTGTCTCATCGGAGAACCTCCACGCCTAATTGACCCGGGCCGGACTGTTCCTTTTTCTCCCGAGCAACTCCAGGGCCACGCCGGAGCTCGAAGAGGCCCGCGCGCAGCCGGGGGCCGAAAGCACCTGTGTATGACGCACGGAATCCCGAAAGGTTACGCCTTCCGGCGGAGTGGTCCGCGCCCGCCCTGAGCCGGACTCCTGCGGCTGTGGGCGCCGCCGTGGCAAGCTGGCTCCCGCGCCGGCTCAAGGAGCGTGTGGAAGACTTCGCGCGGCGACTCAAGGGAGGGCTCGTGCCTTCGGACTCGCAGGCCTATGGACATCTGAGGCAGCCCGAGTGAGCGCCGAAGCGCCCCTCGCCACGTGCCCCGCGTATCGGCTGTGGGCGGCGACGCACGACGTGGAAAACCCTCTCACGACGATGGATTCGCTCGCCGCGCACGAGGCGGGGCTCACTTTCGACGCCACGGGCTCGTTCGGCGTGGGCGCGGAGGTGCGACCTTTCTACGAGCGCGCGCAGAAGCTCGACCGTTACGCGGCGGACGAGGGCCTCCCGCTGCTTCTCGCGCTGCGCTTCTCGAAGTGACTTCCCGTGAGATGCGGCGCCCGCACGTCACCTCGAGGCAGGCGACGCGCATGCGCCATGTACACTTGAAAAGCGCCAGCGGGCGCAACGAGGCACGCCACATGAGACGACGATCCGAGGTCCTCGGAAGGCTCGCACGCGCTACCTTCCGCGTTCTGCTCACGCTCCTCCTCGCGGCCGCGCCGGCGTATGCGGGCCTCAACTTCTCTCGGGTGGAAACGCTCCCCGGCGCCGACGCGACGGCGCTCGCCGGAAGCGGCGCGACTCTCTGGGCGGCGACGCCGCGCGGCGTGTGGCGGCTCGACGCGGGCGCGTGGACCCTCGACGGGCTTTCGGCGCAGTCGATCACTTCGATCGTGGTCGCCGACACCGTCTACGCGGCCGATGGCCAGAACGTGTGGCGCCGCGCCGCCGACGGAACATGGACCGCCGAGACGCTCCCGGCGTCCCTCTCGTCCCCGTCTTTTCTCGCGACGGACGGAGCGGCGCTCTGGGCGGCAGGCCTCGGAGTCGCGAAGCGCTCCTCGGGAACCTGGGCGGCGCTCGGGAGTCCGGGCGGGTCCGTGACGGCGGCCTCGGTGTACGCCGGCGACCTCGTGGTGGGGCTGCGGGGCGGCGCCGCGCAGTATGCCGGCGCGACGGTGATCCCGATCGCAACCGGACTCTCGATCACGTCCACGGTCCAGGCGCTCGCCGTCGTGAACGGCACGCTCTACGCGGGCACGGACCAGACGCTTTACTCATTTTCCGGCGCGAGCTGGACCGTGGTGCCCGGCTTCGGCGCGCACGACGTGCGCGCGGTCACGGGCGCGGGCGGCACGCTGCGCGCGGCAACCGTCGACGCGGGGGTCTTGTCCAAAGTGGGCTCCTGGGTGGCCACGAACGCGGGCCTTCTCGTGTCGTCGGCGAAAAGCTTCGCGACGCTGGGGAGCGATCTCTACGTCGGCACCGCCGGCGCGCCCGTCTACCGGCTTTCCGGGAGCTCGTGGACGAGCGCGGGCACGGGGCTCTACGCGGCATCGATCTCCGACATTGCGACATCCGCCGGAATCACGTTCGTCGGCGCGCACGGGGCGGGAATCTCCCTTCTGACGCCGCCCGGCGGAGATCTGTCCTCGGACTGCGGGGACGCGCGCGCTCTTGCGTCCGCGCCCGCGGCCCTGATGGCGGTGACCGATTGTCATGTGTACCTGTGGAGCCTCGGGCCCGGACCGATCGCCTCCCCCTCGATCGTCGAGGCAGGGCTTCCGCTCGGCGTCTCGCTCACGGCGCTCGCCTCCGTATCGTCCGACGGCAGCGTCGCCGGCGGCACCTCGAACGCGGGAATGTGGCGGTTCGTGGGATCCAGCTGGTCGTCCGACAACACCGGCCTGCCCCCGAACGGAAGCGCGCTGACGGCGCGACAGGTCGGCGGGACGCTCTACGCCTCCGTGGGAGGAAGCCTCTTCACGCGCCAGCAGAGCGCCTGGCAGGCGACCTCCGGTGCGCCGACGAACGTCCAGGCGCTCGGGGGCGACGCAAGCGTTCTCTTTGCGGCGCCGGTGTCGGGTATCTACTCCTCGGCTGGCTCGTGGCGCGAGGACGACTACGGCGCGAGCGGGGCGTTCGTTTCATCGCTCGACGCGGGCGGCGGGATGGCGTTCGCGGGCGCGGGCGCGGCGGGCGTCCTGCGCCGGATCGGCGGCGGCTGGCAGCCCGAGAATACGGGCCTTCCCGCGGGAGCGGACGTGCGCGTCGTGCGGCGAAGCGGCGACAATTCGGCCCTGTACGCGGGCACCGCGGGCAGCGGGCTCTATCTTGCGTCCACGGTCTCGTCCGCGAAGTACATCCCCGTCGTTCTCGACGTGACGGGCGCCACCGGCGCGCACTTCAATTCCGACCTCACGCTCGGGAACCGCTCGAGCGAGGCCGTGACGGTCTCGGTCGGCTTCATCCCCGCGCCCGACTTCGCGCTGCCGACGAGCAACGCCTCGGTCTCCGTTTCGCTCGCACCATCTTCGGAGCTGCGCGCGCCGGACGCTCTCCAGTTTTTCCGCGACCGCGGCGTCGCGATCACGCCCGGCCCCTCCGGAGCCGCGGGCTCCATCTACGTCGCGGGCGATCCGCAGGCGCTTCCCTCGGATGCGACCGACGCCGTGTACGCCTTCTCGCGCACCTCTACGGCCAGTGCCGCCGGCAGCTTCGGCACGTTTCTCGACGCGCCGTCCGACCTCGAGGCCGCCGAGGACGAAGGCGCGATTTACGGGTTTCGGAGCATCTCTGGTGTGTCCCGCTCGAATCTCGCGGTCGGCTACGTCTGGGGCCGCGCCGGGGCGGTCACGCTTTCCATCCAGGTGTACGACCAGAGCGGTGCGGCCGCGGGTTCCCCGATCGTCACGACCCTGAATCCGGGGGAGTGGAGGCAGTTCAACGGCATCCTCTTGACGGCTGGTCTCACTGAGCCCGCATACGGGTACGCGAGGATCACGCGGACGTCCGGAAACGGCGCGTGGACGGCATATGGCGTCGTGAACGACGCGAAGACGTCTGACGGTTCGATCCTGCCGCTCTACCGGCCCGGAGGCCTCGCCGCCGCGCGGAAGCTCGTCGTGCCCGTCGTTCTCGACGTGCTCGGCGCCGCGGGGTCACACTACACGACCGAGCTCACGGTCGCGAACGACAGCAATTTTTCGACGCCCGTGGACCTCTTCTACCAGCCAGCGCCGAACTTCGGGTCCTCGACGGGCGTCCCGGTCGTCACCTTCACGCTCGCCGCTCACCAGCAGACGACGATTCCGGACATCCTCGCGTACCTGAGGTCGAACGGCGTCAACATCCCCGACCCCTCGACCGGTCCCCAGGCCGGCTCGCTTTCCGTGGCGTTCCGGAGCCTCTTCAACTTCGACGGGCCGACGACGATCGCTCTCGCGCGCACGACGACGCCGAACACCGACACGGTCACGGGCGGCTCGTTCGGCGTGGCCTATCCAGCCGCGGCGAGAGGCGGTGGCGCACGCGCGTCGGCGCTCGTGCCGGGCCTCACGCGCGACGCCTCGGTGCGCTCGAACCTCGCCGTCGTCCACCTGGGAGGCGGTTCGGAGATCCCGCTGTCGCTGTCGGTTCGCCTCTTCGACGCATCCACCGGGCAGGCCGTCGGCAGCCCGATCTCCGTGACGTTGCAGCCCGGCGACTGGACGCAGTGGTCGGGCGTCTTCGACATCGCTGACGTCCCCCCGAATACGACGACGGCCTACGCGGTCATCACGCGCACGGCGGGCGACGACACGTGGCTCGCGTACGGCGTCCTGAACGACGCGAAGACGTCCGACGGCAGCGTCATCCGGATGCTGCCGGCAAGCGAATACTGAGGGAAAGGCCGCGGGACTCGACTTCGCGGCCGCGCGCGAAGACGTGGCCGCGCAGCTCGCCGCGCAGGACTGACGACGAGGGCTCAGGCCTTTGGGTCGCTTCGTGAAAGCACGAAGCGCTGGAGGAGCACGGCGACCGCCGCAAGGCAGATCGCGAGGCCCACGAAAGACGCGACCCGATAGAGGGCGCCGAGCTGTGCGAGGTCGTGCAGGAAGCATTTCAGGATCGTGACGACGAGGAGCACAACGGCCGCGATGCGCCCGCGCTGGTTCTTCGCGGCGATCGAGACGACGAGGAGCACGATCGCGAAGACCGCCCACGAGAGCGTGTACGCGAGCCCTTCCGCGAGCGACGACGACAGGACGTTGAACGACGGCGCCACGCCCGCCGCGAAAAAGTCCGCAATCTCGAGATTCAGGAGGACGAAAAGCAACGCGGCACCGCCGGCCGGAAGAAGGTCCGCGAGCAAAAAGGCGCTTCGGTGGTTCGCCCGCCGGAGCAGCCACGCGCCGAGGAAGAACGCCGCCGCCGCGACGCCGTAGACCGCGAGATACCAGTTCAGAAGCGGCGCCGTCGCGCGCGCGTGATACGTGAGAACGGCCGGATTCATTGCGAGGCGCATGAACGCGGCCGCGAAGAGGCCCCCCGACCACATGACAAGGCCGCGGTGAGGGATCCGCCCGTAGAGCCACGCGAGCCCCGCCCCGAGGAGCGCCCACCCGAGCGTCAGCCATTCCCTTTCGAACTGGAGCGGGATCGCGACCGTGACGAACGCGAGGACAGCTCCGGCCACGAGGGCCAGGCGCGACCGGTCCTCCTCGGGTGGCACCCCGAGCGTGAGGAGGCGCGCGAGGAGAACCGCGAGGCCGAGGGCGAGCACGAGCGGCAGGAGGCCCATGGCGCTCCGGTAACCGCCGTCCACGAGCGCCGTGCGGAAAAGCGGAAAGAAGACCGCGCTCGCGGCGACGGCCGCGAGGTAGGGCTCTCGGGCACGGCCCGCGCGCCGCCCGAGAACGAGCGGATACGCGAGGAAAAGTAGCCAGAACGCACCGCCCAAAAGCAGCTCTTCCTTCCAGAGAGAAGACGTAGGAGGGCGCGCGAATTCCCACGCATATGCCGCGGCGGCCGCGGGCAGGACCGCGAGCACGGCGAGACCCTGCGTGCCGGACCCCGCCGCGAGCCCGAGGAGCGCGACGAGGAAGAGGACGTGCGCCGCGACGAGAACGCGCAGCGGCGGGGCACCACGGGCGAACGCGACGGAGATCGCGACCGCCTCGGCCAGAAAAAGCGCAACCGCCGCCGCGGCGGCGAAGGACCGGTCGTCCCTCAACACCCAGGCCCCGATCCCGCACAACGCGAGAGCCGCCGCCGCGCCGAGCGCGCACACGGGTCCGTGCGCACGCGTCGCGACGAACGACAGCACGAAGGGCGCGAGCGACGCGACCGCGAGCGAAGCGACCTGCAGGTGGGCCGGGCCGCGCCGCGCCGCGACCCAGGCCGCCGCGGCGACGAGAAGCGCGAGCGCGAGGCCGGCACGCGCGTCGGGCGGCGACGACAGGATGCGCTGCGAGGCGACGAAGAGCAGAAGCAGGTGCCCGAGGAGACCGAGGTGCGCGGCGTCATCCGGGATCGCACCCGGCGCGCGGAGGCGCGCCGCGAGCGACGGCGCGACGAGATACAGGAGGCCGAATGCGGCCGCCGCGGCGAGGCCGGGGCCCAGGAGGTCGGGCGTCGCCGAGCGCACGAACCAGGCGCCGAGGACGACGAGCGTTGAAAGGCCGGCCATGAGGTGCAGCGCGGGCGCGTCCCGCATCGCGGCGAACGCGAGGAGGCCGAGATCAAGGAGAAGGAGGAATCCGAAGAGAATTGGCCAGAGGCTGCCGTCGTCCGGCGACGTCGCGAGCGAAAGCGCGAAGAGCGACGTGAGGGCGAGACTGGCGACGGGCAGAAAAAGCCACCGCCTCTTCCCCGCTGCCCACGCGAGGCCGCCGTCGAGAAGGAGAAGGTACGAGAGGAGCGCGCCGGGGCGGTTCTCGGCCGTGCCGAGAAGCACGGGCGTCGCGAAGCCGCTGAGCAGCCCGAGGCCCGCGATGAACGCGGAGTCGCGCCGCACCGCGAGCGCCACGGCGAGAGCGGCCACGAGCGCGAGGGCGGCGAATGCCGGAACGAGCCCGAGAATCTCCCAGCGCGCGTGCGCGGCGTAAAACGTCGCGAAGAGGATCGCGAGCCCCGCGGCGGCGAGAGCCGTCGCCGTGATCACGTAGTGCCGCGCGACCCTGAGCTCGCAGACGACCAGGATGGCGAGGCCCGCGAGGAGCCCGATCGCCATCTGGACCGGCGGCGACAACCAACCGCGCTCGATGGAGTAGCGCAGAAAGAAAAGGGCGCCCAGCGTGAGGAAGATCCCGGCCGTCCAGGAAAATAGCTTCACGCCGACGAAGCCTTCCCAGTCGATCGCGGCGCGCGCCGCCGGAGGCGGCGCCAATGAAGATTTCTCTGTTCCCTCTCCGACCGCACGGCCGGAGTCAGGATGTACAGGCGGAGCGACGGCATCGGCGCTTTTCTTAGAAAGGTCAATGGCCGGTGGGACAAAAACGACCGGTGGTACTGGAAATGCGACAGGGGGGGCGTCCGGCGACGAGGCCGCCGCCGCGGCCTGCTCCACAGCCCCATTCACCTTCGAAGAAAAATCCACCGTCTCCGGCTGCAACGCCGCCGCAGGCGACGACGCCGGCGTTGCGGCCCGCGCGGAAGCAGAAAGTCTCTTGACCTGCGCTTCCAGCCGCGCGACGCGTTCATGCAGCCACGCGCCGAAGCCGAGCGCCGCGAGTCCCACCACGAGCGCAAGCAGGATCACGGCGTCAGGGCCGCCTCAGGCGGCCGCCCTCTTGGGCGCGAAGATCCGGTCGTAGAGGAGCATGAGGATCGTCGTGCCGAAGCCGATCGCCGAGAGCAGGGTCCACATGCCCGCCGGGTTTCCCCCCTTGATGTAGTGCTCGATGAGATAGCCCGAGAGCCGTCCCGCCACGAAGGCGCCGATCGCGACGGGCAGGAACGCGAAGCCCATGAACGTGCCGGTCTGCTCCTTCGGCGCGAGGTCCGCGACGTACTCGTAGAAGCGCGGCGCCTGCATGGACTCGCCGAGCGCGAACAGGAGCATCGCCACGACGACGCCCTGCCAGCTCTGGCTGAACGCGATGACGAGCCACGAAGCGCTCGCGATCGCGAAGCCACCTGCCATCGCGCGGATGGGGCGGAGCTTCTTCATGAGCGCCGTCACCGGAACCGTGAAGAAGATGATCCCGAGGGCGTCGACCGTCTCGAGCAGCTCGAACCGGCCGATCTTCAGGACGTCCGTCACGTAGAACGGGAGCGCATAGAAGATCTGCCAGAACATGATCCAGAAGCCCGAGAAAATGACGAGGAACGTGATGAAGCGCGCGTTCCGAAACACGAAAACGGCGTCCGAGAAGACCCGGCCGAACGTGCGGCCCTCGCGCCCTCCCGTGGGCTCGCGGTAGAAAAGGGCCGTCCCGAGGACGAGGAGCCCGGCCACGGCCGCCGACATGACGAGGACCTCGGCGATCCCGAAGCGCGTCCTCACCTCGCCGGCCAGGATCGGTCCGAAAAATCCGCCGATGTTCACGAGCGTGTAGTAGATCGAATAGCCGAGGCCCTTCGTCTCCTCGTTCGTCGTGCGTGCGACCGTGCCGACGATGCAGGGCTTGATGAGCGAGCCGCCGATCGCGGTCACGACCAGCGCGAGCACGACGAACGCTTTCTTCCCGAGGGCGTCGACGAAGGGCTGCCCCGCGGGCAGCCCCGCGAGGCCGATGAGCGTGTATCCGGCGCAGAAGATCGTGAAGCACGCGAGGAGGCTTCTCTTGAAGCCGAAGCGGTCCACGACGACGCCCGCCAGGATTGGAAGCCCGAACACGAGGAGCCCGTAGACGCCGACGAGATCGTTCCCGGTCGTCCCGAGCCCCACGGCCCGGTTCAGATAGACGGCGAGGACGGCCTTGCTGCCGTAGAACGCGAACCGCTCGAACAGCTCGAGGGTGTTCGCCACCCAGAAGGTGCGCGTGAACCCCGTCCTGAGGACGCGGAGGCGTTCGGAAAGGCCCACGGTTTTCGCGTATCTCCGGAGCGCATCTTCACGGGGCAGGCGGGGGACGTCAACCGCGTTTTCCCGCGCCGCGCGGTCGAGTAGACTTTCCGGGCCCGAGGAGGATCCGCCGCATGGGCATGTACATCATTGCCGAGCCATGCATCGGAACGAAGGACACCGCCTGCGTCGAGGTCTGTCCCGTGGATTGCATTCACCCGAAGAAGGACGAGGACGGGTTCGCGGAAGCGACGATGCTCTACATCGACCCGAACACGTGCATCCAATGCGGCAACTGCGAGCCGGTGTGCCCGGTGAAGGCCATCTTCACGGAAGAGACCATTCCCGAAAAGTGGAAGCACTACCAGCAGATCAACGCCGACCACTTCGCGTGATCGCGAGCCCGCGCTTCGCGCGGAGGCGGTGAGGAAGAGATCAGTCGTCGTCGCGCGAAAGCAGGTAGCCGACGACGACGCCGATTCCGAGGGCGGCGACCGCCATGACAAAGGCATTGTCGCGGCCGACCCGGTCTACGGTCTTCCAGCGGCGCGCGAGCTCCTTGCGGATGCGCCGTCCCTGAACGCCGGCATCGTCGAGGACGTCTTCGACGCGGCCGGCCACCTCCCGGGCGAGATCCTGTCCCCTCTCGCCGGCGTCCGAGAGGCCTTCCCGCATCGATCCGAGGATATCGTCAACTTTCGAGCGTGCCATGTTGAGTCTCCCTGCGCCGCCGGACGCGGCGCCGCTCGATCTTACTCCGGCGAACGGCCTCCGCTAGACTCGGCGACTCGTGGACGCGCGCGAACTCCTCACGCGGCTCTACCGCGCGGCGGTCGCGGCCGTCGACCCGGCGGCCCTCGTTTCCGAGGCCCTGGGGCGCCGCGGCGCGGGAGTCTTCGTTCGATCCGTGTCGTCCCACACGCGGCGCGAATTCGTCTTCGCACCCTCGCGCGTCGTCGTGCTGGCGGTGGGCAAGGCCGCGGTGCCGATGGCCGCCGCGGCGCACGCGAACCTCGGCACGCGCATCGACGAGATGCTCGTCGTCGCGCCCGAAGACGCTCCCTTCCGCGCGCTGCCCCCCTCCGCACGCACGATCGGGGCGTGCCATCCGCTCCCCGGCGAGAGCAGCCTCGCCGCGGGCGAGGCAGCCCTCTCGCTCGCGGGCTCGCTCGGCAGGGATGATCTCTTCGTCGTCCTCCTCTCGGGAGGCGGCTCGAGCCTTCTGTGCGCGCCCGCGCCGGGAATCTCGCTCGAGGACAAGTCGAAGACCTCGGGGCTCCTTCTGGCCGCGGGCGCGCCGATCGCCGACGTGAACGCGGTACGCGCCGCGCTGTCGCGCGTCAAGGGCGGACGTCTCGCCGCGGCCGCGGGCGCCGCCGACGTCGTGACGCTCGTCCTTTCGGACCTCGGGGACGATGGCTGGCATCTCGTCGCGTCGGGCCCGACACTCGGTTGGCCGACACGGTCGTCCGAGGCGCGCGCGATGCTCGAGCGGTACCGGATCGCGCCGCTCGTGCCTCCGTCCGTGCGCGCGCACCTCTCGTACGGGCACGAGCCCGCGCCGACGCGGCCGGGCGGGCCACGTTGGAGCGTGCTCCTCGCGGACGTGCGCACGGCGCTCGAGGGGGCGCGCGTCGAAGCGCTCCGGCTCGGCATCGAGCCGCGTGTCGTGCCCGAGCTTCTCTCGGGAGAGGCGCGCATCGCGGGCCGGCGTCTCGCATTCGCGGGCGCGACCGCCGGGGATCTGAGGCGTCGGCGGTCCGCGCTCGCGACGAGGCGCCACGTGACGATTCTCGGGGGTGAGACGACCGTGACGGTGAAGGGACGCGGCCGGGGTGGCCGCAATCGCGAGGTTGCGCTTTCAGCCGCTTGCGAGATTGCGGAGGCTCCCGGCGTGGCGATGCTCTGCGCCGGGACGGACGGCGTCGACCACGATCCGGATGCAGCGGGTGCCTTCGTCGACGGCGCGACGCTCGCGCGCGCCGCTGCGCTCGGACTCGACCCGGCTCGCGCCCTCCTCGACAACGACACCGGTCCCTTCTTTCAAGCGCTCGGCGATGCGTTCTCGCCCGGGCCGACGGGCACGAACGTCGGAGACGTCGCGTTCGTGCTCGGCCCCGTCGTCGTCGAAAACGATTCGCCGGGAGTTCCCGAGCCGTCATAAGATTCGCGAAAGGGAGAAACGGGTCCATGCCAGGTGTGTTGACCGTCCGCGAGGAGGGCGGGGCGTTGCGCCACGTCTTCGAGGAGCGGGCCGTGATCGGGCGCGATCCGGACTGCGATATCCGCCTCGCCAGTCGCTCGGTCTCGCGCCGCCACGCCCTTGTGGAGAAGACGCCGAACGGCTGGGTCGTGCGTGACCTCGGGAGCGCGAACGGAACGCGCGTGAACGGCGCCCGCGTCACCGAGGCTCCGCTCGTCGCCGGCGCGGCCGTGATGTTCGGCGAGGTCGAGGCCCTCTTCGCAGTCGAGTCTCGCGAGCCGACGGGTGCCGGGCGCCTCCTCTCTTCTTCGCTCTCCGTGCCTCCCGCGCGCAAGGCCCGCCCGGTCGCCGTCTTCATCGCGACGACGGCCGGCGTCCTCGTCCTGGCGGCCGCGACGATCTGGGCGCGCTACTGCGACCGTGCGCCGGCCAAGGCGAGATCCGTGGCTCCCGCCCCTGCCATCGGCGGGAGCTGACGACCGGACGCGTCAGGAGGTGAGAAGCGAGAGCAGCGCGCGATAGGCGGGCTCGCTGCAGAGGTTCATCGGGATCGTCTTCCATGCATAGAAGACGGACAGGGGCGCGAGAACGGCGAGCACCGCCGCGGCGATGCGCGGCCGGCTCCAGACGTCGCGCCATGCGACGACGACCGCGAACGGCGCAACCGTCAGGTAGTAGCGCGCAAGGTCGCGTTCCCGGAGGAGCGAGAACAAGGTCACATGCACCGCGATGAGCCCCGCCTCCAGGCGGTCTCCCTTCACCCAGAGCCGGGCCGCGCACAGGATGAAGAACAGGTGCAGGCCGAGGAGCATCTCCGCCGTTTCCCAGTCGTTTCGGACGGCCATCTCGCCGATGAACGCGAACGGGAAAGTCAGACGGCCCGCTCCTCCGGCGCTCTCGGCGTGGACGTGGAGGAGCGCGAAGAAGTCGCCGAAGAGGAAGCGATACCAGGAGAAGAGGAGGAGAAGCGGCACGGCCGCGAGCGCTCCGCCGGCAAGCGCGGTCTTCACGCGCCCGGCCACGAGCAGCGCGATGCAGAGAACGACCACGACGAGAATCCCGTTCGTGCGCGTGATCGTGGAAAGAGCCGCCAAGAAAAGAGCCCAGTCCGGCCGGCCCTTGCGCCAGGCGAGCACCGCAAGGACGACGAGGAGCGACATGAGAGCTTCGCTCGCCCCGAGCGCGCGATAGAGAAACATCCGCGCGGGCAGGAAGAGGAACGCGAGGACCGCGAGGGCCACCGGGATCTCCGGAGCCGCCTCCTTCGCATAGAGGGCGAACGCCCCAGCTGAAGCGACGGCCAGGAGTCCCGTCGCGAGGAAGAGGCCCGCCTTCCAACCCCCGAAGAGCGAACAGACACGCAGAACGAGCGGATAGAGGGGCGTGTGCATCGCGAAATAGGAAGGCGAAAGCGCGTAGCCCGGGAGGGGGTTCTCCTTCGTGGGGACGTAGAACGTCTTCGCGACGACGAGGTAGTTCGGGCCGTCGAAGTGGCGCATGACGAGATCCATGCGCGAAAGGAACGGCGCCCAGGCGAGAAGCAGCGCGATCACCGCGAGAAGAGTCGCGAGGACGGGTGCGCGCCGGAGCACGCGCAAGCCTAACATTGCGACCTTGGCCGCTGCGCGCTCTCAGGGCTCGACGGGCGAGATCCTGCGCTCGGCACGGAAGCGGCCCTCGCCCGCCGGCTGAAGGACGAGGAAGTCCCCGCCGTAGCCGGGCGCGAGGGAGGGCGCCCCGCCGAGCCAGGCCTTCGCCTCGGCGGAAAGGCCGCTCTCGGAAAGAGTGAGAAGGCCCTCCGCCGTGGCGAGGCCGCGCGCCGCGAGGCCGGCGAGCGTCTTTTTCCAACCGTCCTCGCCACCCGGTGGGGCGACGACGAGAAGCCGGCCGGCCAGGTCGATCTCGGTCTTTCCGAGGAAGTCCGTCAGGTCGCCCACCTCGAGGACGCCCGCGCGCATCCCCCGCGGAGACGGACCCGAAAAGCCGGGGCGAGCGGGGGTGACCATCAGGCCTACGTCCGCGAGATACGGTGGAAGGCCGCCGCCCCCGATGACGCGCGCATGACGCACGAGCACGTCGAAGAGACGGTCGTGCGTGTTGAGCGGGATCGCGTCGTAGGCTTTCGCGTCCACATTCGCGAGCGAGCCGTCGGCGAGCGCGTGAAGCGTGCCGAGAAGCGCGATGAAATTCAGACGCACGAGCGTGTTCGCCTCGTCCGGCCCGACGAAGCCCCCCGACTCGATGAGGAGCGTTGGCGTGCCCCAGCGCGTCATCGAGTCGCCGAAGGCGCGCGCCGTGTAGTCCATGTCGTAGCGCGCGACGCGGTCCTTCGCAAACGGCTCGAGAAGGCGCTGGACGAGCACGGCGAGCCGCTTCGTCACCAGGCGCCCCTCGTTCTCGGTGAACGCCTCGTCGTAGGGCACGGAGAGAAGCGAGATCGCCACTTGCGGGCCGTGCCGTCCGGCCGTGACGTTCGGGCTGTGGTTGTGGAGGTTGTAGCCGACGGACGGCTTCAGGCGGTCCCGCACAGCCTTGAGAAACCGGCCTTCGGGGGTCTGGAGGCGCAGCGCATCGCGGTTGATGTCGATGCCCTGCGCGTTCGTGCGGCGCGTTCGCTCGGCACCGTCCGGGTTGAGCATCGGAATGATCGCGAGCGTGAGACGCGAGAGGAGGCGCTCCGTGTCCGGCGTCTTCCGCGTTTTTCCAAGGTGCTCGAGGACGTCGAGAAGCGCGCTCGTCGCGGTGGGCTCGTCGCCGTGCATCTGCGACCAGAGGAGGACCGTGGTCGGCCCGCGGCCGAGGACGAGCAGGGGAATGTGTCTTCCCTCGGCCGAAACGCCCTCTTCGGCGATCGTCAAGAGCCCGGGGTACCGCCGGGCGAGCGCGGCAACGTGCGCACGCAACCCCTCGTGCTTGAGCGCGAACGGCGAGACGGCGACCGTGTGCGGCCATGCGTCCCACAACGCGGACGCGTTCGCTCCGGTGTCGGCGCCATGCGCCGGCCGCGCGCCGAGGGCGCCCGCGAGCACGAGCCCCTCGAGGGTACGGCGACGCGTCACGGCGCGACCTTCGGCTGCGCAGCGCGCGCCACGCGATGACGACCCGCCGACTTCGCCGCGTGGAGGGCATCGTCGGCCGACTGCCGCCAGGTGTCGACGCTCATGCCTGGAAGAAAGCCGGAGACACCGGCGCTGAAGGTGACATGGAAGACGGACCGGTCGGCGCCGTTGTGCAGCACGACGGAGAACTCCTCGAGCAGGCGATTCATGAGCCGTTCGGCCTCCTCTTCCGTCAGGTCCTCGAGGATAACCGCGAACTCCTCGCCGCCGAGCCGCCCGACGAGGTCCGAGCCGCGCACCCTCCGCCTGAGGAGCGCGCCCAGCGAGGCCAGGACGCGATCCCCGACGGGATGGCCATGGCGGTCGTTGACGGCCCTGAAGAGGTCGAGGTCGATGAGGGCGAAGGCCGCGCCTTTGCCGGGGTTGCGCGACTGACGCAGGACGACCCCGCGCGCGCCCTCGAGGAAGGCCGTGTGGTTCAGAAGGCCCGTGAGCCCGTCCCGGCCGATGAGGCTCTTCAGAAACTGCGCGCGCTCGATCCGGGCGGCCACCGTGGAGAGAAGAATCGCCGGAGCAATCGGCTTGACGAGATGGTCGTCGCCGCCGGCGCGGATCGCCTCGATTCGCGATTGGGCGCGGTATTCGGCCGTCAAGAAAACCACGGGTACGGCCGCGTACTTTTCGTTCTGCCTGAGAAAACGCGCGAGATCGTAGCCCGAGAAGCCGGGCAGGTTGATGTCCATGAGGACGAGGTCAGGCTCGAAGGCGATCGCTTCCTCCTCGAAACGTGCCGGATCGGAGCAGATCCGCACTCCATATCCCCCCGAACCGAGCACCGCCTTCACGAAGGCGGCCTGATCGGGGTCGTCCTCGACGGCAAGGACGCGCGGCGCCTCCGCCCTGCCTCGTTCGAGGAGCTGCTGAAGGCGCCGCGTGAAGGGCTCCCAGTCGACGGGCTGCTCGAAGTACGCATCGGCCCCGCAACGAATCGCCTCGACCTTGTCCATGAAGCCGGCGGGCGCGCCGACGACGAAGGCCGCCGCGCCGTCGCCCGCCGGCATTCCCCGCAACCTCTCGACGAGGGTTCCGCCCTCTCCACCGCCGAAGCGCATGTCGACGACGAGCACTTCGGGAACGCGCTTCGAAAGAAGAGCGTGCGCATTCGCGAGATCCGATGCGACCGTGACCGCCATCCCTTCGCGCTCGAGATGCACCGCGAGCGCGGCGCGAAATTCCGTGTCGTCGTGCGCCACGAGGACCTCGACCCTGCGTTCCGTCTCCACAGGCGTTGCGGGCCCCGCCGATACCTCCACCGCGGGCGCCGCATCCGCGCGGAACTGCTCGCGGACCTCCTGGACGAGCCGACGCCACGCTCGGATCTCCTCCGACGTCGGCGGGCGTCCCGCTTCCACGACCGCATCGCACGCGTGCTCGCCCTCGACGCCGAGCACGCTGACGCGCGGGAAACCGAACGTCGCGCCGGTTCCGGAGAGCCCGTGGAAGCGCACACGAAGCTCGGACAGGCTTTCGGCGTCCCCCGGCTCGACGAGGAGCCGGTCGAGGGCGGCGTCGATCGCCGCGAGCCTTTCCCCCGCGCCCTCGGCGAACTGCTCGCGCAGCTCGCGAAAGGATCGGAGCCAGGACGTATCCATTCTCTAGCCCATCCCGAGAATCGCGCGCACGCTCGCGGCGAGGGACATCGGGTCGAAGGGTTTCGTCAAGACACCGTCGGCGCCGAGGGCCCGGAGGCGCTCGACCTCCGCCGCCATCGCTTTCGCGGTCAGGAAAATCACGGGAATGCGCGCCGTGCGCGGATCGGCCCTCAGGAGGCCGAGAGTTTCGGGACCGTCGTGCTCCGGCATCATCACGTCGAGGAGGATGGCGTCGGGAGTCTCCGCGACCGCCTTGGCGATCCCTTCGATTCCGCTCGCCGCGTCCAGAACCTGCATGCCGCCGACGCGCCCGAGCGCGAGCCGCGAGATGCGGCGAATGTCGTCTTCGTCGTCGATGACGAGAATCTTCATGCCGACCCTCCCGGCCCGTGCGCGAGGAGCTCGAGGACGATCGAGCGGAACTCGTCATCCCTCTCTCGCGATTTCGTGAGATACCGGGTCGGCCCGAGGACGAGCCGTTCGCGGTCCTCCAGCACGAGGTCGCGCCCGGTGTAGACGAGAAGAGGGAGTGCGCGCAGCGTCTTGTCCCGGCGCAGGGCGTCGACAACCTGCGAGCCGTCACCGTCGGGGAGGCCGAGGTCGAGGACGAGGACGTCCGGCTTCAGGGCATGCGCCGCGGCGATCGCATCCGCGGCCGTGGTGGCCCGCTGCGTCGCAACCCGGTCCTGAGCGAGTCGAAGCTCGAGAATCGAGAGCAGCTCCTCGTCGTCGTCGACGAGAAGCGCGAGCCCCCTGGCGCTCTTGATGTTCCCGCTGAGTGAAGGGCGAGGGAGCGACGCGAAGGGAATGCGGAACCAGAACGTGCTTCCCGTCGTCTCCGAATCCCGAACGCCGATCGCGCCTCCGTGCTGCTCGACGATGGCCTTGCAGATCGCGAGGCCCAGCCCCGCGCCGCCCTTGCGCCGCGAATCGGAAGCCTCGACCTGTCGATAGCGCTCGAAGATGGCCTCGCGGAGCGCCGGCGGGACGCCTCGACCGCGGTCCTCGACCTGGAATTCCGCCATCCCGGATCCCGGCACGACCCGCACCGTCACGGTGCCGCCCGCAGGCGAGAACTTCACGGCGTTCGAGACCAGATTCACGAGCACCTGCACGAGGCGATCCGCATCCGCGCGCACGCGCGCCGACGCCGGCTCGGCGGCGAGCACGACACCCGACTGGTCGGCGAAGCTCTGGACCGCTTCGAGGGCTCGCCTCACGATCGGAGAGGTCTCCGTCGCCTCGAATTCCATCTCCAGCCGGCCGCCCTCGAGCCGCTCGAGATCGAGAATGTCGTTGATGAGGCCCACGAGTCGCACGACGTTGCGCTCGGCCATCGCGACGATCTCAGCGGCCTCCGGGGGCAGAGGGCCCAGCGCGCCGCCCGCAAGAAGCCCGAGCGAACCGCGGATGGACGTGAGGGGGGTGCGTAGCTCGTGGCTGATCGAGGACACGAACTCGCGTTTCAGACGGTCCACCGCCCGGCGCTCGGTCAGGTCCACGATGCTGCCGGCGACACGGCGCCCTCCGGGAGTGTCGAACTGAAAGAGGGCAAGCTCGAAGGGAAACACCTCGCCGTTCTTGCGGCGCCCTTCCCACTCCGTCACGCGGCCCATGGCCTTTCCTGCCGCCTGGCGCATGAACACACCCACGTCCACGCCCGGCTTTATGGGGACGAGGACCTGGAGCGACTGGCCGAGAAGCTCCGCGCCGAGATAGCCGAACATTCTCTCGGCCGCGGGGTTCACGAACTCGATCACGGCCTTCCCGTCCACCATGATCAGCCCCCCGAGCATGTTCTCCAGAATCGCGCGCGTCCGCTGTTCGCTCGCACGCAGGGCCTCGGCGGCGCGCCGGCGCTCGTCGATATCGACGAGCGTGCCTTCCATATAGCTCGGGGAGCCGTCTGCGTCGCGAAACAGGCTCGTACTCTCGAGGACCCACCGCTCCGATCCGTCGCGCCGCTTCAGGAGGACTTCCTCGTTCACGGCCTTTCCTTCCGTCAGAAGCTGGTTCACGAGCCGCGCACGATCCCGCTCGTCGCTGTAGAGCGAGGTCGTCTGGCGTCCGAGCGCTTCCTCGCGGGTCTCGAAACCGAACATCTGCAGGAAGGCGTCATTGCACTCGAGCAGCCGCCCGTCGAGCGTACTCCTGTAAACGCCCACCTGACTTCGCTCGAAGAGAAGGCGGTAGCGCGCCTCGGCCTCGCGAAGCTGGTTCGAGGCGCGTCGCTCCGTCTCCTCCACCTCGGCCTGCCTCACGGCCACGATGAAGAGGCCGGCGCCCATGAAGAGCAAAACGATTCCGACGGCGACCGCGACGACCCCGAGGAAGCGCCGCTGGGCGGCGACGACCTCTCCGGCCGGCACCAGGGAGACGATCTTCCACACTTCGCCTCCGTTCCGGCCGGACGCCCCGCCGAGGAGGGACCCGGGGCGGACCGTCCGGAACACGAAGGACCCGTGAGACGTCCTCAGGCCGCCGCCTAATCCTTCCTGGATGACCTTCCAGGCGTCCGGAAAGGCGACGCCGAATCGCCTTTCGGATCGCCCGGAAATTTGTCGGCCCCATTCCTCGTCGGGCGTCCGGCCCCGGAGAAAGTAGCCTTCACGATCGAGCAGGAGCATGGCGCCGAGGGTGGCCTTCGAAGCGCTTCCCAGGTCGTCGAGCACCTCGCGCACGAGATAGTCGAGACTCACGAGGCCACTCTTTCCGCCCTCTCCCGACGTGACGGACGTCGCGAGCCGCAGGAGAGGCCGCGGCGGCTCGAGGACCGCGCCGTTCTCGACGCTGAGCTCGAGGGGCGACACGAGGACCGTTCCCGGCGGGAGTTTGAGGGCTTCCGCGAAGAAGCCGCGGTCGCGCGCGTCCCCCTCCCGCAGCTCGCCTTCGGGAACGATCGTGGCCCACCCGTCGCGATAATTCACGCGCACCCACTCGCGGCCGTCCACGCTGAGCAGACGGACCCGCGCATAGACGCGCCTGCTTTGAGCGAACGTGAGAAAGCCCCGGGCCAGGCGCGCGCGTGCGCCCGCGTCCTCGGACTCGAGAGCGGGCTGAATCTCCTCGAAGCTCGAGACGAGCGCGAGATCGGACGCGACCGAGGCGAGATCCGCCGTGAGGGTCGTGAGGGCGACTTCGAGACCCGCGGTTTGGCGGGACTCGAGCAGGTTCCGTTCGCTTCTCTCGATGACGACCTCCACGAGCACGCCCCCCGCAAGCACGAGCGCGCAGAGCGGAAGGCCCAGCCGGAGGATCCGGGCTGCGATCGGGTTCATCGATTCTCGTGCTCGAGTACGAGCGCGTTCAGGGTCGTCGCGAGAAGCTCGGGATCGAGGGGTTTCTCGAGATAGCTGTCCGCGCCGAACTCCGACATGGCCTCGGAGCGGTAGCGCTGCCCTTTGTAGAGCGACGTCATGACGATGATCTTGATGTCCCGCGTTTCGGAGTCGGCTTTGAGGCGCCGGCACATCTCGCGACCCTCGAGCCGGGGCATGAGCGCGTCGGTCAGGATGACGTCGGGCCGATACTGCCCCGCCAACGTCTTCCCTTCCATGCCGTCACCCGCCTCGATGACGCCGAAGCCGATACGTTCGGCCACCTTCGCGGCCATGCGCCGGATGCCCGGCTCGTCGTCCACGACGAGGAGAAGCGGGCGCCGAACCGACTCGGGAGGGGGATTCGAGGGCGGCTCGGCCGCCCGGTGGTGCTCCTTCAACTTCGCTTCCCAGAGCGAAGGCGGAGCGCCGCTCCAGAACCGCTGGCGGTACGCGCGCGGCGCATGGCAGAAGCACTTACCACATCCGGAGCACACGAGCGTGCGCTCGGTGGCGAGGCAAGAGCACCAGGGCACGCTCAGCGCATTGAACGAGGTGCCGCACGACGCACAGTCGACGTAGTACGACGAAAGTTCCGGGGCGGGTTCTTCGGGATCCACTGGACCCCCCTTCTCCGGCCAGCCATTCTATGGGAGGCGACCATTGGGGTACGCTTGTCTCCCGGCGGATCGTGGACGGCGTCCACCTGCGGTCGGCGCTCCGCCTCTTGATAACCGGATGCCGCCACCTGATCCGGGCATACTGTCTCCTCCGCTTGACGCTTGCCGAAGCTGCCGCCGAGGCGGGATGCACGGTGCCGGCGGTCTGGAAACGTCTGAACCGATGCATGAAGAAGATGCGCGGATGCCTCGGTTGACGCGGCACCCGGCGGAGGTCGAGCTCCTTGCTCTGGAGCTGGGCCGGAACGAGACCGGTTCGAGCGCGGCCGCCCGGCACGTGGCCGGCTGTCGCGTCTGCACGCGCCGACCGTGTACGGGATCGTCAAAAATTCCCGCGGCTACCTGTGGCTCGATAGCTCTCCCGGGCTCGGCACGACCGCGACCGCCCATCTGCCGCGGAAGGCGCCGAGGAACTGACGGAGCGCGCTCAGCGGGGGCGCGGTCCGCGCGGACTTGCGTACGAGGACCTTCGCCATCGGGGCAGGGACGGGAACATTCTGGAGCCTCTATATAGTCACCTTGATGCGGAAGCGGGAATCGATCGAGAACGTCACGTCAATGCCCGCTCAGGCCGCGACGCGAGGCCGCAGAAAATGGGTCAGCCACGGCCTTTCGAACCGCATCGTGTTTCGCGGCCTCCGCTACGGGACACGCTGGCTCCCCCTCCCCGTCCTCCACGGCCTCTCGTTCTTCTGCAACAGCCTCGCGGTCACCCTCATGCGCGAGACCCTCACCGACATCCGGGAGAATTTCCGCTTGGCGTTCGGCGTCCCGGAGCGGGAGGCGGGGCGGCTCGCGCGGCACCTGTTCTTCGAGTACGGCCGCTCGGTGATCGATGTCTGGCGGCTCAGGAGCGAGGCCTTCGTGCCGAGGATCTCGTCGTTCGACGCGGACCGGACCGCTCTCGCGCGGGTGCGGAGGGACGGACGGGGCTTTCTCCTCGTCACGGGTCATGTCGGAAACTGGGAGCTCGGAGCTGTGACACTGCGCGGACACGGGCTGACGCCTTCCGTCGTCGGCCAGCCGGAGCTCAACCCCGACGTCGAGGCCATGCGCCTGGGTCTGAGGAAGCGCCTCGGCGTCGAGTCCATCGACATCGGCTCTTCCACCGCCACGGCGTTCCGCGTGCGCGCCGCGGTCGAGGCCGGGAGGGCAGTCGCGCTCCTCGTCGACCGCGCTTACCCGGAGGACCAGGTGATGGTCTCCTACTTCGGGCGCCCCACACCTTTTCTCCGCTCGCCGGCCCTTCTCGCCCGCTTTTGCAAGTGCGAGATCCTCCCCGGCTTTTTCCTACGCAGCCCCGACGGCTCGTACTTCAATGTCTGGGGTACGCCGGTCGCCTCGGACGAGTCGCTCTCTCCCGCGGAAGACGCGCGCCGCATCATGAGCCGCGTGGCGGCCGATCTCGAAGGCGTCGTACGCGCACACCCGACGCAGTGGTTCAATTTCTACCGCTTCTGGGGTGGAGCGGGCGCGTCGGAGTAGCGCGAAAGGAAGCTCACGGCCCCTCTTGCGTCTCGACGATCCCGGTCGCCCGCTCGAAGGCGCCCCGGCCCCGCAACGCCTGCGCGACCCGCATGAACGCGGCACAAACGTGAAAGGCGAAGATCCAGAAGCGCGCCCCGAGGGTTGCGTGGAAGACGCCGCCGCCGAGCACCGTCGTGACCCCGCGTTCGATCCACGGATTCGGGGCGGACGTGTAGAACGTCTCGAGCATGTGCGGCTGATAGAAGCCATGGACGAAGCCCGCGAACCGCCGGACCGCGCGCCGGTAGATCTTTTCGAAATCCCTGAAGTCGGCCGCGTCGACGCGTCCCTTGCCGCGGAGCGCGCGGTCGACCGAAGAGGCCGCGAGCTCGGCCGACTCCATCGCGAGAAGGACGCCGGTCGAGAAGACGGGATCGAGGAAGCAAGCCGCGTCTCCCACGAGGCAGAAGCCGTCACCCGAGATGCGGGGCGTGCTGTACGAGTAGTCGGCGATCGCCCGCACGTCCATCGTCCGCTTGGAGCCCGCCAGGAGGTCGTTCACCTCCGGCGTCCTCGCCACCGACTCCTCGAAGAGCCGTTCCACGGTGCCGGGGCGCTCCTTGAACCGCCGCGCGGGCATCACGATGCCGACCGACACCGAGCCGTCGGAGAAAGGAATCAGCCACCACCAGCCGTCCGGCGTCGTGACGACGACAATGTCCCCGCCGGTGGGTCCCTCCGCGCGCTTGAAGGTGTCGTAGTGGGCGAATGCGGCCGAGCGGTCGAGAAGGGGATCGCGTCGCCTCCCACCGAGGTGTCGGGCCATGAGCGCGTCCCGGCCGGTCGCATCCACGACCACCTTCGCCTCCACGGAGCGCGGCTCGCCCTCCCCCTTGAGGAGCACCTTCACGCCGCGCGCCCTCTTGCCATCCGCGCTGAAAAACACCTCCGTCACCCGCGCCTCCTCGAAGACGGCCGCCCCCGACTCCCGGGCGTGCTGAAGGAGGAGGGCATCGAACTCGGCCCGCTTCACCTGAAAAGAGCTCGGGTGGTCGCCGTCGATCCCGTTCGCGAACACCACCGGGCGCGTGAACGACGACCCCTGATGGTAGAAGCGGGCCCCACGCTTCACCTGGGGCCCCGCGGCCTTCAGCTTCGCAAGCACTCCGATGCGCTCGAAGAGCGGCACGTTCCAAGGGAGGAGCGACTCGCCAATGTGGAATCGCGGGAATTTCTCGCGCTCGAGAACGACCGTCCGATAGCCCATCCGGGCCATCAGCGTCGCAAACGTCGAGCCGCCGGGCCCGCCGCCGCAGACGACCGCGTCGGCCTCGGCAGGAAACTCCGGATGATGCACGCTCTCTTCCCCGTCACCGCTCACCGGCACGCGCGCGATTATCCACCTTCGGCCCCGCTCGCGAGAGAGGTGGCTCTCACGTGGCCGGGTGGAGCGCTTACCAGTTGCCGGCGCCTGGCACCGGAGCGGACATCGCCGTCTTCATACTGCTGATCAGGGCGGACGCACGTGAGGCCGACACCGTCTTGAGGTGTTTCCAAATCTTCGTGCTGATCTCGGGGAATTCCTTGGCCGTGGTCAGGGCACCGAAGTCGATCGCGTCCGCCGTGGGCGACGGAGAACCGTGATGCGTGAAGTCCGAGATCATGTACTTGTAGCGTCCGTCCTTCACCATGATGGTGACGGTAAACGTAATGAAGCCGCGGATGTTCTCGCTCGACGACGCGACGTTTGGCTCATAGGGAATCGCCACCTTGCTGATGAGGGTGCCACTCTCTCTGTCTTGGACTTCGAGCACGCTCTCTGCGTCCACGACGGAGTGTGCGAGCCAGGAGACCGCCCGCAAGTAAAGCTCCTTTGCGGGGGTGCGTTCCACGGTCACGACCTCGGTGAACGACAACGGCTGGGGAGGGGCTTTCGCTTCAGGGCTCGGCGTCGGCTCGGCGAGGAGAAGGGCGAAGATGGCGACAGGGCTGGCAAACAGCATCAGGGCCTCCTCGGCCGCGCCGCCGTGAGGCGCGTGCGCGTGTACGGAACGAGGCCGCCTGCGTCGAGGATCGCCTGCCGCGCCCGCGGCAGCGGCTCCACCTCGAACGCACGATTCGAGGTCCGGTTGAGGACGCGTCCGTCTTCGAAGACGACCTCGTCCCCTTCGTTCGCCTCGAACGACGGGGCGATGGTGACCTTCAGCCCGAGGTTGATCGCGTTCTGCAGGAAGATGCGCGCGAAGCTCTGCGCGACGATGACGAGCTCATGCCCCTTGAGGCACGAGGCCGCCTGCTCGCGCGAGGAGCCGCAGCCGAAATTNNGCGCGAGGAGCCGCAGCCGAAGTTCCGGCCGGCCGCCACGACCGATCCGGGCGGGATCGCCCCGCCGTTCAGCGCCGCCTGGAAGGCTGGATGGTCGGCGAAGGCGTGAGCGGGCGTCTCCTTCGGAAGCACCGTGGCCATGTAACGCCCTGGGTAGATGACGTCCGTGGAGACGTCGTCGTCGAGCTTCAGGAGAACGCGGGCCATCTCAGTGCTCCTTCCTCGGGTCGGTGATGACGCCGGTCAGGGCCGACGCGGCCGCCACCGCCGGCGACGACAGGTAGACCTCGGACGCCGGGTTCCCCATCCGCCCCTTGAAGTTCCGGTTCGTCGTCGAGATCGCGGTCTCGCCGTCTCCCAGCGCCCCTTCGTGGATTCCGAGGCACGGGCCGCAGCCCGGATTCATCACGACGGCGCCGGCGGCGATGAAGTCGCCGAGATAGCCCAGCCGGAGCGCCTCCGCGTAGATGCGCGCCGAAGCCGGGAAGACGAGCATGCGCGTCCCTTCGGCCACCCGGCGTCCGCGCACGATGTGCGCCGCGACCGCGAGGTCGTCCAGCCGGCCGTTCGTGCACGAGCCGATGACGACCTGCTGGACGGGCGTCCCCGCCACGGCGGTCACGGGCTTGACGTTGTCGACCGTGTGCGGGCATGCGACGAGCGGCGGCAGGTTCGAGACGTCGATCGCGACGACCCGTTCGTACTCCGCGTCGCGGTCGCTCGCGACGAGGGCGAGCGGCTCGCTCACTCCCGCCTCCCCGCGCAGGTAGCGGACCGTCTCCTGGTCTGCCGGCACGATGCCGGAGGTGGCGCCGGCCTCGACCGACATGTTGCAAAGGACGAGACGGCCCGAGGTCGAGAGCCGCTCGATCGTCTCGCCGCAGAATTCCAAGGCGCGGAAGTTCGCCCCCTGCGCCGTCAGGAGGCCGACGAGGTGGAGGATCAGGTCCTTGGGACCGACGAGCTCGGGGAAGCTCCCGTCGACCACGACCCGGATCGTGCGGGGCACCTCCACGTTGACGGCGGTTCCAAGGGCCCACACGCTTGCCATCTCGGTGGCGCCGATGCCGAACGCGAAGGCGCCGAGCGCGCCGTGGCTCGTCGTGTGGGAATCGGTTCCGACGACCACCATCCCCGGCCGGACGTAACCCCGCTCGGGGAGGATCTGGTGGCAGATGCCGCCGACGTCGCCGCGGATGTCGTGGAACTTCGCGATGCCGTGCTCGGCGACGAAGGCGCGCACCCGCATCTGGTTCGTGGCGGTCTTGGCGGACTCCGCCGGGACCCGGTGATCGAAGATGATCGCGATCTTCGCGGGGTCCCACGGCCGGGCCGGAAGGCCGGTTCCCTCGAGGATCTCGAGGAACTGGTTGATCACGAGGGCTGCGTTCTCGTGCGACATCGCAAGGTCGACGCGCGGCTCGACGACGTCGCCGGCGTAGACGGATGCGCGGCCGGACGCTCGCGCGAGGATTTTTTCGACGACGGTGGCGCCCACGTTAGGCCTCGACGGAGGCCACGACGGCAGGTGCCCCGTGGTACTTCGCCTCGACTCGCTCCTTCGGCAGGAACTCCTCCTCGAGAGCGCGGTAGGCCGGAAGACCAACGAAGTCGGTGAATGCCTTGAAGCTCGTCACGAAATCGGTCCGCCCTTCGAGGAGGCCCGTCGGCGAGCTCTTCAGCGCGCGGAAGAAGTCGAGGAGCGCACGATGGACGACCATGATCGACGCCACCGGGATCGAGACCCGCCCGATGCCGATCTTCTTCAGCTCCGGGATCGGCACCAGCTCCGTCTTCATGCCGGTGACGGCATCCATCTGATTGACCGAAAGCGGTCCCTGGAGCGCGGCGGCCGCCTTCTCGATGTCGAGCCGGCTCCGGATCCCGTCGATGAAGGCGAGATCGGCGCCGGCCGCGAGATACAGGTTGCAGCGCCGGATCGCCTCGTCAAGGCCGTGAACCGCATAGGCGTCGGTTCGAGCGTTCAGGACGAAGTCGGGATCGAGCCGGTCGCGGACACGCGCGCACGCGCGAATCTTCCCGGCCATCTCCTCGGCCGGAATGACCTCCTTGCCGGCCATGTGCCCGCAGCGCTTCGGGAAGACCTGGTCCTCGATGTTCATGCCGGCGACGCCCATGGCGACGAGCCGCTCCGTGATCCAGGCGGCATTCACGGCGTTGCCGCCGCCGGTGTCGACGTCGGCCATGACCGGGATCGAGACGGCCTGCGCGATGTTCCAGGTTTGGTCGAGGACGTCCTTCATCGGCAGGAGGCCGACGTCGGGCTTGGCGAGGAGCGAGGCGGCGAGGCCATAGCCCGACACCTGGATCGCCTCGAAGCCGGTCGCCTCGATGACCCTGGCGCTGAACGCGTCGTGGCAGCCCGGGACGACGAGCGCACGCCGCTCGAGGATGGCCGTCTTCAGAAGGAAACTCTTCTTCATGGGATGTCCTTTCAATCGCGGGGAAGCGCGCGCGCGACGGCTTCTCCCATTGCGAGCGTCGTCGACGCGCCGCCCATGTCGTACGTGCGCACCCGGCCCTCGCCCAGAACGGCCGCGACGGCCGTTTCCACGGCGCGCCCTTTCGCCGCCTCGCCGAGCCAGTCGAGCATCATCTTCGCGGCAAGGATCGTCGCGAGGGGGTTGACCTTGTTCTGGCCGGCGTATTTCGGCGCCGAGCCGTGTGACGGTTCGAACACCGCGAGCTTCGTGCCGATGTTCCCGGAGGCGCCGAAGCCGAGGCCTCCGACCATCTGGGCACAGAGGTCGGAGATGATGTCACCGTAGAGGTTCGGTGCGACGAGGACGTCGTAGCTGGCGGGATTCTTCAGCAGCCACATGCAGATGGCGTCGACGTTCGCTTCGTCGGTCTCGATGCCGGGATAGTCCGCGGCGACTTTCCGGGCCTCTTCGAGGAAGAGCCCGTCGGACGCGCGGACGACGTTCGCCTTGTGGACGATCGTCACCTTCTTCCGCCCGTTCGTCTTCGCGAACTCGAAAGCCGCGCGGACGATTCGCTCGGACCCCTTGCGCGTGTTGATCTTGCAGGAGATGGCGTAGGCGTCTTCCCCGAGCGCCTGGAACGGCGCGAACGCGGGGGCGAGCCGCGCGAGTGCCTGAGAGAGCTCGATCGGGACCGGTGAGAACTCGACGCCGGCATAGAGGTCCTCCGTGTTCTCCCGGAAGACGACGAGATCCAGCCCGTCCTTGAAGTTGAGCGGGTTGCCCGGGTACGCCTTGCAGGGCCTCAGGCAGACGTACAGGTCGAAGAGCTGCCGCATCCGCACGATCGGCGAGCGATAGGAGAGGCCTTTGCCTTTCAGCTCGGCGGCGAGCTCCGCGTCGGCGGCCTTCGTCGGCTTCGAGGTGACCGCGCCGAAGAGAGCCGCATCGACGTTCTTGAGCAGGTCGATCGTCCGCGCCGGGAACGCGTCCCCCTCGCGACACCAGAACTCCCAGCCAATGTCGCCCGGCAGGTAGACGGCGTCGAGGCGGACGGCGTCCAGGACCAGGCGGGTCGCGTCCATGACCTCCCGCCCGACGCCGTCGCCGGGAAGCCACGCGATCCGGTATTGAGGCATGCACCCCTCCGCGGAGAGTGTGAAGCCGTCGCCCGCGCCGTTCCGTGAATCAGGTGCATCAGGCGAGCTGCGACGCGAGATCGTCCGGGTGCGACGCGCGCAAGCGGGCCTCGGCCTCGGAAATCGTCCCCGCCCGCACCAGCGCCGCCAGCGAGTCCTCCATCGTCACCATCCCGAACCGTTTCCCGAGCGTCAGCTCCGTGTGGATCTGGTGGAACGAGCCGCGGCGGATATGGGCGCGGATGGAATCGGTCGCCACGAGGATCTCCACGGCCGCCGCGCGGCCAGAGCCGTCCTTCCTCGGAACGAGCTGCTGGCAAACGATGGCGGACAGCGCGAGCGAGAGCTGGTGCCTCACCTGACCCTGCTGCTCGGCTGGGAAGACGTCGAGGATGCGGTGGATCGTCTGTGGCACGTCGTTCGTGTGGAGCGTCGTGAGGACGAGGTGGCCGGTCTCGGCGGCCGTCACCGCAGCGCGCGTCGTCTCGAGGTCGCGCATCTCGCCCACGAGGATGACGTCCGGATCCTGGCGCAGCGCCGAAACGAGCGCCGCGGCGAAGCTGGGCACGTCCACGCCCACCTCCACCTGCTCGACGAGCGACCGCGCGTGGGTGTGCTCGTACTCGACCGGGTCCTCGATCGTGACGATGTGCCGCTTCTCCGTGCGATTCATGCGGTCCACGAGGGCCGCCAGCGTCGTCGTCTTGCCGGAGCCCGTGGCGCCGGTGACGAGGATGAGGCCTCGCGCGGACTTCGTCAGGTCGTAGAGCATCTCCGGCAGGCCCAGCTCGGAAAGCGGAGGAACGCGCTTCGGCAGCACGCGCAGCGCCGCCGCCACGCCCCGCCGCGTGCGGTGCAGGTTCACCCGAAAGCGGCCGAGGCCCGCGAGGCGTAGCGAGAGGTCCACGATACCCGTCTCGCGGTAGCGGCGGCGCCGCTCGGCCGAGAGCGATGGCGACAGGAGGTCGAACGCCCTCTCGGCCGAGAGCACCTCGCCTCCACCCACCTTCTCGAGGGAGCCGTTCACGCGCACGACCGGCGCGGTGCCGGGCACGAGGAGGAGATCCGTCCCGCCGCGGCGCACCGTTTCGGAGAGAAGCGCGGCGAGGTCGGGCGGGACCTCGTCCTCGGCCGTGTGCGCGGCGCTCGCGTCAAGGTCGAGGGCGGGCACCGTCTCCTCCGGGCGCACGAGCTCCAGCTCGGGCTCGGCCGCTTCGCGCGGGTCCGCCGCTCCCCGGTTGAGCGAACGGATCAGCTGGTTCAGCTCGTCCGTGTCCACGAGAAGAGTTTACGGACATCCCGCCTTACCCGTTTCTCTTCTCGCGGACGCCGCGCCTCCTCTCGTATGATCTTGCCGATGTCGTACGTCGGGAAGAATCTGATGCCCGGTGAGGAGGTCTTGTTGAGGCCCCGGTATCACTGGGTGAGGTTCGTTCCGGCCGCGGCCGTTAGTCTGCTCGGCGTCGCGGTCGCCGCGATTGGACTGCTGCTGGTCCCCGCGGCGGCGGAGGGCGCCGGACCTCCCGGTTTTCAGGCTCCTCTTCTCTACGTCGCCGGCTTCGTCGTCCTCGCGGGCCTCCTCGGCATGGGATGGCGCGCTCTCGTCGATTCCTTCGACGAGTTCGCCGTCACGTCCTCCCGCGTCATCAAGAAGAGCGGATTCATCACGCGGAACGTCCGTCAGATTCCGCTCGAGAAGATCCAGGACGTCAACGTGCGCTCGACGATGGGGGGTCGCTGGCTCTCCTACGGCGACGTCGAGCTGCAGACCGCGGGGAGCGACAGTACGGTCCTGTTCCCCCGCATCCTTCATCCGGAGGAGTTCCGGAACGTTCTCTTCACGCACACCCGGCCCCAGATGGGCGGCTCGGACGGGCTTGGCGGCCGCGTGGCGGCGGCGCCCGCGACACGCGCTTCGGTCGAAGAGCGCCTCAAGGAGACCGATCGGCTCTTCAAGAGCGGCGCTCTCTCCGAGGCGGAATACCAGGAGAAACGCCAGGCTCTCATCCGGGAGCTCTGAGCGGCCCCTCGACTGGCCGGCCGCGAAGCTTCAACGCGACCACGCTGCCTTACACCGTCCTCGAGCGTGGCGAAGGCCTTGTTGAAGGCGCCAAAGCTCAGTAGACCTGGTCGAAGAGCTCGATCACGAGTCTGGGATCGCCGACCGGGCGAGCGTTGAAGAGCGCAGCGGAGTCGGCGAGGGCGTGGACGCCGGCGGCCTGCAGCCCTTCCTTGGGGACGCCCATGTCGCGAAGCCTCATGGGATGGCCCACCTCCTCCATCAGCGCCTCGATCGCGGCGGCGGCGGCGAGGCCGGCGGTGCGCTCGTCCATGCCCAGGGTGTTGACCCCGAGGGCCTGGGCGACCATGGCCAGCTTGCCAGCGGCAAAATCGATGTTGAAGCGCATGACTTTGGGCAGGATGATGCCGCAGGCGGTCCCGTGGTGAACGCCGTGCAGCATGCCGATGGTGTGAGCCATGGCGTGGACCAGGCCGACCTGGGCGACGGTGAAAGCCCAGCCAGCCATCGTCGCGGCGATCTGCAGCTCGGAGCGGGCCTTCTCGTCCTTGCCGTTCGCCGCCACCCTGGGCAGGTTCGCCCGGATCATCCGGATCGCCTGCAGCGCCTGTCCGTCGCTGATGGGCTGAGCGAGGATGGAGGTCATCGCCTCGATGGCGTGGGTCATGGCGTCCATCCCGGTGCTGACGGTGAGCGCCTTGGGCAAAGTGAGCGTGAAGCGCGGGTCGAGAACGGCCGTGTTGGGGACGATGTGGTCGTCGACGATGTACACCTTGCGTCCCGCGGACCTGCTCTTCAGGACCGAGACGTTCGACACCTCGCTGCCGGTCCCGGCGGTGGTGGGGATGGCGATGTGCGGGGCCTGCGGTTCGGTGAGCCGGTTGATGGCGATGTGATCGTTGGCCCGCCCGCCGGACCGCATGACCACGCAAACAGCCTTGGCCGTGTCGAGCACGCTCCCGCCGCCGACGCTCACGATGCAGTCGGCCTTGAGCTCCCGGGCCAGTTCCGCGGCTGCGTCCACGACGTGCAACTCGGCGTCCTGGGCGACGCCTTCGAAGACGCCGGCGCAGAACTCGGCCAGCACATCCTGGACCGGTTGGACGAGACCCGCCTTCCGGACGCCGGGATCGGTGATGACGAGCGCTCTGCGGCAGCCCAGCCTGACCACCTCCCGGTTGACCGAGGCGAGGCTCCCGTGTCCCGCAATGACGTTGGTCGGGCAGTTGTACTGCAAGAAGGAGACGCGGCTCTGAGGGAAGAGGCTCGAGGTCCGCCCGGACGCGCTCACACGCACGCGCTTGATCTGCGTGTACTCGGCCAGGCCCGCGTGACCCAGCTCCCGGCCGACGCCCGACTGCTTGTATCCGCCGAACGGGCAGAAGTCGCCGAACACATGGTAGTCGTTGATCCAGACGGTCCCGGTCCGCATCTCTCGCGCGACGCGCTCGGCCCGGCCGACGTTGTTCGAGAAGACCCCGCCGGCGAGCCCGTAGATGGAGTCGTTGGCGATCGCCACGGCCTCCTCGTCGTCCTCGAACTTCACGACCGAGACCACCGGGCCGAAGATCTCCTCCTGGGCGATGCGCATCTTGTTGTCGACCCCGGAAAAGATGGTCGGGGCGTAGTAGAAGCCTCCCTTCGTCCCTGGCGCCTCCACGCGCTTGCCGCCGGTGACGAGCTCCGCTCCCTCCTGCTTCCCCAGCTCGACGTAGCCCTCGACGATCGCCAGCTGCGAAGCGCTGACGAGAGGCCCCAGGTGGCTCTTCGGGTCGAGTTGGTAGCCTACCCGCAGCTTCTCGGTGCGGGCCTTCATCTTCTCGAGGAACTGGTCGTAGATCTTCGACGACACCAGGACTCGAGTCCCCGAGTCGCACACCTGCCCCTGGTGGAAGAAGGTGCCGAAGATGGCGCCGTCCACGGCCTGGTCGATGTCGGCGTCGTCGAGGATGATGTTGGCCGACTTGCCGCCCAGCTCGAGGGTCACCTTCTTCACGCCCTCGGACGCCATTCGCATGATCTCGCGGCCCACCTCGGTGCTGCCTGTGAAGGCCACCTTGTCCACATCGGGGTGGCTGCACAGGGTTCTGCCCAGCTCCCCTCCCGGCCCGGTCACGACGTTGATGACCCCCTTGGGAATGCCGGCGACCCGCGCTGCCTCGGCGATGATCAGGGCGCTGAGCGGCGTCGCCGATGCCGGCTTCAGCACCACCGTGTTCCCCATGGTGATGGCCTGGGCGATCTTCCAGAAGGCCATGCTCGCCGGGAAGTTCCACGGGATGATCCCCACGCACACGCCGACCGGCTCCCGCCGGAGATAGTCGCGCCCAGGTGAGAGGTTCCCCGCGTACGGGATCTCCTCCTGCCACGGGAACTTGGTGGCCGCGTAATGAGCCAGGTTGCGGAACAGCGACGATCCCGCCATGCCCCAGAAACGCGCCAGCCGGATCACCTGGCCCGAGTCCATTGACTCCACCAACCCCAGTCGCGACCCCAGCTGCGCGATCTGGTCGGCGAAGTCGTAGAGCTTCTCCGCCCTCGCCGCCGGCGTCATCCGGCTCCACTCCCCCTTGTCGAATGCGCGCCGCGCCGCCGCGATGGCCGCCTCCGCCTCGGCCTTCCCGGCCTGCGCCACCGTCGCGATCGTAGCCCCCGTCCCGGGATCGATCGAAGGGAAGGTCCTCCCCCCCTCGGCCTCGACGAACTCACCGTCGATGAACAGTTGGTAGTGGTCCATTCTCAGCCTCCCCTTGGAGCTGCGATCACGTCACGGGCGCTCGATGATCATCGCGAGCCCCTGGCCCACGCCGATGCACAGGCTGACGACGGCATGGCGGCCGTTCCGGCGCTGGAGCTCGCGGGCGGCCGTGAGGGCCAGCCGGGCACCGGAAGCCCCCAACGGATGGCCCACCGCGATGGCCCCTCCGTTGGGATTCACCCGAGAGTCGTCGAAGCGGATCCCGAGGAGCTTGAGGCAGCCCAGCACTTGGCTGGCGAAGGCCTCGTTGATCTCGACCAGGTCCATCTGGTCGAGCGTGAGGCCCGCCCGGGCGAGCGCCTTCGGGATCGCGTACACGGGGCCGAGACCCATGACGCGCGGCTCCACTCCCGCGGCGCCCGAGGCCACGATCCGGGCGAGGGGCTTCGCTCCGACGCGCTCGCCTGCGGCGCGGCTCCCGACGAGCAGCACCGCGGCGCCGTCGTTGATGCCGGAGGCGTTGCCGGCCGTGACCACGCCACCCTCGAACAGCGGCTGGAGCTTCGCCAGGGCCTCCAGCGTCGACTCGGGCCGGGGATGCTCGTCCACGCTCACGATGGCGGGCGGGGTCTTCTTGCCCGTCGGAACCTGGATGGGGTGGATCTCGCCGGCGAAGAACCCCGCGGCACGCGCCTTCTCGTACTTCTCCTGCGACCGCGCGGCGAACTCGTCGGCCTGACTCCGCGAGATGCCGTGGTCCTTGGCGACGTTGTCGCCCGTCTCCGGCATGGAGTCCGAGCCGTAGCCCTTCACGATCCTCGGATTGGGGAACCGGGCGCCCAGCGTGGTGTCATAGACGCGGAGCTCACGGGCGTAGGGCGCCTCGGCCTTGGCCACGGCGAAGGGCGCCCGGCTCATGCTTTCCACGCCGCCCGCGACGTACAGCTCTCCCTCGCCACAGGTGACAGCGCGGGCGGCGTCGATCACCGCGGCGAGGCCGCTCGCGCAGAGCCGGTTCACGGTCTGTGCCGGGATCGCTGCCGGGAAGCCCGCCGCCAGGACGGCGTGCCGCGCCACGTTGCGCGAGTCCTCCCCGGCCTGGTTCGCGCAGCCCAGGAGGACGTCTTCCACGTCCTCCTGCTTCCAGGGCGAGCGCATGACCATAGCCCGCATCACCTCGGCCGCGAGATCGTCGGGGCGAACGGCGGCAAGGGCGCCGGCGTGGCGCCCGAAGGGCGAACGGAGACCATCGTAAATATATGCGTCGAGCATCGTGATCTAGGCCTCAGGGGTCAGCAGAGACTTGGCGAGGAGGGCGCGCCGCCGCAGCCAGGGGCTCGGGCGGTAGCGAGGATCGCCGGACAGGCCATGGATGGCCTCCAGGATCTCGAGCACGGTGACAGGACCGAGCCTGTCCCCCCAGGCCAGCGGGCCGTGCGGATAGCCCAGCCCCAGCACCACGGCGCGGTCGACGTCCTCGGGCGTCGCGATGCGCTGCTGCGCGATGTCACACGCGATGTTGATGATGGTGGCCACGACGCGCTGGGCGACGAGACCCGTGCTGTCCCGGATCACCGAGACGGGCACGCCGTCGGCCGCGAGGAGGCCCTGCGCGGCGTCGCGCATGGCCGGGGACGTCACAGGCGAGGTCATGACGACCCGCCGGCGGCCGAGGTCGAACAGGGCGTCGACGGCGACGGTGCGGGCTGGATCGAGCCGCTCGCGCACGGCGAGTGTCGTCGTGTCCTCGCCCAGCGGCGTCACGACGCACAGGCTGCTGGCAGCCGGCACCGTCCCGTCGTCGACGTGCCCGCCGAGCTGGCGAACCAGCTCGACGATGCGCCCGGCGAGTTGCGGCCGGGCCCCGCTCACCCACACCGACGACGGCCGTGTCGCCGGAGCCGGCGGCTCCGGTGCCCGCACTTGAACTCCTTCCTCATACGCGTAGAAGCCCCGCCCCGCCTTGCGGCCGAGCAGGCCCGCCGCGAGCATCTGGCGCGTCAGCGGCTGGGGCCGGAACCGCGGCTCATCATAGAACTGCCGGTAGACCGACTCCATCACCGGGTGCGAGACATCGAGCCCCGTGAGATCCATGAGCTCGCACGGACCCATCTTGAAGCCCGCGGTGTCGCGCAGGATCCGGTCCAGGTCCGGGGCGGAGGTGACGTCCTCGGCCAGGATCCGCAGCCCCTCCGTGCCGAAGCCGCGCCCGGCGTGGTTGACGATGAAGCCCGGCGTGTCCTTGGCACGCACCGCGGTGTGCCCCATGCGCTGGCCCAAGGCGACCAGGGCATCCACGACGGCCGCATCGGTCAAGAGCCCGGCCACCACCTCGACCACCTTCATGAGCGGGACCGGGTTGAAGAAGTGGAAGCCCGCGACGCGCTTCGGCCTGGAAAGACCGGCCGCCATTGCCGTCACCGAGAGCGACGAGGTGTTCGTGGCGAGGATGCAGCCTTCACCGACGATGGGTTCCAGCGCACGCAGGAGGGCGCGCTTCGCCTCCAGTTCCTCGACGATGGCCTCCACCACGACATCGCAGCCGGCCATCGCCTCGAGGCCATGACAGACGCACAGTCGCTCGACCGCCGCCTCGGCGTCGGCTAAGGCCATCTTGCCCTTGGTGACGAGGCGCTGCCATGCATCGGCGACGCCCGATCGCGCTTCCGCCGCTCCCTCCGGCCGCGCGTCGAAGAGCCGGACCGCGATGCCGGCCTGGGCCGCGATCTGCGCGATGCCGCGGCCCATGGCGCCGCAGCCGACCACGCCCAGCACGGGCGCAGGGGACGTGGCCATCACGCCACCTCGAAGAGACCGGCGGCTCCCATCCCCCCGCCGATGCACATCGTGGCGACGACGTACTTCACGCGGCGGCGCTTGCCCTCGATGAGCGCGTGTCCGACGAGGCGCGAGCCCGACATGCCGTACGGGTGGCCGATGGCGATGGCGCCGCCATCCACGTTCAGCAGCTCGTCGGGAATGCCCAGCCGGTCACGGCAGTAGATCACCTGCACGGCGAAGGCTTCGTTGAGCTCCCACAGCCCGACGTCCTTCATCTTCACGCCGGTCCGCTCGAGGAGCCGGGGGACGGCGAAGACGGGCCCGATGCCCATCTCGTCCGGCTCGCAGCCGGCCACGGCGAAGCCGCGGAAGATCCCGAGCGGCTGGAGGCCGCGCTTCTCGGCCAGCTTGCCGTCCATCACCACGCACGCCGAGGCGCCGTCGGAGAACTGACTTGCGTTGCCGGCCGTGATGCAGCCGCCGGGGAACACGGTCCTGAGCTGGGAGACGCCCTCCAGGGTGGTGTCGGTGCGGATGCCCTCGTCCTCGGAGAGCGTGACCTCCTTGGTCATCATGCGGCCCGTGTCCTTGTCGGCGACGGCCATCACCGTCTTGAACGGCACGATCTCCGCGTCGAACTTCCGCGCCGCCTGAGCCGCGGACGCGCGCTGCTGGCTGCGGGCCCCGTACTCGTCCTGCCGCTCGCGCGGGATGCCGTAGCGCTTAGCCACCGTCTCGGCGGTCTGCAGCATGGTGTCGTAGATGGCCGGCTTCTTCTCGACCAGCCACGGGTCGCGGAACATCAGCTTGTTCACGTCGTTCTGCACGCAGGAGATGCTCTCCAGCCCCCCGGCGACCAGCACGGGCACGCGATCCACGATCACGCGATGCGAGGCCATGGCGATGGCCCACAGGCCGGACGAGCAGAAGCGATTGACCGTGGTGGCGGCCGTCGTCGCCGGCAGGCCGGCGCGAAGTGCGATCTGGCGGGCCACGTTGCCGCCCTGGGTGCCCTCGGGCAGGGCGCAGCCGATGATGCAGTCCTCCACCTCGGCCGGATCGATCCTGGCGCGCTCGACGGCCGCCTGGACGACGTGACCTCCCAGGGTCGCTCCGTAGGTCAGGTTGAGGGCGCCGCGCCAGGACTTCGCGAGCGCGGTGCGAGCGGTCGAGACAATGACGGCGTCGGTCATGATGGCCTCCCGTGGCTCAGGTGTTTGAGAAGGACTTGCCTTCGGCAGCGAGCCTCTCGATCAGCTCGGCCGGCCTCCAGAAGCCAGGGTCGCCGAGCGGATCGGCGTGGAAGCGCTTCATCGACCGCACCACGTCGTACAGGCCCACCGTGCTGGCGTAGAACATCGGGCCGCCGCGGACCTGCGGGAACCCGTAACCGGTGATGTAGACCAGGTCGCAGTCGGACGCTCGCGCGGCGATGCCCTCGTCGACGATCTTCGCGCCCTCGTTCACCAGCGCGAAGATGCAGCGCTCGACGATCTCGTCGTCGGTGATCTTGCGCCGGGTGACGCCCAGCTCCTTCGAGGAGCCGACGACGAGCGCCTCCACCTCGGAATCGGGAATGGCGTCGCGTTTGCCCGGCTCGTACCGATAGTAGCCTGCGCCCGTCTTCTGCCCGAAGCGGCCCAGCTCGCAGAGGCGATCCGCGATCTTCGAGAACTTCACCTGCGGCTTCTCGACGTAGAGCCGCTTGCGAACGGCCCAGCCGATGTCGCCACCCGCCATATCGGCCATGCGGAACGGCCCCATGGCCATTCCGAACCTCTCCAGCGCAGCGTCCACCTGCCAGGGCAGCGCGCCCGCCTCGAGGAGGAACCCCGCTTGCCGCCCGTAGGGCCCGAGCATGCGGTTTCCGATGAAACCGTCGCAGACGCCGGACACCACCGCCGTTTTCTTCAGCTTCTTCGCCAGCCCCATCGCCGTCGCCAGGACGTCCTTGCCCGTCGCCTTCCCGCGCACCACCTCCAGGAGCCTCATCACATTCGCCGGGCTGAAGAAGTGCAACCCGATCACGTCTTGCGGCCGCCGGGTGAACCCGGCGATCCGGTTCACGTCCAGCGTCGACGTGTTGGTGGCGAGGATGGCGCCCGGCTTCATCACCTCATCGAGCTTCTTGAACACCGCCTCCTTGACGGCCATGTCCTCGAAGACCGCCTCGATGACGAGATCGGCCTGGCCCAGGTCGGCGTAGTCGAGGCTGGGCTTGATGAGCCCCATGCGCTCTTCGAGCGCCGCCGGCTTCAGCTTCCCCTTCCTGACCTGGCCCTCGTAGTTCTTGCGGACGGCGGCCAGGCCCTTGTCGAGCGCTTCCTGCTTCACCTCGAGGACCGTGATCGGGATGCCGGCGTTGGCGAAGTTCATCGCGATGCCGCCCCCCATGGTCCCGGCGCCGATGACGGCTGCCGACTTGATCGGCCGCGTGGGCGTGCCCTCCGGGAGGTCGGGGATCTTGGCTGCGGCGCGTTCGGCGAAGAAGAGGTGCCGCAGCGCCTTCGACTCGGTGGACTGCACCAGTTGCGTGAACAGATCGCGCTCGAGCTTGAGCCCCTCCTCGAACGGCTTGGACACCGACGCCGCCACCGCCTCCACGCACTTCACTGGCGCCGGGAACCCCTTCGAGCTCGCGCCCACGGAGGTGCGCGCCCAGGCGAAGAAGGCCTCCGCGTGCGGGTAGTCGATCTTGATGTCCCGCACCAGCTTGAGCGGCCGCCGGTCCACCACCTGGTCGGCGAACGCGATCGCGCCCTGCAGCAGGTCGCCCTCGATGAGCCGGTCGAACAACCCCGTGCTCTCCAGCGCCTCCGAGGGTACCGGGTTCCCGGAGACGATCAGGCTGACCGCCGTCTCGGGACCCACGGCGCGCGGAAAGCGCTGCGTCCCGCCGGCGCCCGGCAGGATGCCCAGCTTCACTTCGGGAAACCCGATCTGCGCGCCCTTCGCCGCCACCCGGTAGTGGCAACCGAGCGCGAGCTCCAGACCGCCGCCCATCGCCACGTCATGGATCGCCGCGATCACCGGCTTCGGACTCCTCTCCACGGCGCGGATGACCGACCCCAGGTTCGGTTCGGCGGTCGCCTTGGGCGTGTTGAACTCCCGGATGTCCGCGCCGCCGGAGAATGCCTTGCCGGCGCCGATGAGGACGATGGCCTTCACGGCGGGGTCCGCAAGCGCCTGGTCGAGCCCGGCCACGATCGCCCCGCGCAGCTCGTGGCTGAGGCCGTTCACCGGCGGATTGTTCAGGGTCACTACCGCCACCGCGCCATGCGTCGAGTAGTCCGCCGAGTTCATATGTCCTCCGTCGAAGGGGATCGAACGGCCGCGAGAACAGTGGAGCCCGAGGGCGTCACAGCCACGCCTCCTGGCAATCGAGTGCCACGCGGTCGCCGGTCTTGATAATCCTGGCCGTCGTATGGGCGTACGCCAGGTCGTTGTTGACGTAGAACTGCGCCGCCGCCAGCTTGCCCAGGTAGAAGTCCCGCTCGGACGACCCGCCATCCAGCGCCTTCTGCGCGACGACGGACTCCCAGAGCAGCTGCCACGAGATCACCAGCTGCGAGAACATCTGCAGATACGGGCTCGCGTAGCTCATGTAGAGATCGATCTCGACGAGCAGCTTGGCGAGCTGCTGGGTGGTGTCGATGACCGTCCGCAGGGCTGCTTCCACCTTGTCGGTCATCTCCTTCAGCGGCGCGAGGCCGCGCGCTTCCTCGATGGTCTTCGCGATCTCGCCCACCAGCGCCTTGAACGAGGCGCCGTGCTTCATGACCACCTTGCGGCCGAGCAGATCCATCGCCTGGATGTTGTTCGTCCCTTCGTAGATGGAGAAGACCTTCTGGTCGCGGAGCATCTGCGCGAGCGGGAACTCCTCCGAGAAGCCGTACCCCCCGTAGACCTGGATGGCGAGGACCGTCGACTGGAAGGAGATGTCGGAACCGTAGGCCTTGCAGACCGGGGTCAGGATCTCCAGCAAGTCCTGGGCGCGTTCGCGCTCCTCCGCGCTCGACGAGATGCGTATCCTGTCGGTCAGGTTCGCCGCGTACGCGAGCAGGGCGAACATCCCTTCGGTGTACGCCTTCTGCGTGAGCAGCATCCGCCGCACGTCCGGATGGTTGACGATCGCGATCTGGGGCTTGGTCGGATCCTTCTCGGTGATGGCACGTCCCTGCAGCCGTTCCTTCGAGTACTGGAGAGCGTGCTGGTAGGCGTTCGACGCCACCCCGGTCGCCTGCACGCCCGTGGCGATGCGCGCGCCGTTCATCAGCTGGAACATGTACGCCAAGCCCTTGTTGGGCTCCCCCATCAGCCAGCCGTGACAGTCGCCGTTCTCCCCGAAGTTCAGCGTGGCCGTCGCCTGGCCTCTCAAGCCCAGCTTGTGCTCGACGCCGCCGGTCACCACGTCGTTGAACTCGCCGATCGAGCCGTCCGGCCTGAAGCGGTACTTGGGGACGATGAACAAGCTGATGCCCTTGACCCCTGGCGGCGCGTCCGGGAGCCTCGCCAGCACGGGGTGGACGATGTTCTCGGCCAGATCGTGATCGCCCGAGGAGATGAAGGACTTGGTCCCGGTGATGAGGTAGTGGTCGCGGTCCTTGGCCTTGATGGCGGTCGTCTTGACGTCGCTGAGCGAGCTGCCGGCCTGGGGTTCGGTCAGGGCCATGGTCCCGGCCCACTCGCCTGCCGTCAGCTTCTCGACGTAGGTGGCCTTCATCTTCTCGTCGCCGAACGCCGCGATCAGGTGCGCTGCCCCGTTGGTTCCTCCCACGTACATGCGCGCAGCGGTGTTTGCGGCGTGGAGGATGAACTCGACCGCGCGCCCCACCGTGCCCGGGAACTGCTGCCCACCGTGCTCGCATTCACTGGTGATGCCGAACCAGCCGCCTTCCTTCGAGGCGGCCCAGACCCTGTGCATGGACTCCGGCACCTCGGTCTTCCTGGTCCTGGGATCGTACTTCACCCCGGCCTTGTCCATGGACGTATAGGCAGGCCAGCAGACTTCGCGCGCGAGCTTGTACGCAGCGTCGATCGCCATGTCGAACGTCTCGCGCGAATGCATCGAGTACCGCTCGGAGTCGAGCAGGCCCTCGACCTTCAGCACCTCGTACAGGACGAATCGAATGTCGCGCAGGTTGACCAGCTTGTCGCTCATGTTGCCCACTCCTCTTCTTCGGAAATGGTGCCGTCCAGGAGCTCCGGCTCGAGCTTCACGCGATCATCTCGCGGGCGATGATCATCCGCAGGATCTCCGACGTGCCTTCGTAGATCCGCATGAGCCTCAGATCGCGGTAGTACCGCTCCACGGCCGTGCCCTTCATGTAGCCCATCCCTCCGTGGATCTGGACGGCGCTGTCCGCGGCCTTGTTCGCCGCCTCGGTGGCGAAAACCTTGACCATGGCGGCTTCCTTGGTGACGCGCTCGCCGCGGTCGAGCTTCCAGGCTGCGTGATAGGTGGCGTGCCGGATCGCATAGGCCGAGATGGCCATGTCCACGAGCATCCACTGGATCGCCTGACGCTTGGCGATGGGCTCGCCGAAGGTGACCCGCGTCTTGGCCTGCTCGGTCGAGAGCGCGATGAGCTTCTCGATGGCGCCCAGCGCGCAGGCAGCCATGGTGAGGCGCCCCTTGTCGAGCACCTTCATCGCGATCTTGAACCCTTCGCCCTCGCGCCCGAGCAGGTTCTCCCGGGGGACCTCGCAGTCCTCGAACACCAGCTCGACCGTATGCGAGCCGCGAAGGCCCATCTTCTTCTCGATCGTGCCCACCGACACGCCGGGGAATCCCTTCTCGACCGCGAACGCGGAGATGCCCTTCGGCCCCTTCGACTTGTCGGTGATGGCCATCACCGTGTGGACGCCGGCGATGTCGCCATTGGTGATGAAGTGCTTGACGCCGTTGATGACGTACTTGTCGCCCTTGAGCTCCGCCGTGGTCTGGAGGCGCGAGGCGTCCGAGCCGGCGTTGGGCTCGGTGAGGGCAAAGGAGCCGATGAGCCGGCCGGCGGCCATCTCCGGCAGGTACTTCCGCTTCAGCTCCTCGCTCCCGCCGATGAGGATGGCCATCGAGCCGATGCCGTTGTTGGTCCCGATGCGCGTTCGGAAGCAGGCGTTGGTGCGGGACAGCTCCTCGTTGGCGACGCACTGCGCGACCACGGGCAGCCCCTGCCCACCGTACTCCTCCGGGATGGCGAGGCCGAAGAGGCCCATGTCGGCCATTTTCGCGGCCACGCCGTCGGGAATCCGGTCCTCTTCCTCGACCTGCTCCGAGATCGGATCGAGCTCGCGCTCGACGAACCTCCTGATGGTGTCGCGCAGCGCCAGCACTTCTTCCGGAAGCGTGAAGTCCACGACGTCCTCCTTCGAAGCCCGACCCGTTCAGAGTCGACGCGACGGAGTCTACGAGATCGGCGCCATTTGCGGCAAGTATTTTCGCCAGGCGATACATAGTTTCGCAGAAAACGAAAGGCGCGGTCCGGCAAGAGCCGCAGGGGCTCGGGAGCGCTTCCTAAGCGCCTGCCAGCGCGGAGCGCACGTTGCCCACCAGCGTGAGCAAGCGCGGGCCAACCTCCTTGTTCAGGAGGTCGATATCCAGCTGGAACGAGGCGCCACTGCAACTGAAGACGACCGGCTCGGTCTCGTCCGCCTGGGCGAGCGGAACCGAGACTCCGTTCACCTCCCGCCGCCACTCGCCGAGGGCGACGCAGAACCCACGCTGTTGATGGTCGAGAACGGCCTGATCGAACGCCTTCCGCAGCTGCGGCCACTGATCGGCGTGCGCCTCGCGGAGCTCGTCGAGGAGCTTCCGTTGCTCCGCCTGGGGCAGCCCACAGAAGTAGGCGCGCCCGATCGACGTGGTCGCGATGGGAACTCGCGACCCGATCTCGACGAAGAACGCGTCCGGGTTCCGGTAGGTATCGACGAGGACCATCGACAGGCCCTCTCTCACGGAGAGGTGGATCGCGCCCTTGACGTACTCCGCGAGACTCTGCATCGGCTCCCGCGCGACGCGGCGGACGTCCATCTGGGCCATGGCGACGAAGCCGAGCCTCCGCGCCGCGCTCCCGAGCGCGTAGTTGCCGTGCGAGCGGGAGTAGCGAAGGTAGCCGGTCTGGACGAGCGTGTACGCCAGCCGGGTGATGGTCGGCTTCGCGAGGCCGGTTCGCATCGCGATCTCCTGATTGGCCAACCAGCGGTCCCGCGAGTCGAAACAGCGCAGTACCTGCAGGCCGCGCCCGAGCGCGGTCACGTACTTCCGATCGACGTCGGGCTGCTCTTTCGGCGCGGACGGCCCCGCCTTGCGCGCGCGGCCCGGTGTTGCGGAAGGACTCGTCATTCTGCAATCACCCTCGTGCGTTCAATGCAGCGGTACACGATACCGCATTAGAATCGCCGCGTTCCCTGAAACGAGATACTTCGACGGAGGCCCCGATATGAAGAAGATCTTCCGCGCCGCAGCCCTCGCGCTCGGCGCGGCGCTCCTCATCGCCGCGCCGGCCGCCCTCGCCCAGGACGTCGTCCGGCTCGGGAACCTGAAGTTCGCCCATTACGGCGCCGTCTGGTACATGAAGGAGATCGCGCCGAAGTACAACCTGAAGATCGACGAGAAGATTTTCGCCAAGGGGCTGGACATCGTTCCAGGTATCATCGCGGGCGAGATCGACATCGCCGCCAGCGCCCTCGACGCGGCCGTCGCCGGGCGCGCCGCCGGGGCGTCCGTCTACGTCGTGGCCGGCTTCGCGAAGGGAGGCGTGAGGATCGTCGGCCGCGCCGACCTTGCCTTGAAGTCGGTCGCGTCGCTGAAGGGGAAGAAGGTCGGCGTGCCGCGTGGTGGAGCGCAGGAGCTGGCCCTCCTCGTCGAGCTTCAGAAGGCGGGCCTCACCTGGTCCGACAAGCCGGGCGAAAAGGACGTCCAGATCGTCTACCTCGCCTACGCCGACCTGAATCAGGCCCTCCTCGGGAAGAACGTCGACGCCATCTGCCAGTCCGAGCCGCAGGCGACGCAGGCCATCTCCAAAGGCTTCGCGGCCGAGATCGTCAAGCCCTACGACACGCCGATGGGTGAGCCGGTGCGCGCCCTCGTCATGACTTCGAAGATGTACGTCGAGAAGCCCGACGTGGCGGCCCGCGTCCTGAAGTGCTTCGTCGACGCCACGAAGAGCTTCCTCGCGAACCCCGCGCTGGCCGAGAAGTACGTCCGCGAAAACATGTTCAAGGGACAGCTCACGGCCGAGGAGTACAAGGACGCGATGTCGAACGCCGCCTTCACGTACGACATCACCGTCGAGCACGTGCAGGTGACGACCGACTTCATGCAGAAGGTGGGCGTCGGGAAGATGGCGAACCCGCCGGTCGCCAGGGACTGGGTCAAGCTCGACTTCCTCCAGAGAGCCAAGAAGGAGCTGGGCGCGAAGTGATGCCCGCGGGCACGGGCGCCGCGGGGAAGCGCCTTCTCCAGTCGATCCTCATCCCGTTTGCCGTTCTCGCGCTTTGGGAGGGGCTCTCGCGCGCGGGGGTCATTAACCCGCTCATCCTTCCGTCGCCGTCGAAGGTCGTCATCCGCTGGTGGGCCTACCTAAAGCCTTTCCAGTCCTACGACCCGGCGCAGGGGCCGTACCTTTCGTGGCTCGTCTCGGGCGAGCTTCTCCACGACGCAGCGGCCAGCCTCTTCCGCGTCTTCGTCGGCTTTTTCATCGGCGGCGGACTTGGACTGGGACTGGGTCTTCTGATGGGGGTCAGCAACACCGTCTATCGGCTGATGAACCCGCTGGTCCAGATCCTCCGCCCCATCCCGCCCATCGCCTTCATCCCGCTGGCGATCCTCTGGTTCGGGTTGGGCAACCCGCCTGCCTTCTTCCTGATCAGCCTCGGGGCGTTCTTCCCGATCCTCCTCAACACCATAGCGGGCGTGAGGAACGTCGACTCCATCTACGTGCGGGCGGCGCGAAACCTCGGCGCAAAGGGGTCGGTCATGTTCCGCCGCGTCATCCTCCCCGCCGCCGCGCCCCACATCCTGACCGGCGTCCGCGTCGGCTACGGCGTGTCGTTCATCGTCGTCATCGTGGCCGAGATGATCGCCGTCAACAGCGGCCTCGGCTACCGGATCCTGGAGGCCCGCGAGTTCTTCTGGCCCGACAAGATCATCGCCGGGATGATCACCATCGGCGTCATCGGTCTCGGTATCGACACGGCCCTCAACAGGCTGTCGAACCACCTGCTTCGCTGGCACCGGAGCCTGGAGTCGTCGTGAGCGCACCGCAGATCCTCGCCGAGGCGGTCAACAAGGTCTTCCGGTCGCCGGACGGGCAGGAGGTTGTCGCGCTGCGCGACATCGAGCTGGCCGTCGAGCCCGGCGAGTTCGTCTGCCTGCTTGGCCCCTCCGGGTGCGGGAAGTCGACCCTTTTGAACGCCATCGCCGGCTTCTCGCTTCCCACCTCCGGACGGCTCGTGGCCAACGGCAGAGCCGTCGTCGAGCCTGGCCCGGACCGCGCCATGGTCTTCCAGGAGTACGCCCTCTTTCCGTGGATGACGGTCGCGAAGAATGTGGCCTTCGGGCTGGAAATAAAGGGCGAACCGAAGGAGACGATCGACAGGAAGGTCGGCGATCTCCTCCAGCTCCTCTCCCTCTCCGAGTTCGCAAACAGCTTCCCAAAGGACCTCTCCGGCGGCATGCGCCAGCGCGTCGCCATCGCCCGCGTCCTCGCGCTCGACTCCCCGATCCTCCTGATGGACGAGCCCTTCGGCGCGCTCGACGCTCTGACGCGAAGAAACCTCCAGGATGAAGTCCTCCGGATCTGGACGGAGTTCAAGAAGACCATCCTCTTCGTCACGCACGGCATCGAGGAGTCGATCTACCTTGCCGACCGCGTCGTCGTCATGACGTACCGCCCCGGCACCGTCAAGACCGTCGTCCCGATCACCCTCCGCCGCCCCCGCGACACCGCCTCGCCCGAGTTCAACGACATCAAGCGCCACCTCACCGACCTCGTCATGGAGGAACAGCGGAGACACGAGGAGGATGAGATTCGGAAGGGGTGAACGCAACGTCGTCGCGAAGTGGGATAACGTGAGCGACACCATGTCCTTCATCCAGGCTCCCCCGGCGCTTGGCAACACGTACAAGAGCGACGTCGTTCTCCGCGCCTTCCTCGAAAACCACCTCCCGGCCGAGGTCTTTCGGGAGATCGAGCCTTCTCTCCGGGAAATGGGGGCCCTCTCGGGCGGGCCGCTCCACGAGCTTCTCCGGGAGGACGAGGCGTCGGTCCCTGTCCTGACCTCGTGGGACCCGTGGGGACGCCGCATCGACCGGATCGAGCTGACGCGCCTCTGGAAGGAGACGCTCCGGATCTCGGCCGAAAAGGGACTCGTCGCCCTTCCATACGAACGGCGGCACGGCCCCTTCTCGCGCCTCCATCAGTTTGCGCTCGTCCACCTCTTCGAGCCCTCTTCGGGCGTCACCTCCTGCCCGCTCGCGATGACCGACGGCGCGGCAAAGACCCTCTTCGTCTCCGGACACGCCGACCTCGTCGCCCGGGCGCTGCCGCGCCTGACCGCGCGCGACCCCGCCCGCGCCTGGACCTCGGGCCAGTGGATGACCGAGCGTATCGGGGGGTCCGACGTGGCCGCGAGCGAAACCGTGGCCCGGCTCGAGGGCGACACATGGCGGCTTTACGGAACCAAGTGGTTCACGTCGGCGACGACCTCGGAGATGGCCCTGACGCTGGCGCGTCCCGAGGGGAACCCGCCGGGCGGGAAGGGCCTCGCCCTCTTCTATCTCGAGACCCGCGACGGGGCGGGCGACCCGAACGGCCTCGTCATTCACCGCCTGAAGGACAAGCTTGGGACGCGGATGCTGCCGACCGCGGAGCTCGACCTCGTCGGGGCCCGGGCGGTCCCCGTGAAAGGCCTTTCGAACGGCGTCAAGAACATCACGACGATGCTGAACACGACGCGGACCTGGAACGCGGTCGCCGCGGTTTCCGGGATGAGACGGGCCCTCGACCTCGCCCGCGACTACGCGGCGAAGCGGGTCGCCTTCGGAACGCCGCTCTCCGAAAAGCCGCTCCACGCCGAGACTCTCGCGGACCTCGAGGCGCTCTATGCCGGGGCGTTCCTCCTCACGTTCCGGGTCGTCGAGCTCCTCGGGCGCGAGGAGAACGATGCTCTTTCGGAGAGAGAGGACGGGCTCCTCCGGCTCCTGACGCCGATCGCAAAGCTGACGACGGGAAAGCAGGCCATTCTCGTCGCGAGCGAGGCCCTCGAGGCGTTCGGCGGGGCCGGATACATCGAGGACACAGGTCTTCCACGACTTCTCAGAGACGCTCAGGTCCTGCCACTCTGGGAGGGGACGACGAACGTCCTCGCCCTCGACCTCCTCCGGGCGCTCACGAAGGTCGGAGGGCTCTCTCCCGTCGAGCGCGAGGTCTCACGATGCCTCGCGGGAGCTGGGGGACCGCTCGGTTCCGCGGCCCGGAGCGCCTCGGAGGCCGTCCGGCACGCCGCGGCCTGGCTCTCCCGCGTCCCGGACACGACGGTGCTCGAGGCCGGCGCGCGGCGATTCGCCCTGACGGTGGGCCACGCCCTCGAGGCCGCTCTCCTCGTCGCCGAGGCCTCGCACCTGCCCGACGGACACCCTCTCCGGCACGCCGCCGCGCGCTTCGCCCGCTTTCCCCTCGATTCGATCCGGGACGACGCGCCGCTCGAGGAGGCCCGGGCGCTTCTCGGGGCCGCCGAGCCCGTCCCCGCCGGGCCGGAGCCCTGACCGCATCTTTACGGCAAGCTGAGACCTCCCACGACGGCTGAACCGCACCGTGGACATATCCTCCGGAGCGGTGCTCGAGCAGCTTGGAGAGTCAGCTCAGATCGGACATATTTTCAACGCCCATGCGGACGTGTCGGAATCGACGGACTCGGGCGGGATCGGGGTGCCGGCCGATAGGCGTGGGGAGACGACGTCTCCGGGCGACGTTCGCCGCCGCGGGGCGGTCCCACGTGATAACCCGGCCCCCAGCCGCCGTACTCGTACCCGGGCGCCTCGTAGACGCCCCCGACATATCCCCCGTCGGGTACTAAGCACGCATACAGCGCCGTGAGCAGCAGGAACCCGAGCGCATTCACCCTCCAACGTCGAGGCACGATGTTCATTTCGGCTCCTTTTTGCTGTCGGTATCCGACCACTCCATCAATCCAAAGGGTGCTCCCGTCGGATCGGCGATGACCGCCACCTTGCCACCGTGGCGATCGATATGCGGTTCGACCAGCACGCGCCCGCCAAGCGCAACCGCCTTGGCTGCCGCGCCGGCGGCATCCACGACCCGTACGAAGTTGAGCCAGTGGGGATGACGGCGGGACGAATCTCTGTGCAAGGTATTCACGCTCGCGCGAGCGTAGTCGTCGGTCGAAAGAACCATGTGTTCCAAACCGTCGTCACTCGGCAGGTCGAAAACGTCATAGCCGAACAGCGTTTGATAGAAGGCCGCTTCCTTGTCTGGATCTCGGGCAAGAAGCGCGCTCCAGATCCACTCTCCGGGCGCCGCCAGGAAGTCGCCTGGGTCGCCACTGCTGGAGGCGAGAACGGCAAAAACAGCCCCCTCGGGATCGGAAAAGACCGCCTGGCGGCCGCGTTGCGGGTGACTTCTGGGCTCGGACACGACCTTGGCCCCGTGCTCCAGCGCGGTCCGCTTCGCGGCATCGACATCGCGAACGGCGATGAAGGTCAGCCACGCCGGCTGCCGGAGCTCACCAGACGGCGGGGGCCGGTGAACCAGACCTCCTACCGGCCGGCCATCGAGGGACGCGACGGCGTAGTCCATCTTACCGATATGAATGTCGCGGAAGGTCCAGCCGAACAATCCTGAATAGAACGCTTTCGCACTGGCGAGGTCCGGGGTCGCCAGATCAGCCCAGATCACCTTGCCGGCGTGGTGCTCGGCGTTCGCGGGCTCAACGAGCGGGGGCAGTTCAAACTTCTGGGCGGCAGCGGGGACGGAGCAAACCAAGAGAGCTCCGAGAAGAGCAGCCAGACTTTTCATGACGACCTTTCCTGCCGTGACCGAGTCGACGGTATTTTTTTCAAGGTTCTCCGGGCGCTCGGGCCCGGATAGCCGATATAAGCAGAATGCGTGCCGGAACCAGGACGTCTTAAAAACTTCTGCCCCCGGGGTGTAGGCTGCCCCGGCACCAAGGAGCACAACATGACTCTCTGCCCCGTCGCTCTCGCCGTCGGTTGCAAGAAGTGTCCAGCCTTCTCGTTCTGCCCCCTGAAGACGGTCATCGGCGACCAGCCGAAGGGAACCGACAAGCCTGCGCCGCCGAAGCCTCAGTCCAAGGGTGGCCGTAAGGGCGCGTAGGGAAGAGAGCGCAGGAGCGTTTAACTCAGAGCGGATTACGAGCGTCGCGAAGCGCATGCACGTAATCCGTCTGTTGAACGAAACCTTGCGGCCGAGCCGACGCTCTATGGGCATGCTCTGCCCCCCAAATTTCTAGACACATGAAATCTGAGGGTTGAGGGCACGACACTCCTTTGGGGAACGCATTGCGAGGGAAGAGTGGGGAGCGATTCTGTTGTAGTCGTCGATCCATCTGGGAAGCTGCCGGATGACCGTTTCCCCGTCGGAGAGATCGGCGCCGTGGACGTAGTCACGCTTGACGGTGTTCACGAAGGCCTCGGCCATGCCGTTGGACTCGGGGCTATAGGCCGGGGTCGTCACCGGGCGGAAACCGAGAGTCTGGGCGTAGAGGACCGTGTCCGTCGAAGTGTAGGGGCCGCCGTTGTCCGAGAGCCACTGGATCTCGACGGGAGCCGTGAGAGTGCGTTCGCCGAACCGGGACCAGAGGGCCTCGTCGAGCAGAAGCCTGATGTCCTCGCCGCGAAGATCCCGGGCGCGGGCCACGTGCCCGAGAGCCTCGCGGTCGTGGCAGTCGAGGGCGAAGGCGACCCTCACGACGTCTCCGTTCCAGCAGGGGATGTTGAATCCGTCGGAGCACCAACGCTGGTTGGAGATGGGCATCTCGACTTTCCCGGTATGAGGCCGATCGAAACGATGTCTCTTCTTCCCCGGAAGCATCAGGCCGGCGATCCGCATGACACGCCGGATTCTCTTGCGGTTGTAGGGCGTCTCCCCGCTGGCCTCCCGCTCACGATTGACGAGCCGGTGCGTGCGCCGGTAGCCGTACGAAGCCCGCGTCTTGGTCACGGAGAGGATCTGGTTCGCCAGCCGCCACCGCGGTCGTCCCGCCACGCTCCACCAGGCGCATCCAGTTTCGAACGACGCTCGGCGAAATGCCGAGCTCTCGCGAGAGCTCGGCAAGGGTCTTCTCACCCGACGTGATCCGAGCCACCGTCTCCCGCTTGAACGCCACCGAAAAGACCCGCCGACCATCCGCCTTCCGAGAAAACTCCTCCATGACAGCCAACCTTTCTGAGCCCATTCTGGGCTCGAAAAGTGTCTAGAAATGGGGGGCGGAGCAAAAGCTCGGCGATCGGGGTCTGGACGCCTCGTCCCGAGGGCAGCTACCGCGAAGCGGTTTCGTTCAACAGGTGGCCCCGAGGAGGGATCCCACGGTTAACAGAAGAGGACGCGGGCTGGACGGGGACCTCGTGTACGGTCACCCCTAAATCCACCAGACCCGTCGAGCCGGGACCATTGCACGAGCGACAACCGACAAATTCCCCAGCTGCGCCTTCAACCTCTTTTCAAGTGCTTCTGTCTGCCCTGCGGCAGCTCGGTAGGCAGAGAGAACGCACGTATCCGGCAAGAGTCTCGAACAGACACTCGCTAAGCGCTTGACCGACTTGACTTTCAGCGGATGATGCGAACGTTTCATTGCACCGGGTTCCAGCTTACCCGATCCTTGCTGCAGGAGAGCGTCGTGAGGCCGCTAAAGAGGACCGCTAAGCGTGACCGGCGCTACGAGATGGTCAATGTGCGGCCAGGCTACCTGATGATCGAGCTGGAGAACCACACTCTCGCCCGGCGCTGCTACTTCGTGGCAGAGCGGACCCCGCCCTTGGAGGAGTACCGCGAGGGCAATCGGTTCTGGAAGCCCCAGGAGGCGGCCCAGACCTTCCAGTTCGACGTCCGCGACACCCAGACCGGCCAGGTGGTGCCCTTCGGCGAGCTGGCGGGGCTCCTGTACTACGCCTGCTGCGCCAAGGACAGCACCGTCTACCAGATGGGCGACCTGGCCCACGACCAGCGCGTCTCGCTCTACGTGGCGATCACCACCGAGGGCGAGGAGGGCCATGCGCCCATGCCCCTTGAGAAGGTCCGGATCCTCAACGCGCTCTTCAACGAGCGCCTGACCAGTCCCCAGAAGAAGGTGCTGATCCTGCCCGACTTCTTCGGCCTCCACCGGAAGATCACCTACCAGCAGATCGCGGTCGACTTCGGCCTCACGTCCATGGAATGAGGAGCACAGGATGAAGATTCAGGAACTCGCGGAGCGGCTCGAGCTCAAGGCGGCCACCAAGGTCTTCGATCGGGACGTGACGGGCGTCTACATATCGGACATGGTCAGCGACGTGATCGCCAACGCCAAGGCGGGCGACCTACTGGTCACCGCGCAGGCGCACGCCAACGTGATCGCCGCCGCCAACCTGGTCGACACCTGCGCCATCGTCATCACCCAGGGCAAGGCCCTCGCCGACGACGTGGTGAAGATGGCGGAGAAGGCCGAGATCACGGTGTTCACCACGGCCCTGAATCGCTGGCAAATGGCCACGAAGCTGTATGAGGCCGGCATTCGCTAGACGGCCGCCCGGACGCGACCCCGAGGTGAGGGCATGCTTCTCGCGGAGATCGTCACGCTTCTCGGCTGCACGGACCTGCTGGCCCTCGACCAGGCCGGCGGCCGGGAGATCGCTGGCTGCTTCGCCGCCGACCTCATGAGCGAGGTGCTGGCCTTCTGCGGGCACGGGCCCCTGCTCATCACCGGGTTGACCAACTTGCAGTCGGTGCACACCGCCGAGGTGGTCGACGCGCAGGCCATCCTCTACGTCAACGACAAGCGGCCCGACGCGCAGGTGCTGGCCCTGGCCCGCGCGCGCGGCCTGCCCCTGCTGTCCACCACCCTGACCATGTACGAGGCCTGCGGCCGCCTGCACCGGGGCGGCCTGCCCGCCTCCACCAAGCAACAGGGGACCGCGCCCTGAGCGAGGTGCTCTATGCCGAGACCTTCCAGATCCGCGGGGGCGACTTCGAGCACGGGGGAGAGGTGGCCACGCGCATCAAGTCCATCTGCAAGGACCTGGGGATCCGGCCGGACCTCATCCGCCGGCTCTCGATCGCCAACTTCGAGGCGGAAATGAACGTCATCATGCACGCCGACGAGGCGGACCTGAGCTTCCAGGTGCTGCCCGAGGCGGTGCGGGTGGTGGTGGCGGACCGCGGCCGGGGGATCCCAGACATCGAGCTGGCCATGACCCCGGGCTGGTCCACCGCCACACCGGAGATGCGCGCCCGCGGCTTCGGAGCGGGCCTCGGCCTGCCGAACATCAAGAACAGCGCGGACGAGTTCCGGCTGGAGTCGACCCCCGGGGTCGGCACGACGCTCACGTATGCGGTGCGACTTGCCTGACGTCGCGGACGGCGAGCGCCCGAGGAGCGAGCATTCGATCGTCTTCGACCCGCAGCGCTGCGTGGGGTGCGTCGACTGCTGCAAGGCCTGCCCCACCGCGGCGATCCGCGTGCGGGCCGGGTGCGCGGTCGCCGACCCCGACCTCTGCATCGACTGCGGCGAGTGCATCCGCTGGTGCCGGCACGGGGCGATGCACGCGGCGACCGCCACCTCCGCGGACCTCAAGCGCTTCAAGTACACGGTGGCCCTGCCCACGCTGACCCTGTACTCCCAGTTCGGCAGGGACGTGGAGCCGGGGCAAGTGCTGCAGGCCCTCCGCAGCCTGGGCTTCGACGACGTCTACGACCTGTCCGCCATGTGCGACATGCACGCGAGCGCCACCGACGCCTACCTCTCGGAGTGCCGCGGTCCCTGGCCCAAGGTCTCGGTGACCTGCCCCGCCATCATCCACCTGATCCAGCTCCGCTACCCGGACATGATCGACAACCTGCTGCCGATCGAGACTGCGCGCGAGCTGGCCGCCAAGCTGCTGCGCCGCCGGCTCGTCGCGGAAAAGGGGCTCGCGCCCGGCGACATCGGCATCTTCTTCATCACTCCGTGCAGCGCCATGCTGCAGTCCATCCACCACCCGGAAGCCCTGGAGGCGTCGTACCTGGACGGGGCCTTCTCCATCGCCGAGGTCTACGGTCCGCTGCTGAAGGCCATCAAGGCCAACGGGCCGGTGGAGAACCCCCCGCCCATCAGCGAGCGCGGGCTGCTCTGGGCGATGGCGGGCGGGGAGATCGCGGGCATGCGCAACGCCAACACGATCACCGTGGCCGGCGTGCGCGACGTGCTGCGGGTCTTCGACCACATCGAGGAGGGCAAGCTTCAGGCCGTCGACTTCATCGAGGCGTACATCTGCCCGGACGGCTGCATCAGCGGGCAGCTCACGGTGGAGAACCGCTACGCCGCCCGGCGCACCGTGCAGCACATCGTGCGCCGGCACGGCCGGCAGGCGGGCGAAGGGGCGGTGGTGCCCGAGGAGAAGGTGCGCGCGATGCTGCGCGAGCACTTCTTCGACCTCGAGGAGCACCTCAAGGCCCGTCCGGTGCGCCCGCTGGGACGCAACCTGCGCGAGTCGGTGGCACGCAAGCGCGAGGTGGAGCGGGTCATGGCGGACCTGCCGGCGAAGGACTGTGCGGCGTGCGGCGCCCCGAGCTGCGCCGCCCACGCCGAGGACGTTGTGCGCGGCCTGGCCGCGCTGGAGGACTGCGTGTTCGTCCGCCTCGAAAGGCTGCAGGAGGCGATGGCCTCCACGAAGGAACCAGTCCATGACTAAACAGATGCTCGTGCTGGAGCTGCGCTGTCCCCAGTGCGGCGCGGCGCTCACCGAGGGCGCGCGCGTGCATCTCGACGGCCACGTGCGCCGGACCCACCAGCAGGGGGCGATCTCCCTGAGCGCCGTCTTCGGCGACTACGGCGTGGAGACGGACCTCGCCCTGGAGGAGGGCGACGTCGTTGATCTCAGCTGCCCGAAGTGCGAGGCCAGCCTGATGCTGCCGCTGGCCTGCAAAATCTGCGGCGCCGCCATGGCGTCGCTCGACATTGCCAAAGGCGGCTACCTGGAGTTCTGCTCCCGGCGCGGGTGCAAGGCCCATGCCCTCGGGGGCACCGGCAACATCGACGACATGATGAGCCTGATGAACCGCATGTTCGAGACGCCCTATGACTAGCGCGGCGCCGGGAGCCCACGACGTGGAAGCGCCACGCGCGTATGACTTCAAGAACCTCCACTACAAGGGGGCGGGCGGGGTCCTGATCCCACTCCTGCAAAAGTTCCAAGTCCAGGACGGCTACATCTCCCGCGAGCGGATCGCCGAGATCCACAGGAAGACGGGGGTGCCCCTCTCGCAGATCTTCGGGGTGGCCACCTTCTACGCGCAGTTCCGGCAGCACGCCGTGGGCCGCAACATCATCAAGGTCTGCCACGGCACGGCCTGCCACGTGGCGCAGGCCGATGGGATCTCCAAGGCCCTGAAGGACCAGCTGCGGGTCGGGGAGGGGGAGACCACCCCGGACCGCGAGTTCACCCTGGAGACGGTGGCCTGTCTGGGCTGCTGCAGCCTGGCCCCGGTGCTCATGATCAACAAGGACACCCACGGCAACCTCAAGCCCGCCGACCTCAGGAAGGTGCTCAAGCCCTATCGGGAGCAGAAGACGAAGGCGGGCTCGTGAGGATCCTTGTGGGGCTGGGCACGTGCGGGGTGGCGGCGGGCGCCGGAGCGACCTACGCCGCGATCCTGGCCAGGACGGGGACGCTCCACGGCAGCTGCAAGGTGGGGAAGACCGGCTGCGTGGGCATGTGCTACCGCGAGCCGCTCGTGGAGGTGCGCGAGAACGACGGGAAGCGCTGGCAGTACGGGCAGATGACCCCGGATAGAGTCGACCGGTTGCTCGAGGAGCACGTCGGGAAGGGCGAGCCCATCGAGGAGTGGCTGGTGTGGACCAGCGACGGCAAGGGCCAGGAGAAGGCCTTCCTCGACCGCCAGGAGCGCATCGTGCTGCGCAACTGCGGGGTGATCGACCCGGAGAAGATCGAGGAGTACCTGGAGGTGGGCGGGTACCAGGCCTTGAAGAGGGTTCTCTACCAGAACGACCCCGACGGCCTCATCAACGTGATCATCGAGTCGGGGCTGCGAGGGCGCGGGGGGGCGGGCTTCCTCACCGGGATGAAGTGGCGCTTCACGCGGCTGGCCCCGGGCAAGCAGAAGTACGTGATCTGCAACGCCGACGAGGGCGACCCCGGGGCCTTCATGGATCGCTCGGTCCTGGAGAGCGACCCCCACTCGGTGCTGGAGGGCATGGCCATCGGGGGCCACGCCATCGGCTCCACGCAGGGTTACATCTACGTGCGCGCCGAGTACCCCATGGCCGTCGAGCGGCTGAACATCGCCGTCGCCCAGGCCGAGGCGCGCGGCCTCCTGGGTGACGACGTCTTCGGCACCGGATTCGAGTTCCACGTCGAGCTGAAGGAGGGGGCGGGAGCTTTCGTGTGCGGCGAGGAGACCGCCCTCATCGCCTCGATCGAGGGACGCCGCGGCATGCCGCGGATGCGGCCGCCCTTCCCCGCGGTCAAGGGCCTGTGGGAGTGCCCAACCAACATCAACAACGTGGAGACATTTGCCAACGTGCCCTGGATCGTGCTCAACGGGGCGCAGGCCTTCAACCGCCTCGGCACCGCCAACAGCAAGGGCACCAAGGTCTTCGCCATGGCCGGCAAGATCCGGCGGGGCGGGCTGGTGGAGGTCCCAATGGGGATCTCCATCAGGGAGATCGTCCACGACGTCTGCGGGGGTATCAAGGAAGGCCGCAAGTTCAAGGCCGTACAGATGGGCGGCCCCTCCGGGGGCTGCATCCCCGCGGAGCTGGAAAACACCGTCATCGACTACGAGTCCATCAACAAGACGGGCGCCATCATGGGGTCGGGCGGGCTGGTGGTGCTCGACGAGACCACCTGCATGGTGGACGTGGCCCGATTCTTCCTGGACTTCACCCAGCGCGAGTCCTGCGGGAAGTGCACGTTCTGCCGGGTGGGCACCAAGCGCATGCTGGAGGTCCTCGTCCGGATCACCGAGGGCAAGGGCAAGGAGGGGGATATCGAGAGGCTGGAGAACCTGGCCTCCCTGGTGAGGAACAATTCGCTGTGCGGCCTGGGCCAGACCGCACCAAACCCGGTGCTCACCACCCTCAAGTACTTCCGGGCGGAGTACGAGGCGCACATCTCCAACCGCAAGTGCCCCGCCCACCAGTGCCAGGCCCTGCTCACCTACACCGTCAACGAGAAGTGCAACGGCTGCGGAGTGTGCGGACGGGCCTGCGCGGCCAAGGCCATCACCGGTGAGAAGGGTAAGCCCCACGTCATCGACCACAGCCTGTGCACCCGCTGCGACGAGTGTTACCGGGCCTGCCGCTTCGAAGCGATCACGAGAGTGTAGGGCCGTGGAACTCGTCAAGCTTCACATCGACGGCAAACGGGTCATCGCCGACAACCGCATGACGATCCTGGAGGTCGCCCGCGAGAACGGGATCACCTCCATCCCGACCCTCTGCCATGACGGGCGCCTCGAGCCCTTCGCCTCCTGCTACTTGTGCGTGGTGAAGGTGCAGGGCGCGCGCACGCTGGCGCCGGCTTGCTCCACCAGGGTGGCGGCGGGCATGGTGGTGGAGACCTCCAACCCGGAGATCCGGCGCTCGCGCAAGGCAGCCCTGGAGCTGATGCTCTCCAACCACTACGCGGACTGCATCGGCCCCTGCCAGCTCGCGTGCCCGGCGGGGGTGGACATCCAGGGCTACATCGCATTGGCCGCCCTGAACAAGCACCGCGACGCCATCGCTCTCATCAAGGACCGCAATCCCCTGCCCGCGGTGTGCGGGCGTGTGTGCACACGCCCCTGCGAGGTCAAGGGCTGCCGGCGCACCCTGCTCGACGAGGCCGTGGGCGTCGACTACATCAAGCGCTATCTCTCCGACCTCGACCTGGGTGACAAGGATCCCTGGCGCCCGAGCCTCGCCCCTCCCAACGGCAAGAAGGTGGCGGTGGTGGGGGCGGGCCCGGCGGGGCTCTCCTGCGCCTACTACCTCGCCCTGCGCGGCTACAAGGTCTCGATGTTCGAGGCCCAGCCCGAAGCGGGGGGCATGCTGCGCTACGGCATCCCCGAGTACCGTCTGCCCAAGGACGTGCTCGACCTGGAAATCAACCAGATCCTCGACCTCGGCGTCCAGCTCTCCACCAACGTCCGGCTCGGGCGCGACTTCACGGTGGCCAGCCTCAAGCAGGGCGGTTACGACGCCATCTTCCTGGGGCTGGGGGCCTGGGACAGCTCCAAGATGCGTGTGCAGGACGAGGACTCGCCGGGGGTGCTGGCCGGCATCGACTTCCTCAAGCAGTTCGGCCTCAAGCGCAGGATCGACATCCACGGCAGGGTGCTGGTGGTGGGTGGCGGAAACACCGCCGTCGACTGCGCGCGCACCGCCCTGCGCCTGGGCGTCGCCGAAGTTCGCATCCTCTATCGGCGGACGCGCAAGGAGATGCCCGCCAACGAGACGGAGATCGTGGAGGCGGAGCACGAGGGCGTGAAGATGGACTTCCTGGTCGCCCCCGTTCGGGTGCTGTGCGGGGAGAACGGCCGGGTGGCAGGGGTGGAGTGCATCCGCATGGAGCTGGGCGAGCCAGACCAGAGCGGCCGCCGCAGTCCCAGGCCCATTCGCGGCTCCGAGTTCCGCATCGACTGCGACTTCGTGCTCGCCGCCATCGGCCAGGGCACGCGCGTCAAGGAGCTGGTGGACGGGCGGGTGCCCAACTTCCTGCCCCTGGGCGAAACGCTGAGCCTCACCCGCTGGCAGACCGTGGAGGTCAACGAGCGCACCTTCGAGACCACCGTGGACGGAGTGTTCTCGGGAGGCGACGTGGTCACGGGGGCGGCCACCGCCATCGAGGCCATCGCCGCCGGACGCAAGGCCGCCTACGCCATCGACCGCTACGTGGCCACCGGCCGGGCCGAGCCCGAGCCGGTGGAGGTGTACAGCCGCAAGGACGCGTACCACAAGGTCGAGATCGAGGACTTGCCCCCAGGCTCCACCGAGGGGCGGCGGAGCATGCCCGTGCTCCCGCCCGCGGAGCGCGCCCTCAGCTTCGCCGAGGTCGAGACCGGGTACAGTCGCGAGGACCTGCGCCGGGAGACGGCGCGCTGCCTGGAGTGCGGCTGCACCGCCCTCTTCACCTGCGATCTGCGGCGCCACGCCACCGAGTACGGGGCCGACGTGCAGACGTTCATGGGCGCGGCCGTCGAACACTCCGTGGACCGGCGCCACCCGCTGTTGGTGCTCGACCCCAACAAGTGCGTGCTGTGCGGCCGCTGCGTGCGCATCTGCAGCGAGCTGGTGGGGGTGGCCGCCTACGGCTTTGTCAACCGCGGCTTCGACACCGTGGTCAAGCCCGCCCTGGGCGACTCCCTGCTCGACACCGAGTGCGTGAGCTGCGGGCTGTGCATCGGTACCTGCCCCACGGGGGCCATCTCCGAGAAGCTGACCCTGACCAAGCCCGGCCCCTGGAAGACCACCCGGGTGGAATCGGTGTGCCCCTACTGCAGCGCGGGGTGCCGGCTGGGCTACGAGGTCTCCGGCACCACCCTGGTGCAGGTCTCGCGTGCGGCTGACGACGCGGGCACCGGCGGTAACCACTGCCGCAAGGGCCGCTTCGGCTACGGCCACGTGCAGTCGGCCGAGCGCCTGCGCTGGCCCATGCTGCGCGTCGGGCGCGAGCTGCAGGAGAGCAGCCTCGACGAGGCCCTGCGCTACTCCGCCATGCGGCTCAAGGAGCTTACCCGCCACTACAGCGGCGACCAGGTCGCGGTGTTCGTCTCCCCCCGCCTGACCAACGAGGAGATCTACCTCGCCCAGAAGCTGGCCCGGCTGGCCTTGCGCACGCATAACGTGACCTCGCTGGCCCACCTCGTCAACCGCGAGCTGCAGGCCCCGGAAGTCGTGTCCACGGCCTCCTACGCGGACATCGTCGACGCCCAGGCCCTGCTGGTCGTCAACGCGGCCCTCGACGAGGAGAGCTTCGCGGTGGACATCGCCTGCAAGCAGGCCATCCGCAAAGGCGCCCGCCTCGTCTACGTCGGCCCCGAGGACAACCGCACCTCGCGCTTTGCCGAGCTGCACTTGCGCTGCCTGCCTGGCGGGCAAGCCTTTGCCGTCCTCGGCTTGTTGAAGGATTACGTCGCCCTGCGGCCGGGCGCCCTCGACGACCGGCCGGAGCTGGCCCAGGCGGTGGCCGATCTCTCCGACGAGCGCCTGGAGAAGCTCTCTGGGGTGGCGCGCGCCGCCTCGCGCGAGGCGGCCGCCATCCTGGCTAAGACCATCCTCAAGGTGATGCTGTTCAACAAGGACTACCGTGGCTCGCGGCTGGCCCACGACGAGCGGCTCTTCGCCCAGGCGGCTGCGGCCCTGGGCTGCTCGCTGCTCGCCCTGCGCGAGAAGGCGAACACCCAGGGGCTGCTCGACATGGGCGCCGACCCGCGCTGGCTGCCCGGCTACGTCGATCCCGCCGGCGGCGAGGCCCTGGAGCAGATGGAGAAGGAGCTGGGGGCGGTCCTGCGCGACCTTTCCCCGCCCAGCCTGGACGTGGCCCAGCTCCTGCGCGACAAGAAGATCAGGGTCGCCGTCGTGCTCGGCGAGGACCCGGTGGGCGCCCCCGGGTTCCCGCAGGACCTGTGCGACGGCCTGCTGGCCGCCGACTTCCTGCTCGTGGGCGACCTCTTCCTCACCGCCACCGCCGCCTGCGCCACAGTGGCCTTGCCGCTGTCGAGCACGGCCGAGACGAGCGGCACCATGACCAACGCCGAGCGCCGCGTGCAGCGACTGGAGCGCGCGGTGCCCCCCGCGGGCGGGATGGAGACCTGGGAGATCCTCAGCCAGCTCGCCAGCCTGCTCGGCTACCGGTTCAAGATGAAGTACGGGTCCGCCCAGGACGTGACCGCGGAAATCCGACGGGTGGTGCCGATTTGGGCGGGGCTCGACCTTGGCTCCGCGGGTGCGGTCTGGGACGCGGATGGCCTCAAGCTGCCTAGGGTCCCGTTCACCGGGCTGGGAGGGCCGCTTGCCCCCGTGCCCACCCTCGGGCTCGACACCCTTGAGGTCCGCTTCGCGGCCTGGTTCGACAAGATCTTCGAGAAGGCCCGCCGGGAGCTGCCCGTCGTCTAGCTGTAAGCGCTCGACAGGTTATTCGCCCTGGAAGCTGCAGGGCCGCAGTGGGAATTGCGGTGCGCTGTAGGGGTGCAATGGGAATTGCCCGACGTCTTGGCGCGCACAGCCCAACGGTGTCGTCGTCGTTCGCGAGCCCTGCGCGCGTACGTCGGCCAACTCCAGCGCCCTTCGCTGATCTTTCGTGACGGCCCTTCAGGCTGCTCTTCGAACCAGCACCGGCAACATCCGCTCCGCGTCGAGGTACTCGACGCGAAATGGCAGATCTATCGGGCCTTCGCCCGGCCTGCCACGAGGAGGCGCGGAAGGCCGGGAACACCTCGTCCTTGACGCGGCTCGCCACCCTGCCCCAGATTGAATACGAGGGCTGTGAGCCGAGGAGGCCGTGTGTGTACTGGCAAGTATGGTCTGACAGGCTGAAGGGGGAGCTCGGGCTCGCGACCGAACCGGTTGCGATCACCTTCGCCGGCGCGCCGGGGCCGGTGGCTCGCGCGAAGAGAAGCCCGAGGTGGTCGAACGTCAGATCGAAGAGCTCGGCAGGGTCGAAGCTGCGTGAGGGATTAGGACCCCCCTGCGCTTCCATTGGGGCGAGGGGGTTGAGAGTGGATGGCTGGACCGACGCCAGATGGGAGCCGCCACCTTTCGCTTCTACGCCGAGCTGAATGACTTTCTCCCGGTCGGCGACCAGCCGAAGGGAACGGACAAGCCTGCGCCGCCGAAGCCGCAGTCCAAGGGCGGCCGTAAGGGCGCGTAGGCGCACACGCTTCCTCGAATCAGCCCCGCCCGCCGCTCTGGGCGTCGACTTCCTTGATGAGATCGGCGACAAAAGCCTTGGCGTCTCCGAACAGCATGAGGGTCCGGTCGAGGGTGTAGAGCTCGTTGTCCACGCCGGCGAAGCCGGGGTTCATGCTGCGTTTGATCACCATCACGGTGCGGGCCTTGTCAGTATCGATGATGGGCATGCCGTAGATGGGGCTCCCCTTGTCGTGGCGGGCGGCGGGATTAGTCACGTCGTTGGCGCCGATGACGAGGGCCACGTCGCATTGGGGCAGCTCCGAGTTGGCCTCTTCCAGATCCAGCAAGGCGTCATAGGGGATGTTCGCTTCGGCCAGGAGGACGTTCATGTGGCCCGGCATGCGCCCGGCGACGGGGTGAATGGCGAATTTCACGTTCACGCCCTGTCTGGTGAGTTGGTCGTAAAGCTCCCTCACCTTGTGCTGGGCCTGGGCCGCGGCCATGCCGTAGCCGGGGACGACCATCACGGACGAGGCGTTCAAAAGGATGCTGGCCGCCTCTTCGGCGCTGGCGCTCCGGTAACTCTTCTGCTCGCCCGCCGCCACCGCGGCCGTGACCTGGCCAAAAGCCCCGAAAAGGACGTTTGAAAAGGACCGGTTCATGGCCTTGCACATGATGATGGACAAGATCAGGCCCGAGCTGCCGTCCAGCGAGCCCGCGATGATGAGCAGCTTGTTGTTGAGCACGAAGCCCATGGCCGCCGCGGAGAGCCCGGCGTAGGCGTTGAGCAGGGAGATGACCGTCGGCATGTCGGCGCCGCCGATGGGGACGATCAGCAGCACGCCGAAGCCGAGGGCCAACCCGCACATGAGCAGAAACAGGCCATGGCTCCCGGGGTGGATGACCAGCCAGACGGCGAGGGCCACCGCCGCGGCCGGCATCCCGAGGTTGACGAGATTCTGTCCCCTGTACGTGATGGGCCGCTGAGGGAGAATCTCCTGCAGCTTGCCGAACGCCATCAGGCTGGCCGTGAAGGTGAGAAACCCGAGGATGACCTCGACGGCGAGGGCGCCCATGGTGAACCGGTCCATCTCCGCGCCACCGGCGCGGAGGAAGTACTCCGCCGTGCCGACGAGGGCCGCGGCCAGCGCGCCGAAAGCGTGGGAGAGGGCCGTCCGCTGTGGGACGGCGGTCATCGGCATCATGGCCATGGGAACGCCGATGACGGAGCCGATCACGAAAGCGACGGCGATCCACGTGTAGCTGACGATCCCGGGGTTGAGCAGGGTGCCGCCGACGGCGAGCGCCATGCCGAGGACGCCCGTGAGGACCCCTCGGCGGGCGGTGGGGACCGCGCTCAACCAGTTGAGGGCGAGGATGAAGCAAAGGGCAGACAGAACGTAGACGATCTGGATCCAGGACTCGGCGCCCATCACTTCGCCTGCTTGCCCTTCCTGAACATGGACAACATGCGGTAGGTGATCAGGTAGCCGCCGACGATGTTGATCATGGAAGCGGTCACGGCGACGGTGCCGAGGACCGTGCTGAGCGTCGATTGCTGGCGCCCGGTCACGACGAGGGAGCCCACCACCGCGATGGCCGACATGGCGTTGGTGAGGGACATGAGGGGCGTGTGGAGCAAGGGCGAAACGCGCCGGATCACCAGAAGCCCCACGAACGTCGCCAGCAGGAAGACCCAGAGATGCGAGATCAGGAGATCGGTGTTCACGGGCGGGCTCCTTCTTTCTCCAGGGCCTGTGCGGTGGGGATGTGAATCACCTTGCCGTCGTGCGTGATGGTGGCCTCCTTGAGGATGTCGTCCGATAGGTCGAGCGCGAACACCCCGTTCTTCCAGAAGGCCAGGACGAAGGCCGTGAGGTTGCGCGAGTAGAGCAGGCTCCCGTGAAAGGCCACCTCCGAGGGAAGGTTCAAAGGGGCGAGGATCTTCACGCCGTTGTGCTCCACGGTCTCGCCGGGCTTCGTCAGCGTGCAGTTCCCGCCCCCCGCGGCGGCGAGGTCGACGATGACCGAGCCGGGCTTCATTTTGTCGACCATCTCGGCGGTGATCAGCTTCGGCGCCGTGACGCCGCCGATGAGCGCGGTCGTGATCACCACATCGGCGGCCGCACAGTGTCTTGCGATCAGCTCCGTCTGCTTGCGGTAGAACTCCTGGGACAGCTCTTTCGCGTAGCCTCCCGCGTCCTGAGCCTCTTCGCCCGCCTCGACGCCCACGTACTTGGCTCCCAGGCTCTCGATTTCGGTCCTCACCGCCGGGCGCGTGTCGGTGGCCTCCACGACGGCGCCCAGCCGCCGGGCGGTGGCGATGGCCTGCAACCCCGCGACCCCGGCTCCGATCACGAACACTCTAGCGGGCAGCACCGTACCCGCGGCGGTCATGAGCATGGGGAAATACCTGGGGAGGGTATCGGCGGCCATGACCACGGCCTTGTAGCCGGCGATGGAGGCCATGGAGGAGAGGGAGTCCATGGCCTGGGCCCGGGAGATGCGAGGTATAGTGTCGGTGGAAAACGCCGTCACCTTGTGCTCGAGGAGCTTTCGGACCAGGTCGAGGTTCCGGGTGGGCGTGAGGGGGACGAGGAGCATGGCGCCCGGCCGCATCAGGTCCACCTCGTCAAGGGTGGGTGGGTTGACCTTCAACACGAGATCTGCCTCTGAAAGCGATGCCTTGAGATCCGTTGCGACGATGGCACCGGCCTCGACGTAAGCGCGATCGTCAATGAACGACCCCGCACCCGAGTCCTGCTCGATGGCCACGGAAATGCCGGCCTTCACGAGCTTCTTGACGGACTCGGGAACGAGCGCCACCCGCTTCTCGCCATCCCTGGTTTCTCTTGGAACAATCAACTTCATGGCCACCCCGTTTTCCGGAGTCTAATCGTCCGCCTCATCAGACAGGCTCATGAGCGACCGACCCCGAACCCTGGCCGGGGTGAATCAAACTAACTATGGTTAAACGGGCTCGAGTGTGGTGCATTGTTGCGGGGGAAGGGGCACCCGATGCCTATGGGCTCTGGCGAGACCTGCTTGCGACCGAGTGCCTCCGTGCCCCACACGCTCATCAGCCTGTTCGCCCTGGAAGAAGGAGGATGAAGGCCATGAAAGCATCCTGTCTCGCGGAGGATCTGCGTCAGGTCGTCGGCAAGGACAACGTGCTGGATTCCGGCGTGAACCTGGCGCTCTACGGCTACGACGCCTACCTCGAGGAGAGGCGCCCTGACGCCGTAGCCTTCGTCCATTCGACAGACGAGGTTGTCGGAGTGGTCAAGGCCTGCAACAAGTGGGGCGCCCCCTTCGTCGCCCGGGGCGGCGGCACGAACCTGAGCGGCGGAACGGTGCCCGTCAAGGGCGGGGTCGTCATCGAGATGATTCGGATGAACAAGGTCCTCGAGGTGGACCGGGCCAACCTGAGGGCCCGGGTGCAGCCTGGGATGTTCAACCTCGAGTTCGGCAGCGCCCTGGCGCCGCTGGGCTATCAGTACCTGCCGGACCCCGCGAGCCAGAAGGCCGCGACGCTCGGCGGCAACGTGGCGGAGAACTCCGGCGGNNGGCATCTGCACCGAGATCGTGGCGAAGATCGTCCGCCTGCCCGAGGGGGTGAAGACGCTCCTCGCCATCTACGACAGCATCGAGGAGGGAAGCGAGACCGTCTCGGCCATCGTGGCGGCAGGCATGATCCCGGCGACCCTCGAGATGATGGACCAGCTCGTCATCGAGGCGGTCGAGGCGTCGATCAAGTGCGGCTTTCCGCTCGACTGCGCCACGGTGCTCATCATCGAGGTGGACGGGCTGAAGGACGACCTCGAGCAGCAGGTCCAGGCCATCACCGACATCTGCAAGAAGCACGGCGCCCGCGA